>JBAXMH010000133.1:0-13468 GCA_037134395.1 Chloroflexales bacterium
CGATTGCGGTCTACACGACGAAGATTGCATCGAAGCTGGCGCAGCGTGCCACACGCGCAACTCCGCCGACCACGCCGACACCCGCAGAAAGTCCTCCGACGTAGGGACGCGCTGGTGACGCCGTGCGGTTCGGCTCACGTCTCCCCTGTCGAGAAGATCACATGGGACATACGGGATTACGGATAGACACGATCCGAGAAGGTTAAGGGAGCGCACATATCGTGAAAGTGACTGTGATAGGACGACCCACATCCGTGGTCGAGCGGGGGAATACCGTCATTCTCATGCTGACCCATAACAGCCCGCTGCCGGCGATGCCCAAGGGCGTCCCGGTTCCGGCGGTCATGCCAACGACCACCTACATCGTCTATGTGGGCGTGAAGCAGTGGCGGGGAGTGGCGGCGGCGATGAAGGATCCGGAAGACGTACTGATCATCGAAGGAACGCTGACGTGGGATGCGGAGCAGCACGCGATTGCGGTCTTCACGACAAAGATTGCGTCGAAGCTGAAGCAGCGTGCCATGCGAGCGGCTCCATCGGCGGAGGTGCCGACCGAGCCGACGCCACCCGTAGAGAGCATTCCGACGTAGAGAGGATCGTGAGCCATCGTCGTGCGGTGACCGATCTGACATACGTCCTCACCGCCGCTGAGTCATAGGGACGCCCTCGTGGTGGTGCGGACGTATGTCAGATCTACCAGACGCCGGGCTCACAGCTTTTCATGCCACCCCATGTATCGCACGCTTGATGGCGGTATCGATCTCCTCAGCCAATTTCACCCGCGCTTGCACGATTTCTGCGCTGGATGGTCTACCACCGGCACCTTTGATCTGATCGCGAAGCTGGTTCTCGCGCTGGATATAGGTGGCGCTGTTTTGCTTGCATCCGCGCATCAAACGCTCTTGCGTTGATAGTGGCAGAAGGCTTTTCCACGGCTTGTTGTTTGCGCGCTCCCACACCTGGAATCCTTCGCAGCATTGCGCAAGCACGGCGGCAAGATTCTTCTTATCCTCATCCAAGGCGATGTATGACCAGAGCACCTGTCCGATAGCGAAGGCGTCGATGTCGTCACCTTGCCGCCTTTTCTTTTCGATACTCTGGATCAGATTGCTATTCTGGTTGTCGTTAAGCCCCAATTTGAAGTTTAAAGCGAGTTGGAGCGCCAGATCCACCTTTACGGTCTCACCTATGTGGGGCCAGGCATTTTTGAGGATCACCTCAACGCTGTCGCGGAAGGCGGTACGGTGACTGCTCTGTAGCCGGTCGTGGGCGCTGGAGAGATTGCGGAGCCGCGCTAGTAATGTCGATCCCGTTGACGTCCACGCTTGTGGTGTATTGGTTGCCGGTAGGCTGGCGTGTATCTCGCTCTGGACGGCTTTGCTTAGTAGCGTAAACAGCTCGCTCATACGAGGATCGATAGCGAGTGCTTCCATTACCTGGGTCACTGATGGCTTGGTGGAGCCACTGATCTTGGACCAGGCGTCGGCTTGTCGTCCCAGAGTAGCTACATCCTGACCGTGATCCTGGTCATGCTCTGCCCAGAGAATCGCGAGATCATATGCACGCTGATGTGCATGCTGATCATTGAGGCGCTTCAACACCTGCCGCAAGGCAGGGCGCAGCGCGATGCTCCAGACGTGATTTTGCTTGATACGCTCCAGTTCCTGGTCTAGCTCAAGGTCGGCGGACGGATCGTACTGTTCGGCGGTTATCCTCTCGATCAGGAGGCGTTCCAGATCCTGAACCGCGACATTGTTGTCAGGTTGGGCGGCGATATGTGCCAGAAGCGCAGACACCCCGCTCACGGTTGGATGTGTGCCCTGAATCTGCTGGAGCGCTGTGATGCGATTGCGTAGCTGGTTGAACGGGGGCTGGATCTGCTCCAGGGCTCCCGTGAGCAGATGATCGCTGGTGCCGAGCAGCCGATCCGTTGCCTGAATCCAGCGCACAATCGGCATGTGCTCTGGCGACGCCAGAAATTTGGCTGGGTCAAGCCGCCAGAAACCATGGCCATCGCTGATAAAGTAGGGCTTCCCGCGCAGCGCCTGCGCCACCGTTCCTGCCGCAAGCATCCGTTGGTTCTCGACCAGCGCCCGCAACTCATCCTCGTGGATCCACCCGTCGGGGGCGGCCATCAGGAGATCGCAGATCGTCTCCTCGACCGAGCGCTTATTCACCGCCTCAAGCCACAGAGCCTCCGGGTCTTCGTGGCGCTTCTCGGCGCGGAAGATCGCCTCGTCGGTCTCGCAGTTCACATCCATAAACTCGATAGTCTCATACTGCACCTGTCCCTGCGCATTTGTGGCGAGGCGAACGGCGCGAACCTGATGCGGCGCGGGGTTGAAGTACAGACGGTATTCTCCCTGGTGCAGCAGTTCAAGGTAGACGATGCCGCCGGCAGGGATGCCATGGGTCATAAAGAAGTGCGCTAGGGCATCCTGATTGTAGGCAATCGGTGGCCGCCGATCCCATTCTAGCCAGAGTGTGAATACATCGGTAAAATCAGTCCGGCAGATAACCTGGGTCGGCTTACCTGGGAACAACCCCTCGGCCTGGCTACTCAGCCGCAAAAAGCCCTGGCTGTATTCGGCAAATGAAAGGATAAAGCGGGCCTGGTTCTGCGTCACCGGCGGGATGGGAGGGCGTGGAGGACGTGGGCACGGGCTCGTAATCGGCCCTATCGCATCGGTATCAAGCTGTAGGTTATGGTGCTGGCCCCAGGCAGTGACGCGCTCGCGCAACCCATCCCAGTCTGTGCGCAGAGTAGGGCTGGTGAGTTGTGTGCGGCCGTGAAACTTCGGGCGTGGCTGTGGGGCTGGCACAGGGGAAGGCTGAGGGCCGGTCGCCGGAGAGCGCGACTCTAAGTCACGCGTTGTCTTACCTCCAGAGGGTGTCTCGTCGGGTTTCTCGACTTTCGATCCGGGGGCTGGTTGCACGCCAGGGCGTGAGGTTGGGGGGCGGGGCGGCTCGGGACGTGTGCCAGGGGGCAACGTAATGATCGGAGGTATAGGCGTGGGAGTTAAGCCAGGTGTTTTACCTGACACTTCCTCTCCCGTGACACCATCTTCCTGAGTGCCACCCTTCTCAATACCAACCTTAATATTCCCTTCACCAAGATAGATGTCTTTCAGCTTGGGTGGTAATAGATGTCTTTCAGCTTGGGTGGTATTGGCAGTGGACGAATATCGTTATCGTCGAGGATCTGTACCACGTTGCCAGGATCGGCCAGGAGATCCTTTAGCAGCGCCGGCAAAAGCGAATCAATATTGATCACTTGGCGCAGCACATCGGCGAGAGCGCGGTGAAGCTTGCCATTTTTTAGATCTTCATAGAGATACACTTCTCGCTTTGTGCGGTCATAATGGATCTCTAGATTTTTGAGGCCACTGCGGTACGTTTCGCTCCCTAACTGAACCACGTACTCAACCTGAATGGCACGCTGGTTGTATGCGCACAGGCTCGCCAACTCCTGGCGAATTTGCTCCTGCCGGCCAAGCAAATTGTAGTGGTGCAATAGCCGCTCAATGGCATATGCGATCCAGTCATTACCCAGATGCGTGCTCAACGGCATCAAACGCGAGCGATCCGGGATGAATGGTAGGTCAACGCGCATAACATCTTCAATCGCTTTGACTCCGATACGCCGCAGAGTCGTCTCGCCATGAGTCTCGTAGAGCGCGCGTGGAACTTCGGGTAAATGGCGGGCGTATCTATCGGGTGGCTGGAGTACAACCTTCTGAGGAACTCGCAGCAACCACTCTAGATCGCCAACAGTACTGACCACGCAGGCGCGATCATGCAGTGCCACCAGTACCTCGTCCGGGGCCTCGTGTAAAATGTTATAGGCGCTCAGAAGGAGCTTCGTTTCCGTGTCAGGAACTGGCTTGCCTCGATACCGCTCGCCAATCTCGATGATCAGTGCTACATAGTCTTTGAAGGTCGGTGTATCGCGTGCCCCTAGACGACCAAAGAACTGCCGGTAATCACTCTCGTCCGCATAACAGCGATATAGTCCAAAGTGGTCGCGGTGGTTGCGCAGAAAGACCTGATCGCCACGCCAGAAGCACTGTCGCGCCCGATCATAGATCACCGCTTGGCTCCGCAAGGGCTTCAGATCCGCCTCGCTAACATTTGGCCGACTAAGAAAGGTATAGAGGTGTTCGGTCGGAGCTAACTTCTGTTCGCTGAGCCGCTGTAATTGGAGAACGGCGGTCTTCGTATCCACAAAGGGAAAACCAAGCGCATCGGCAAATGCTTTCTGCGGGCGCTGCTGAGAGAGACCAAGCACTGGGGCGACTTGGTCAACCAGCGATTTGTCGATGCGTGGATAGAGCTGGGTTGGCCGGTGCCAGTTTACTGGATCGCCATCAGCTGGTAGCCAAGCCAGATCGCGCAGGCGCGAGCCAAGCGCACCTTGCGCGTAATACTTCTCCCAGTGAATCTCAAGGTAGCGGAACATCCGCTCGATATCGTCGATCACCTCAGCGGGTTTTCGCTGGCGTATCTGGTTGATCGTCTCAAAAATGACTGGGGCGCTGGCAACACGATTCACGCCGAGTGTAGCGAAAAGTTCCATCCACGGCCCCACATCGCTGCCACCGCCGCGGTATATGGCGTGGAGTTGGCGGAATTTGCCGGGGAAGAGTCGCTCCAGATCGGACTCGGGAAAGCAGAGCGTGCCTGGCAGATAGAGCTGTTCGTCGTCGCCATAGAGCAGCGGGGTGCTACAGGCTACACGAAACAGCTCTTTGTCATCCTTGAAGAGCTGCACGTGGGTGCGCAGGTAGCGCAGGGCTTCCTGCTGCTCCTTACGGTCGAGTTTCGCGTACTGGGGAAGGAGGGAGTCCTTGATCACATCGCGCGTATCCAGCGGCTTCATGCCGAGCGTCTCTTCAAATAGTGGGTGCAGTCCCGCGCGCCGCTCAAATGGCACGATGCGGTCTACTGCGAGAAACTGTGGCCAGTCTACGACATCCGGCGGTAGCCGTACATCTACCGCGCGGTGCAGCCGATCTTCTCGGCAGACCCAGATCCGCATCCGGTGGCGCAGCGTTTCCACTAGGCGCGTATCAAACTCCTCGCGATGGCTGCTCAGGTAGCGGTAGATCAGTTCCAACTTCTCGCGGCTATTCAGGCTCGTGAGCGCATCCTGGAGTCGCGTCTCTTGCTGAGGGTTCGGCGCGACCCGCTCCAGGTAGTCGATCAGCTGGCGAACGCCAAACGGTTGTACTCCGAGGTTGCTGTACAGCGACCGGTAAGTGAGATCCTCGGCAACTTTCGGCTCAACTAGCGGTGCATCCTGATCATCGGCGAGGATCTTGTAAAGTCGTGGCTCTCCTACGGGCATGCGTACACTGCTAGGGCGACGTAGCCGGCCATTGCGATCAAGGCAGAGCGGCAGGCTCGCTACCTCACCTTTGTTGATACTCTCGCCAGTGTGGATGACCGTGCTATACAGGCGGTAGAGCTTTGCGCGTGTGTTGAGCCACGGTGGTGCATCCTGAAGCGCCACCTCACCTGGCATCTGTCGGGCGATCGCTGGCCAGAGATCGGTGAGGGCGACCGGGCTCATGAGCCTGGCTGTGCGCGGGTAGCGCTGCGGGTCGCCGACCCAGAACGCGACCCCGGCGTCACCAAAGCACTCGCGCTGTTCCTGATCTCGGCCGATCCGACACCCGCTTGCGGGGTGAAGTCGCCCGCTCTGGTCGAGGAAGAGCGGTGCACGAGCAATCTGCTGGTCGTACTGACGGGCTGAGTCAAGCTCCAGTACCACATAGAGCGCATCAAGCTGCTTGGGCGTGCGCAGGTAGGGCGGGCCATCGCGCAGCAGGCTGGCCGGTTGCACCTCGGCCTGCACCTGGGCGACAAAGTCGCCCAGCATATACGGTGGCACCTTGAGCCGCTGGATGAGTTCCCAGGCCAGGCTCTGGAGGTCGGCAAGCATCAGGCGCGGCTCAGCCGCTTCTACAACTGGGCGGATCTCTTTGTTCGCCCAGCGTGCTTCAGTGACCATCTTCCAGCCCGCTGCCGTCTGAATGATCGGCAGCCCCCTGGCGCGTGCGAAGACCGCATCGATGATCGGGCGCACGAGATCGGCGGTGGCCGCATCCATTTTTTGGGAAGCCAGAAGTGCGGACGCCTGAAGCGGGAGCCGCCGGTAAAGACCCGCCGCATCGTCGCTGAATAGGCGGAGCAGGGTAGGTAGCGCATCGGCAACACACTGCCCAATCGCCACGATCACGGCACGATTCCACGTGCGATGCGTGTCGTGCCCATCATCAATATTCTTCCGGTCGGTCGAGGGGAAGAAGTCGCCGTTGATGTGAAACGGGAGCCGGGTGTTGATATTGGTCGGTTGGTAGTTAAAGAGGCGTCCTGCATCCTTCCACAGGCACTCCGGCACATCGCGACCAGGCACCACAACCGATACCACCTGATCCTTTTCCGGACGACCATCGGCGCGGAGGGGAGGAGCCTGCGTGACACTCCCGCGAAAGCGCAGCCAGTGATGCTGGCTGACACGCTCTCCGTGGGTGGCAGTGATCGTTACGACGTCGGCCTGTTCATCAGCGGCACAGGGGACGATATGTCGGCAAACTTCAAGGCAGACATGTCCATTTCGCATCATCGTAATGCGCGACAGACGCTCGGTAAAGAGCAACATCACCGGCAGTTCATTCGGCAGCAGGTGCTCCAGCAGGTCGTCTACCCAGGCATCCGTGACTGGATCCATGCCCAGCGCACGACCGACTGTGGTGGCGGTGCGCCGATAGGGGAGATCGAACTCCGTTACCCCCGCGATGTTACAGGGTGATGCTGGAGCCCGCCCTTCTTCTGGCAGAAAGCGCAGCTCAAACCCGCTTGAGCGCAGCACTGGCTCATCAGTGAGCTGATAGACCGACACAAAACCCACGCCAAAGGTGCCGGTTGTACGATGCTGCTCGGTAAGCTTCCCGCCGGCGGCGATGCGCTTGATACGGGAGAAATCCTCGTCACGAAATGAGGTATTGTTGCGAACAATCAGGCGGTCGGGCTGGAAGTCGAGCTCAAGCCAGCGCTCCTCCGTGCCTGGCACATCATCAGCATTTTGGGCCAACTCACGCAGGATCGAGATCCCGCCCGAGTACCCGTGGAGCAGGGCGCGAATGCCACCCAAGGTATCAAAGCCAAAACGATCATCGCCAAGGGCAGAAGGAAGCGAGCTGAATGTCGTCGTCATATGGTGCTACCATCCTATGTGTTCACCGCTCTGGAGCTGGGTGTGCCCTCGGTCGGTTAGGGTCAGGTACTCGTAGAATCCTTCATCGCGCAGGTTCACACGTGCCGTAGCGAGATATCCCTCAGCGATCAGTCGGTCAAGGAACCGCTCAAGCTCGGAAGCCGAGCGCCGTAAGGTACGGCAGACTCCCCAGTATGGACACGCCCGGAGTTCCACGCGTCGGTGGTCTGCCGCCTTCCCCGGGCCGCTGTGGCGCATCAGCGCGAACTCGTCTCCGCGCAGGATGCGCACGAGCGAGCGCATACTAAACGGCGCCCGCCCGGCGCGATGCCGACGCTCATTCCAGTCCGCAAGCGCAAGGAGCGTCGTCGCGAGATCAAGGAAGTCGCTCACATCGGGCACATCACGCCCGGTTCGCTCGCTCCAGGGGTAGCGCTGGTGGGGGTCGCAGCGATCGCAGTGACCACACGGCGGCCCTTCCGGATCACCAAAGTAGGCGCGCAGCATTTGCCAACGGCATGTCCGGTCGCGCACAAAGGTACGCATCTGATCAAGCTTCGCTTCCTGGGCCGCACTGCTGTCATGGGTGATAACGCCCAACGGCGTCTCTGGCGGCACCAGACGCGTGATCTGGTACCCCCGCTCCCACGGGCGGTAGAGACACCCGCCAGCGATTGACCACGAGATCAGCGCCCGCTCAAGCTCGGCAGGCGCACATGTGATCTCAGCAGCTACCTGCGCCAGTGTCAGGCGCTCGGGTGACCAGGCGAGATTGGGCAGCAGCACTGGCAACCGACTGAGCAGCGCAAGCGTATGCGCCGGGGCTAGCGGGAGCACGGCATCCCAGGCACCGAGCAGGGTTAGGCTGGCCTGGAGGGTCACATCCGGGCCGCGCCGGATCAGGCCGGCGCGCTCCAGCAGATAGACGGATCGACGGAGGGCATGCTCATCAATGTCGAGTGCATCGCAGGTCGCGGCTGGCTCCAGCACGTGATCGACTGGCTGCGCACCGATCCGCGTCCAGAGCGCCTGAAGCAGCGCGCTATTGGGGCGGCTCTGCTCGATAAAGAAGCGCTGGATACGCTCATCACTCGGGTGGTAGAGCAGCACCCCATATGCGGGCTGACCATCCCGACCAGCGCGACCAACCTCCTGGAAGTACGACTCGAGATCGCCCGGCATATGAAAATGCACCACGTAGCGGATGTCTGGCTTATCAATCCCCATGCCGAAGGCTTTGGTGCAAACCACAATGCTGATCAGCCCCTCCATAAAGAGTTCGCCCACATTGGTGCGCTCCTGGGTCGGCATCCGGCCGTGGTAGGCGCGTGCTGCGTACCCGGCCACTTGGAGCAGTCGGGCGAGATACTCAGCCTCCGTTGTGGTCGCGGTATAGATCAGCATCGCCTCGCCGCGCTGCTCAGCAGTCTGCACCAGCAGCATCAGGCGTTGAATCTGATCAGTCTTGCTCCGAATCGGGTGGTATGGCGCACCGCGATCAAGCACCACCAGCTGGAGTTCGGGGCGATCAATAGGGGCGCGCACGACAATCGGAGAAACCAGGGCGAGGCCAGCCTGGATCTCGGTCGAGATCGCCGGCGTGGCCGTTGCGGTGAAGGCGGCAACTGGCGGTCGATCTGCCCGCAGCCCGTAGATCTGCGGGAGTACCAGAAAGTCTGGCCGGAAGCTCGGACCCCAGAGCGCGACACAGTGAGCCTCATCAACGACGACCTGGCGGATGGGGGCCTCAGCGAGCAGGTGCTGGATCACCGGGTCGCGCAGGCGTTCAGGCGCCAGGTAGAGCAGCCGGACTCGCCCGCTGCGTACCCGATCCATGATCTCCTCGCGCTCAGCCGCGCTCTGGCCGCTCATCAGCGCAGCCGCAATCTCAATCCCGCGATCATGCAGCTTGTCGATCTGGTCGCGCATGAGGGCGATCAGCGGCGAGCAGACAATCGTGACGCCCTGGCGGAGCAGTGCGGGCAGCTGGAAGGTCAGCGACTTTCCCGCCCCTGTTGGCAGCACCGCCAGTACGTCGTGCCCGGTGAGCATCGCGCGCAGGGCAGCCTCCTGCTCAGCCGAGCGAAAGTCGCTGAATCCGTACAGTGCTTGGAGCGCCTCCAGGATCTGTGGTCGCCACGCATCGTAGGCATCATCGGCGAGCACATCGGGGAGGGCCAGCCGTGCAACCAGCGCCTCCAGGTCGGTCGGTAGGATGTCCGGCAAGCCATCAAGCAGGTCGCGCTTGGCTGCCACATCCAGATGCCCGGGCAGTCGCGCCGCGAGCAGCTCGTAGAACTGGCGGCGGGATCGCTCTGCCACCGGGTCACGCGGCTGAAAGCCCGGCAGCGCCCCCAGGATCTCGGGCAGGTAGCTCTTGCGGACGACACGACGGTCATACATGATCACTGCACCACAGTCCGTGTCGTGCCGGATCAGCCGTCCAAAGCCTTGCTTGAACTGGATCACCATGAGCGGGAACAGGTAGTCCTGGAACTCGCGCCCGCTCTGGCGCGCGACCAGCTCCCGCCGGGCGGCGCTGACCGGGTCGCTAAGGGCCGGGTAGGGCAGCTTCTCCATCACCACGAACGACAATGCCTCGCCAGGAATATCCACACCCTCCCAAAAGCTCTTCAGCCCATAGAGCACCGCAGCCCCATGTGATCGGAACTGCTCGGCCAGCCGCTGCCGACTCGCGCCATCGCGCTGGGCAAACACCGGAACGCCGTGCGACTCAAGAATCGGCGCACTGCGCTCCCATACCGCTTCAAGCCGTGTCCGCGCCGTGAAGAGCGTAAGCGCACGCCCGTCGGTAAAGCGGTACAGGTGTGTCAGCTCAGCGGCAAACTCCTCCACATAGCTCTGCATCGTCGCCTGGGCCGGAGTGTACGTGAGATAGGTGGGTAAGCCGAGGTAGACATTGGTCGCGTAGGGAAGCGCCGGCGGGAGGGCAATCGCTCCATTGCTTCCAAGCACGCCCTGAAGCCCAAGGCGATTGACGAAGAAGCTGAAGTCATGTGGGCCAGTCGTAAGCGTTGCCGATGTCAGGATGACGGATCGGAGCTGGCGGTAGCGCTCAGCCAGCATGGGAGCCACCGAAATTGGTGCGGCGAAGAAGGCCCACCCGCCGCGCTGCGCATCGGTAAACACCTCGATCCAGGTCACAAGATCGCTACGCCGCGCCTGAAGAATCGTGTCGAGCAGCCCCCGCTGGTCGTGTAAGGTATCGCGCACTGCACGGATCGTCCGCCAGAGGCTGTCATCAAGCCCCTGCACCAGCGGTACGATATCTTCCAGCGTGCGTATCAGCGGTTCGAGATAGACCTTCCACAGCTGATCGAGCGCCTGCTGCACGATGAGCCAGCGGGTTGGATAGATCCGGGCCGGCGCGCCAGTGAGGCGCAGCTGCGCCCCCATCGCTGGCTGGAGCCGCTCATTGCTCCCGCTAATGAACGCGCCGAGCGTCGCACGCAGTTCGACAATCAGATGCAGGCTCTGCCCGACCATCTGGCGAGCACGGTGGACGGTGGTGCGGAGATCATCGGCAGGGCGCAGGTCGAGGATGCGTTGGAGCGCTCCGCGCCGCGTGCCCGGCGTGGTGAGACGCAGCAACTCGCGGCGGAGCGTGGCCTCGCTGACCTCCTGCTCAAGTGCGCTGGTTGCCATATCTTCGAGATTGTGTGCCTCGTCGATCACCAGCGCGTCAAAGGGCGGCATACGCATTGGCTCGGCTAACCAGAGTGACTGGTTTATCAGCACGATGTCGGCGGATGCGCCGTTGCAGTAGGCCCGATGGTAATGGCACTGGTCGTAGAACGGGCACTGCCGCTCGGTGCAGGTCGCCATATCGACGGCCACCTCGTGTTCAAGTGCGGCAGTGGCCGCCAACTCGCGGCGCACCCAGTACGGCAGCTCATCTAGGGTCGTACCCAGGGATGCCCAGCGCGCCATAAATGCGAGGACGAAGCGTCGTTCGGCATCATCTTCTTCACCCGACCGGATCGCGTCATCGAGATTGCGCAAGCAGAGATAGCTTGCTGCGCCCTTGAGCACCTGCGTACGGAAGGGGAACACCGTTTGGAGGCGCTCGACCTCGCCACGCAGCTGATCTTGGAGGTTCTTAAAGGCAGTGGCCAAGGCAATCCGCCGACCCTCGCGTACGGCTGTGATCGCGGCAGGAATCAGGTAGCCAAGCGTCTTCCCCGTGCCGGTCGGCGCTTCGAGGAGCAACGAGCGATCCTGCGCGAGGGCGTCCGCGACCATCTGGAGCATCGTGCGCTGGCTTGCGCGAGGGCGAAGCCCTGCGCGTGCGGAGAGCTGATCAAGGACATCAAGCGCCGTCCCCGCCAGTAGCGACGACGACGAGGGCGCGTCATCAGCGGCGGGCACAAGGGTGTCTGCCAGCGCAACCCGACCCGTTACTGGGCCAAACGCCTCAGGCAACAGGTGCGCGAGCAGCGCCTGATCCGGCGTAGGAAGGGCCGCCCAACGCTCAAGCAGGCAGCGGTAGACCACGTGTAGGGCGACAATATCCGTGATCGCATTGTGGAGCGAGCCTACGCCCGTCTGATATCCCGAAGGCATCCCTGGTATCGCTGGCAGTGCCTCCAGGTCGATTCCGAGGGAGGTCGCAAGATCACCAAGATTGTGTCGGGGTGCCTCCGGGGCCATCAGATACGCAAGTTCGAGTGCATCAACCACGTGGTTGGTAAACGTCGGATCATGGCGTGAGATGAACTGCATGTCAAAGCGGGCGTTGTGAATAACCAGACACTGCTCGCCCAGGAACGCACGGATATCGGGCCAGGTGGCATCGAGCACGGGAGCTAACGCGATAGCCTGCACCTCAGCGTCAGTCAGATGCAGCGCCCGGCGCAGTGACGGCGAGAGCAGATCGGGTGGACAGGCGACATACCACGATTGGAGTGCCGAAGGCTGGCCATCCACGACACGAAGGGCAGCGATCTGGATGATCTGATCCAGGCCGGGATGGATTCCCGTCGTCTCAAGGTCGAGCACCACATAATCGGTGCGCGCAAAAGGAAGGTGGATCAGAAAGACGGATCTGCTCGCCACTGGCTGCGCAGAAGGAGTCAGGAGATCGCGCAACACGTAACGATCATCGGCAAGCACGGTGTAGAGATCCGATGTCAGGAGTACACGTAGCCGACTCAGATCGAGGGCGAAGCCCTGCCGACGAAGAAGGCGCTGAATCTCCAGGAGCGCGAGAGGTTCGCCGTTCCGTTCAAGGAGAATATGTTGGATACGTTGGCTCAATGGAGTAGCAGACGTACTCATCGGCGAGTCCTCAGACTTGGTTTTTTTTAGTATAAGGAGGGTGCATTACCAATTGGCTCAACACAATTTCTGATACGATTGTACTGATGCGAGAGGGTACAAATGCGCACACATAGACCAGGGAGTGGGGTTTCGAGCATAAATAAACCGACCGGCTCAGCCATGTGACCGAGTCGGTCGACATCTACAAGGCAAAGATTGGGACTATCCGTTCCCTGGTACCCGCTGCGATAGCGGATTATCAGGGGCAAAAGACAATCCTATCGTTCGAGACGCTGAGTGACGGCACACTGTCAGGGACTCGCGCCTCGTCCTGAAATCGGCAGATCTGAATTAAGAACCGGCGAGCGATGAGGCATTGAGACGTCTCATCGCTCGTGAACCTTCAGTTCAGTTCAGATCTATCGACTTCAGGACGAGGCGCGAGTCCCTGATTGTCTATGTGGGCGTGAAGCAGTGGCGGGGGGTGGCAGCGGCGATGAAGGATCCGGAAGACGTACTGATCATCGAAGGAACGCTGACGTGGGATGCAGAGCAGCAGGCAATTGCGGTCTTCACGACAAAGATTGCGTCGAAGCTGAAGCAGCGTGCCACGCGAGCATCTCCATCGGCGGAGGTGCCGACCGAGCCGACGCCACCCGTAGAGAGCACTCCGACGTAGAGATTACTATGCTCTCATGTTCTTACGACCACGGAGAGAGGTACCGACCTCGGCAAGCAGGGCCGCGAGTGACATCTGACGACGATCAATCCACCACCCTGCGGCCTTGTACCGTGTCAGATGGTCTATCGCGGCATCAAGATGTGCTAACTCCGCCGCGATCTGCGCGGGGTTCTGTCCGAGACGGATACACGCAGCGCGGCGATCCGTCCGCACTTGGCCAATCTGTTGCAGTTTCTCGTCGCGAATGACGAGTGCCCACGGCTCTTGTTTAGGACTCCCGATGAGTT
>JBAXMH010000134.1:0-13288 GCA_037134395.1 Chloroflexales bacterium
TCAGGTGTCAGGTGTCAGGTGTCAGGTGTCAGGTGTCAGGTGTCAGGTGTCAGGGCGAAAACCTAAAACCTAAAACCTTCTACAATGCGCTAAACTGCACCAGATCGCCGGGGGAGAGTGTAGCGGGCGGGGTGGCCTGCGGGTCGAAGAGGCATACGTCGGTATGACCAATCAGATGCCAGCCACCGGGCAGTTGGGCTGGGTAGATCCCGCTGAGGCCGGCGGCAATTGCCACCGACCCGGCGGGCACGGCGCTGCGCGGGGTTGATCGGCGCGGGATGCGCAGGGCATCGGGTAGCGGGCCGATGTAGGGGAACCCCGGCGCGAAGCCGATCATCATCACCCGGTACGGCCCGGCGGTGTGAGTCGCCACGAGATCATCGGGCGTGATCCCCAGCGTCCAGGCAGCACTCTCAAGATCCGGCCCGTACTCGCCACCGTAGCGCACCGGCACATGCACCACTCGCTCTGCGATCAGGTTCTCCGTCCGCTCTAACGTCAACAGACTGCGCAGGTGTGATTCGACGCCCGCATAGCTCACCGCCAGCGGGTCAAAGCAGATCAGCAGCGACGCAATAGCGGGTACGGCGGCGCGCAGCCAGGGCGGCGGGTTGGTCTCTAGGGCCACCGCGAGATCAAGCGCGGCCCGGTTGACACCACCATGATCGTCCCCGGCATCCATCAGCAGCGCCGAATCGCCCAGCGGGCGGAAGATCCAGTTCATAGAAGGATTACCTTTAGGCGCGGAAACCCACGAGCTTTAGCCGTGGGAGGAGCGCCCCGCGTAAGCGGTTTTAGCCCATACGTACACGGGTGTACAGATTATGGTATACTTGCACCATGAGTCAAACCATCTCCACCCGAACAGTATGCTGTAAACTGTCTGTAGATACCGCAGATGACGCCACGTTGCGGGCGACCCAAGCCGCCTTTAATCAGGCGGCGTCGTACTGTGCGCGGGTGGCGTGGGACGAAGGGATCACCAACAAGAATACCCTCCATCACATCGTCTACGGCCCAACCCGCCTGAACTTTGGGCTCGGGGCACAACTGGCCTGTTGTGCCCGGGATAAAGCCGCCGAGGCCGTCCGTGCAGTTCGTGCGGCACCGGAGCATCGGGATCGGGACACCGACACGGTGATTGCGAAAACGTGCCCCACGTTCCGTAATGACGGCTCCATTCGCTACGATGCCCACTCCTACACGCTCAAAAGCCGTGATCGAGTCTCGCTCAACACGCTCAGCGGGCGGGTGATCGGGCAACTGGTGGTGGGCGACTTCCCGCGAGCGCACCTCTACGACCTGAGTTGGAGCATCGGTGGGGCGGAATTGTTTCGGCGGGCGAACGTCTGGTATCTGGGCATCACCCAAACGAAGGCTGACCCCGCACCGGACGAGCCGACGGGCTGGGTGGGGGTTGACCTGGGCATCGTGAATCTCGCCACAGACTCGGACGGCGAGACGCATACGGGTGCGGATGTCGAGCGCACGCGCCGGTGGTACATGGGGCGACGGGCGGCACTCCAGCGTGTGCGCACGAAGTCGGCCAAACGGCGCTTGAAGCGGCTGGCGGGCCGCCAGCGGCGCTTTCAGAAAGACACCAACCACCGGATCAGCAAGTGCCTGGTGGAGTGTGCCCAACGCACCGCACGCGGGATCGCCCTGGAGGATTTGAAGGGCATCCGCGTGCGGGTAAGGGTTCGTGGCACCGCGCAGCGCGCACGATACAGCAATTGGGCCTTCGCCCAACTCCGCGCCTTTATCACCTACAAAGCGCAACGGGCAGGCGTGCGCGTGGTCGTCGTTGACCCGCGCTACACCAGCCAACGCTGTAGCAGATGTGGGCATACGGAACGGGCGAATCGGCGCACCCAAGCGGAATTCTGCTGTGTCGTGTGTGGACATGCGGCTCCTGCCGACTACAATGCGGCCATCAATATCGAGCGGGCTGCCGTCATACAGCCTATGGTGTCCACCCCAACGCATCCGCGTGCGGGTTGAGGCGCAAGCCCACGCGCTTTAGCCGTGGGTATTTGACATGACGTATAGCAAAATGGCAAAAAAGTGCAGGACGCTGCCAGCCAGCACAAACAGGTGCCAGATCGCGTGGTGGTAGGGCAGCCGGTGCCAGACGTAGAAGATCACGCCGAAGGTGTAGGCCAAGCCGCCCGATGCCAGCAGGATCATACCGGGCATCGGCAGTGCCTCCATCAGCGGGCGGGCTGCTACGATCACCGCCCAGCCCATACCGATGTACAGGCCGAGCGAAATCCCGACGTGCCGACGCAGCAGGGTGGTCTGGAAGGATACGCCAAACAGGGCCATGCCCCAGACAATACCGAAGAGCGTCCAGCCCAGAGGGCCGCGCAGCGTCACCAGCGTGAAGGGTGTGTAGGTTCCGGCGATCAGCAGAAAGATCGCCGCGTGGTCAAAGATCCGCAGCACATGGCTGACCCGTGGCCCCAGGACGCTATGGTAGAGCGTGGAGAAGAGGTAGAGAAAGATCAGTGTCGCCCCGTAAATGCTCGCGCTGACAACATGCCATGCGTCGCCGTGAAGGCTGGCGAAGGCGACAAGGATGGCCAGCCCAGCAATTGCGAGGGCCGTGCCAATCCCGTGGGTCACGGCGTTGGCGATGATTTCGCCTAGAGTGAACGTACGTGCGGGTTTCGTTTTCTGCATAACAAGCTCCTCCTGCCTCCTGCCTCCTGTCCATCCTAGTAAGACTGCACCACAACCCCAGCGGTGGCGAGTCCTTGGCGTAGGACGGCAGCCCGTGCGGCGGCACCTGGGGTGTCGCCGTGAATACAGAGGGTGTCGGCCCGCACCGGCACCTGGACAGCATCGAGGCTGAAGGCCACGCCCTGGGTGGCAATACCGATGGCCTGAGCCAGATTGTGCTGCGGGTCAATGATGAGCGCGTCGGGCAAATGACGGTTACGTAGGCTGCCGTCGGGTTCGTAGCGGCGATCTGCGAACGCTTCGCGGGCAACACGCAGACCAGCGGACTCCCCGGCGGATATCAGGGCCGAGCCAGCGAGTCCCACCAATACCAACTCGCGGCTGAATCCGGCCACAGCGCGGGCAATTGCCTCGGCAATCGGCATTCTGGCCGCCGCATCGTTGTAGAGCGCACCGTGAACTTTCACATGGCGTAACTCCACGCCTTCGGCGCGGGCAATGGCGTAGAGCGCGCCGATCTGGGTCAGCACCACATCCTCGATCTCGGCTGGATCCATCGGGATGCTGCGCCGCCCGAATCCCTGTAGGTCGGGGTAGCCGGGGTGCGCGCCCACCGCCACACCCAGCCCCTTGCAGAGCCTCACCGTCCGCCGCATCGTCGCCGGGTCGCCGGCATGCCCGCCGCAGGCTACGTTCGCCGAGGTGACATGGATCAGCACCGCTGCATCATCACCCATCGGCCACGGCCCAAAACTCTCGCCACAGTCGCAGTTGATGTCAATGGTTGTTGGCATGAACACCTCGTACAGAAGCTGTCTGTTTCCTACGAGAGTAGCACAATTTTGAAGGATTCTGAACCCCTTGTTTCCTAACTCTTTCGCAAATAGACAGATACGCTCGCAGCGCGTACAATGCACGCAGTCGCATGGGTGATTGCAGATTGCAGACTGAGGCATGTTTCAATCTGCAATCTGCAATCTGCAATCTGCAATCTGAATTAAGGAGCGTTCATGGTTCGGCTGGAAAGCGATATCTTGTTCACCCCTATCCCCGAGCGTATTGCGCGGCTGCGCGATCTGGCCTACAACCTCTGGTGGGCCTGGCACCCTGAGGCTCAGGATCTCTACCGCGAGATTGACCCCGATCTGTGGGAGCTTGTCTACCATAATCCGGTGGACTTTCTACGTGATGTGCGTCAACGTAAGCTGGAGGACGCGGCAGTCAACCCGACCTATCAGCAGAAGTTTGATGCGGTACTCAAGAACCTCGACACCTACATGGGTGCCAAGAAGACCTGGTTCACCCGGAACTTCCCCGAGGCCAAGGGTACCCAGATCGCCTACTTCAGCGCCGAGTTCGGCATCCACGAGTCTCTGCCAATCTACTCCGGTGGCCTCGGTATTCTCTCTGGCGACCACGTGAAGGAGGCCAGCGATATGGGCCTGCCCTTCGTGGCTGTCGGTTTCATCTATCCGCAGGGCTACTTCCGCCAGCGCCTCGACGCGAGCGGCTGGCAGAACGCGGAGTATAACAAGCTCAATTTCGCCGATGTGCCCGCCATCCCGGCCCTCGACCCCGATGGCCGTGAGGTCGTGATCGAGGTCGAACTGCCCGGTCGCACGATCTACGCCAAGGTCTATAAGTTCCAGGTTGGGCGTGTCTCGCTGCTGCTGATGGATACGGACATTCACCCGAACAGCCCGCAGGATCGCGAGCTTTCGGCGCGGCTCTACGGCGGTGACCAGGAGATGCGCGTCTCGCAGGAGCTAGTGCTTGGCATCGGCGGCGTGCGCGCTCTGCGCCGCCTCGGCTACAAGCCGAGTGTCTGGCACATGAATGAGGGCCACTCGGCCTTCCTCGTCCTAGAGCTGTGCCGCGAACTCGTGGTTGAGGGCAAGAGCTTCGAGGAGGCCATGGCCGAGGTCAAGACGCACTGCGTCTTCACCACGCATACCCCCGTGCCCGCCGGCAACGATGCCTTCCCTCTGGCGATGATCGAGAAGTTCTTCTGGAACTACTGGCCCCAGCTTAACCTCACCCGCGATGAGTTTATGGCCATCGCGCAGCAGGAGCAGCAGTGGGGGCCAACCTTCGCCATGACCGCCCTGGCCCTGCGCTTGTCGGACTACCACAACGGTGTGAGTCAGCTCCACGGCCATGTCGCCCGTGGCATGTGGCAGTGGCTCTACCCCGGCGTGAGCCAAGACGAGGTGCCCATCGGCGCGATCACCAACGGTGTCCACTCGGCATCCTGGCTCGCTCCTAGCATCCGCCAGCTCTTCACGTCGTACCTGGGGAAGACCTGGGAGGATAACCTAGACGACCCGAAGATCTGGAAGAAGGTCTACCAGATCCCGGATGAAGTGCTCTGGAACACGCGCCAGGCGCTCAAGAAGGATCTGATCACCTTTGCGCGCAACCGGCTGGTGCAGTACTATCGCCATATCGGCCAGTCTGCGCCGGTCTGGCCGGTGCTTGAGGAGGGTATCCTCACCCTCGGCTTCGCCCGCCGTTTCGCCACCTACAAGCGAGCTACGCTGATCTTCAAGGATATGGATCGGCTGAAGCACCTGCTGAACCGACCCGATAAGCCCATCCAGATTATCTTCGCTGGTAAGGCCCACCCCAAGGATGATCCGGGCAAGCACTTCATTCAGCACGTCTACCAGTTGGCCCAGCAGCCCGGCCTCTCCGGGCGGATCATCTTCCTGGAAGAGTACGACATCACAGTGGGCCGCGCTCTGACTCAGGGCGTAGACGTATGGCTGAACAACCCGCGTCGTCCGCACGAGGCCAGCGGTACCAGCGGCATGAAGGCCAGCCTGAATGGTGCGCCGAACTGCTCGATCCTCGATGGCTGGTGGCCCGAGGCGTTCAACGGCAAGAACGGTTGGGCCATCGGTGACGAGCGCGAGTATAGCGATCTGGAAGCGCAGGACTGGGACGATGCGCAGTCGCTCTACGACATCCTCGAAAACCAGATCGTCCCGCGCTTCTACGATGGCCGCACCGCAGCCGGTGTGCCCACAGCCTGGGTGCAGACCTGCAAGGAGGCGATTGCCACCTGCGCCCCGCAGTTTAGCTTCCGGCGCATGCTAGCCGAATACGTCGCCCAGCTCTACATGCCGGCGGCGGGCATCACCAAGTAGCATTGCAGATTGCAGATTGCAGATTGCAGGCCGTAATCTATAATCTACGTTCTGTAGGCTGAAAATTCCTCATCGCGTTGGGTGAAGCTGACAACTTCACCCAACGCGATGATTCGTTCTGCGGAGGGAATAGTGTTCTCGCACCCTCGCAGTTCTCCATAGGACTTCGTCACACAACACCCCATGAAAATAGCCGCTGACGCCCGGCTATTACTACAGTTGTAGTTTGAATCACCCCCCCCTAGCCCCCCGCAAGCGGGGGGGAACAACGCATTATTCCCCCCCGCTTGCGGGGGGGCTAGGGGGGGTGATCGGCGAGAGCCTTTCTGCGAAGATATTTACAACTGTAGTACTATCGGCTATTGGCTATCGGCTATCGACTATTTTCCAAAAAATCCCCCCAAAGACGTGTAACACGCCGCTGGCTGCTCAACCATTGGTATGTGGCCGCACTCGTTGATGATCACGACGTATGCGTCGGCGAGGGCAGAGGCCAGGGCGGAACTGCTCGATGGCGGGAAGACGGGATCCTGCCGCCCACCCAGCACCAGTGTCGGCATCGGCGTTCGGCCTATTGCTTGCGACAACAGCGGGTCGCCTGTGCTAGATGCACCCTCAATGCTGGCCAGGGCGTCCATCGCGGCGAAATCGGCGATACCCAATGCCAGCATGGGTGCGTCGGGTATACGGTGCAACATTGGCCCGGCCAGCAGCGCCGGGAGGGGCGGGGTTGACCACGCGAACTGACGCCAGGGCCGCGATAGTGCCAGCCAGGGCCGTGATAACGTGAGCCAGGGTGCCCACAGCGTCGCCGCTGTCCCCATCTGTGCGCCCATCTCGCGGTAGCGCGCCTCCTCCTCTGGCGAACGGGCGATGCCAAAGCTCACCAGGGCCAATCGTTCTACCTGGTTGGGCCGGGATGCCGCTACCATCAGGGCTACCGCTGCGCCCAACGAATGACCGCACAATCCGATTGACCCCAGATTCAGCGTATCAATGAAAGACAGCACGGCAAGGGATAGCCCGCGTAGCCCGCTGCCGTCCGCCCCCGGCGGCGAATCGCCGTACCCCGGCATGTCAATGGCGTAAACGGTATGGCTCTCGGCGAGGGTGACAAAAGCCCCCAGCCAGTGGCGTGACGATCCGCCCCAGCCGTGGATCAACAGCAGCGGCGGGCCATCTCCGCATACTCGGTAGCCCATCCGCCCGGTCGGAAGTTCGATGTACTGTAACGCAGGTATGTTCATGTCCTCATTCAGTCTACTATTGCGCAAGATTTCCCAAAATCTTAGGACAATTATAACGGCTCAAGGGATCTGGACACTCGGATCACCTTCTGATGCCAATACCCTTCACATAAGCCCATTTCGTGCCAGCCTTGCCCCCTCACCCCCTGCCCCTCTCCCACCGGGGGCATATCTTTACCCACATCTTTTTTACCGCATGACAATGAGGTTTATCAATCCCCCCGGCGGGCGACTGAAATCACCCATCCGTCCTTATTCGCAGAGATGTGGGTAAAGATATGCCCACCGGGGGAGAGGGGAGATACCGCATGAGAACGTCTTCGACTCCCCCTCTCCCGTTCTGGGAGAGGGGGCTGGGGGGTGAGGGCTACGCGGCGGTAGATTCCTTATGTGAAAGGTATTGCTCCCACCCCCCATGCTATACTGGCCCACAGATTGGGGTTGGTGCGTGGAGTCGAGGCTTTAGACAAGGTTTCAGGTTTCAGGCTGAGCGCATCACGATGCCACATTCTGGCCTGAACTGTAAAGCACCCACGAACCTTGTCTAAAGCCTCGACCCTTTTTCATCACCTGTTGAGGATTGCGCTATGACGACTCCCGAGGCTCGCGCTCGCACTGAGATTGACCGCCTCCTCACCGCTGCCGGATGGGTTGTGCAGGATGTCGCTAACCTCAATCTGGTGGCCGGTGTTGGTGTCGCTATCCGCGAGTTTCCTCTGGCGACGGGCGTTGCCGATTACCTGCTCTTTGTTGAGAAGAGGGCTATCGCTGCGATTGAGGCCAAGAAGGTTGGTGTTCCCCTCAGTGGGGTTGAGGCGCAGTCGGCAAAGTATGGCGCTGGTCTGCCGTCGAACCTCACGCCCTGGCGTAGCCCGTTGCCTTTCCTCTACGAGAGTACCGGTGTTGAGACATTCTTTACCGATGGGCGCGACCCCGATCCGCGTGCGCGGCGAGTCTTCGCCTTCCATCGCCCTGAGACGCTGCGCGCCTGGGTGCGCGAGTCTACGAGTGTGCGTGCGCGCCTGCGTACTCTGCCACCGCTGATCACGACGGGACTCTGGCCCGCCCAGATTGAGGCGGTGCAGAATCTTGAAACGTCGCTGGCTGCAGACCGGCCCCGTGCGCTTATTCAGATGGCTACTGGCTCTGGGAAGACCTTCACCGCTGTCAGTGCGATTTACCGGCTCGTTCAGCACGCGGGCGTTCGCCGGGTGCTCTTTCTGGTTGACCGCAGCAACCTCGGACGCCAGACTCTGCGCGAGTTCCAGCAGTATGTCACTCCTGACGATGGGCGCAAGTTTACCGAGATCTATAACGTCCAGCACCTTCAATCGAATACGCTCGATGATGTGAGCCGGGTCTGTATTACTACGATCCAGCGGCTCTATGCCATGCTCTGCGGCCAGGAGCTTGATCCTGAGCTGGAGGAGCGGTCGCTCTTTGAGCAGGATGACTCTTTCGGGCGCGACCCTAAGCAGGCGGATTATAACCCACGCATTCCGCTGGAGTATTTCGACCTGATCGTCACCGATGAGTGTCATCGTTCGATCTATCACCTCTGGCGGCAGGTGTTGGAGTACTTCGACGCGCATCTGGTTGGCCTGACAGCCACGCCCTCGAAGCAAACTCTGGGTTTCTTTCAGCAGAATCTGGTGATGGAGTACACTCGTCAGCGCGCCGTGCTTGATGGCGTGAATGTGGATGGCGAAGTGTACCGCATTCGCACGCTGATCACGGAGCAGGGTAGTCAGATCGAGGCCGCGACATGGTTGACTCGCCGCGACCGACGTACTCGCGCCGAGCGTCTGGAGTTACTCGACCAGGATTTTGTCTATCCGCCCCACGTGCTTGACCGCGAGGTGGTGTCCGAAGATCAGATCCGCACAATCATCCGCACCTTCCGCGACCGACTATTTAGTGAGATCTTCCCTGGTCGCAGCGAGGTGCCGAAGACACTGATTTTCGCCAAGGACGATAGCCACGCCGAGGAAATTGTGCGTCTGGTGCGCCTGGAGTTTGGCAAGGGCAACGCCTTCTGCCAAAAGATTACCTACAACGTGCATGGCGTGAAACCCGAGGTGCTGATCGCGGCCTTCCGCAATAGCTACAACCCGCGCATTGCGGTTACGGTGGATATGATCGCCACCGGCACCGACATCAAGCCGCTGGAGTGCCTGATCTTCCTGCGTCTGGTGAAGTCGCCGGGACTGTTTGAGCAGATGCTTGGTCGCGGTACGCGGGTGATCAATCCCACCGACTTGCAGGCGGTGAGTAGCGATGCCCGCCGCAAAGATCGTTTTGTGATTGTGGATTGTGTCGGCGTGGTTGATCACCCCAAGGCCGAGACGCAAACCCTGGAGCATAAGCGATCTATCTCCTTCGATAAGTTGCTCATGGCTATCGCCCTGGGCGATACGTCTGTAGAGAACCTGGAGTCCTTGGCGGGGCGATTGGCCAAGCTGAACAAGGGGTTGAACGAGCAGGATCATTATCGAATAACGGCAATCAGCGGCGGCGTGAGCCTGATTGATCTGGCTCAGGGATTGCTCGATGCAGGAGATCCCGATCAGATTGAGGCTATGGCTCGCGCTGAGGCGGGTGGGGTTGATCCGACACCCGCGCACCTCGCCACCGCCGCCAAGGAACTAGTCGAAGTCGCCGTAACGCCCTTCCACAACCCGCAGTTGCGCAATATGCTGGTTGCCTTCCAACAGCGCAACGAGATTGCCGTAGATAACGTGAGCCAGGATGCAGTGCGCGAGGCGGGATTCAGTGCGGGCGCAACAGAGAAGGCCCGTGCAACGGTGGAATCCTTTCGATCCTTCCTCGAACAACACAAAGATGAGATCACCGCCATCCAGTTACTCTACAGCCAGCCTTACGCTGCGCAACGCCCAACCTTCGCACAGGTCAAGGAATTGGCCCAGCGTCTCGCCCAGCCACCGTTGAGCCTGACAACAGAAGCACTCTGGCGAGCCTACGCCCAACTGGAACACGATAAAGTACGTGGCGCAGGTGCGCGGCGCGTGCTAACCGACCTCGTCGCTCTGATTCGCCACGCAGTACGTCCCGATTCCGAACTGGCACCCTATCCCGAGCAGGTGCGCGCCCGTTACGAGCGCTGGCTCGTTCAGCAAGAATCTATCGGTACGCACTTCACCCCAGCGCAGCGTTGGTGGCTCGACCAGATCGCCACCCACATCGGCGTGAACCTAAGCATCACCGCATCCGATCTCAGCGGCGGAGCATTCATCAGCCGAGGCGGGCCGCTTGGCGCTCAACGCGCCCTCGGTGCGGGCTGGCAATTGTTGTTGGACGAACTGAATAGCGAGTTGGCGGCGTGAAGATTCGCTACAATAATGATGAAAGGAGTACCACTCATGACACAGAATCATCAGCAACCGGAGTCACGCCAACTCTTCGCCCTGCTCCACACGCGGCGTGAAGAGATTCTGGCACTCGCTGCGCAGTATGGTGCATCCAACCTGCGCATATTTGGGTCGGTGGCACGTGGCGAGGCTGATCACGCCAGTGATATTGACGTGCTGGTTGATCTAGCTCCAGGCCGCAGCCTACTCGATCTGGGCGGACTGGCAATGGACATGAGTGATCTGCTGGCCTGCCCCGTGGATGTTGGCACCACAGCCATGCTGAAGCCGCGCATCCGCGAGCGTGTGATACGCGAGGCACTGCCGCTATGAGAGATCCCCGCGAACGGCTACGCGATATGCTGGAGGCAATTGCGCGAATCGATCAATATACTGCGCAAGGACAGGACGCCTTCGCGCAAAGTGAGTTGATCCAGACGTGGGTTGTTCACCACTTGCTGATCGTTGGCGAGGCATCTGCGGCCATTCCCACCGATGTGCGTGCGCTTGCGCCGAATCTGCCGTGGCGGCAGATTATGGGGATGCGCAATATTCTGGTGCATCACTACTTCGACATTGATTTGCCAACGGTCTGGGCGGTCGTTGAACACGACCTGCCAATGCTTGCGCATGAGGCGACGGCCCTGCTCGCGGCGCTTGGTGCTGCTTTCGGGAGCAGCCATCCCTAGCTTAGTGACGATGTGTGCTTTATCTTTGCGCCCGCATGGAACGTATGCGGACGTGCATGCATTGCATGCGGACGTGCATGCCTTGCATGCGGGCATGAATGTATTGCATGCGGACGTGCATGCCTTGCATGCGAGCATGAATGTATTGCATGCGGACGTGCATGCAATGCATGCGGGCATGAATGTATTGCATGCGGACGTGCATGCAATGCATGCGGACGTGCATGCATTGCATGCGGGCGTGCATGCATTGCATGCGGGCATGAATGTATTGCATGCGGACGTGCATGCATTGCATGCGGTCATGATTGCCCACTACTGTCACGCAGAGCGCAGCGAAGCGTCCCGGCGATGATATTGTACGCCGGGACGCTCGTATTAATAACCCCCCTCAATCCCCCCGCAAGCGGGGGGAGGCCGGACTCAGATTCCCCCCCGCTTGCGGGGGGGCTAGGGGGGGTACTGTAAAGTCTCTGCGAACCATGTCTATATGCCCTAATTCCCTTGCATGCGGACGTGCATGCAATGCATGCGGGCGTGCATGCATTGCATGCGGGCATGATTGCCTATTACTGTCACGCAGAGCGTAGCGAAGCGGGGGGCGTAAGGGATAACCTACTCGTTGAAAAAACTCATCTGCGGGCCAGGGGGTGGGAGGAAGAGCAGCTTTTCAAGGCGATAGTGCATCGCTTGATGTGAGACAGCGAAGAGATCCGCGAGTTCGGAAATCGTTGGGCCATAGCGATTGACGGCATGCTCGACCAAATGCGCAGGCATAAGCAGTTCGACGGCAAATGCGTTGGCCTCGATCTCCCGGCGGCGTATGTCGCGCTCTGAGATACGGGAGGGTGTCTCTGATTGAGGTTGTGCGAACCCCGGCAACGGAGATTCACGCAGCATCGGGGGATATACGCCTTCGCCATTGTCTCCGATGGCGGCATCGTTACAGGTGTAGCTGCTGGACAGCGCACCCTCGGCGATGACATGGAGCCGGTAGTGTCCGATCTCGTGGGCAATGGTGAAGCGTTGGCGACGAGGGGAGTCGCTACAGCGCACCTCGATGATCTGTTGCTCAGCGTAGAGTCGTCCCGCCAAGTCACGGGGCAGATCACGGGTCACATCAATCGCGAGGAGATAGAGCAAATCGGCCAGATCATCAACAGCGATAGGCGGAGTCAGCGGCCCCACCCGCGCTTCCCACGCGGCCAAGGTGATTCGGGCTTCCTTAACCGCAAACTCCGTCCAGCGCATTGTGGTTTCCTCAGACTACTCGTTCGGTTGCTCGGCAACCAAGATGCTGCGGGCAAATACGGTACCCTGGCGCGGGAGACCAGCTTGCGATGTGATGCGGGCCAAGGTCTTGAGGTACTCAACGGGTGCCGTTAAGGCACATGCCAGACGTTCGATCAACCCACCGGGAAGCCTTTTAGGGTCGAGCTTGTTCAGCTCAAGGTCGCGCAGTTCTTGGAGCGTCAGACCGGCCTGCTCGGCCACTGTACCCTGGGGCAACTGGCGGTCACGGCGCTGTGATTGGATATAGTGGCCGAAGGTAGGGAACTCCTGCTCGGCAAGACCGAGCATGGTTGCGCAACGCTGAGCCTTGACCGTGTCCTGCTCACCACACTGGAGCCGCTGTGCAAACAGCGCAGCCAGATCGGGCGTCGCAGCGAACTCACGCATTGCCTGGGCGCGGCAGACTTCGGTGTAGGGACATCGGAAGTTCATTGCCATTACTCTATTCCAAACCAGCGGGCAAGCATACGTGCTTGCTCCATTGCATCTGCACGGTCGGTGAAAGGCACATAGAATAACATATAGCCATCTTCTCGGAGTTATGAAGGGGAGTCAAGGCTTTAGCCGGCTGAAGCCTTGACTCCCCTTCATAACGGGGATAGGACTGCGATAGCGACGAGCAAGGTTTAAGGCCGAATAACGAGAGTCAATACCTTTCACATAACGAATCTACCGCCGAATAACCCTCACCCCCCAACCCCCTCTCCCATAAAGGGAGAGGGGGGGTATTCCACGCCAGGAAGCGATATACTCCCCTCTCCCCCGGTGGGAGAGGGGCTGGGGGAGAGGGGGTACATTGATTTTGCACCAGTCCTGAACATCACCTGCGGCGTATCGCTGTGCGCTTGTATCTCTTGCGC
>JBAXMH010000135.1:0-13187 GCA_037134395.1 Chloroflexales bacterium
TGAGCCGATCTTGATCGTGGCCCCGCCAGTTGTTGCGGGGACGGTCGCTGCGGGGACGGTCGCTGCGGGGGCGGTCGCTGCGGGGGCGGTTGCTGCAGTTGCTGCTGTTGCCGGGGCCGTTGCTGCGGTTGCTGCTGTTGCCAGGACGGTCGCTGCGGGGGCCACTGTTGCCGGGGCCGTCGTAGGTGGTGTGGTTGCGGCAGGTTTGCCGCAGGCCGCGAGCAGCAGTGCGAGGGTGAGCAGCAACGGGCCGACGCGGAGTGGGGTGAACAGGTACTTCATAGGTTCTCCTCAAGATCCAAGACATTCACCTTATGATACACGACCAGGGCGATACGGGGATACCCACCGCTCAACCAGGCCGAGAATCAACTCACTGATAAGTGCCAGTGCCGCAACCGGAATTGCGCCGACGAGCATAATGCGCGGCTCAAAGAGGGCAAAGCCACGGGTGACAAAGATACCTAGCCCGCCCCCACCGATAAACGCGGCCAGAGTGGCGCTCGAAATCACCTCAACGGTAGCAGTACGCACACCGGCGATGATCACCGGCAGGGCCAAGGGTAGTTCAATCTGAAGCAACTGCTGGCGAGTGGTCATTCCCATTGCCTGTGCGGCCTCAACAATTGCACGCTCGACACCTAAAATACCGGTATACACATTGATCAGCACCGGCGGCAGAGCCAGTACTGTGAGGGCAATCAGGGCCGGGCCAAAGCCGGTGCCGAGGTAGGGCAGCACCAGAAAGAGGATCGCCAAGCTAGGAATCAGCCGTAGCGCACCGATGGCGGTGATCACATACTGCGCGATGGTCGTATGGCGAGCGGCCCAGATCCCCAGCGGAATACACACAATCAGGCTGATTGCCAGGGCGCTGCCGCTCAAAATCAGGTGACGACTCATCTCCGTCCAGAAACGCTCCTGGTTGGCCAGATAATAGGCATACGACGCACTCAACAGTTCACGCATTAGATGTGATCATCACGATCATGCGGACGCATTATCACTATTTCAGGCGCAAGCACGACTTGCTCATATATATCGTGAAGTTGCAAGAGTGCCTGGATAGAGGCAACGGGTGCGACACCCTCAATGCCTATCGTTTCTGATAAGAGCCACTCATTATTCTCTTGACGGGTGAAACGTTCGACATGGTGCCTATCTTGAGCGATAAGAATATATTCTTGGAGGGTGTCTATGGTACGGTAGTGCTGAAACTTCACGCCACGATCATAACGCTCGGTGGATGGAGAAAGAATTTCCATAATAACCACAGGATTGATAAGGGTGTCACGCTTTTCAGGATCACTAAACAACGATTGCCCACAGGTAATGGTAAAATCGGGATAGGTATGGAGACCCGTTTTGAGAACTTTTACCCGCATATCACTCGGATAGGCGCGACACGAGCGACCACGGAGATGAGCGTGAAGGAGTGCGGCGAGATTCATCGCAATAATATTATGCTGCTCGCTCGCACCTGCCATCGCATAAACATCACCATTGTAGTATTCGCATTTTTCAAGGCTGGTACGTTCACGTTGAAGATACATTTCTTCCGTGATATAGAGTTTTGGTTGAGCAGTCACAGAACCTCCCATCCCTTGCACATCAGACAACCATGCGGCTCCGCCGCACAACACCCGATGAAAATGGCCACGGATGCCCGGCTATCGGCTATCGGCTATTCTCGCGTTAGCGTCGCACTATTTTATCAAAGATAGGAAGAAAGCGCAAGTACATTTGTTTTAATAAAGAGACATAACGGTTGGTGGATGTCAACGAGCAATCAAGCTGTAGATATGTGATACCATGTGTCGTATCAAAAAGTGCCTGCGTGAAAGCCACACAAAGCCGCGTTTATCCTGTACACTAGGCCGTGGCAACGCGCATTGATAAGCAGTAGCAACGATGATCGTACGAATTTGGGGGACGCGAGGCTCCTACCCTGTTGCGCGGGCCGAGATGCTGCGCTACGGTGGTAATACTACATGCGTAGAGGTTCGCGTTGGCGATAGTTGTATTATCCTTGATGCTGGTACGGGCCTACGCCAGTTGGGTGAGGCGCTCGGACGTGAGCCAAATCCACCCACCACCATCAACATGCTGATCACCCACACCCATTGGGATCATATTATCGGTTTCCCCTTCTTCGCGCCGATCTTTAGCCCTCAGAACCGTCTTGAGATCTACGGCCTCCAGCGCACCCAGTCGAGTTTGCGCAAAACCATCGCTAACGCCCTGAGCGACCCGCTGATGCCGATTGGCCTAGAGGATTTACGGGCTAATCTGAGCTTCCACGAGATCCACGAGGGTCTGGAGTTTCAGCTCGACTCGCGGGTGCGCGTATGTACGGCGCGGGCGAATCATCCTTACCGGGCACTGGCGTATCGGTTGGAGAGCGATGGTGCCGCTCTCGTGTTTATCCCCGACACGGGACCCTTCCACACGGTACTCTTCGGCGACGAACGGATTGAGTGGACGGGCAAGCCGACGGCGAATACGGACGATGATCTGCTGGCTCTGGCCACCATGCGGGCGCAGATTATCAATCTGGCCCGTGGGGCCGACTGGCTGATCTACGACTCGCAGTTCACCGATGAGCAGTACGCCCGCTTCCCACACTGGGGACACAGCTCGGCCAGTCAGGCCCGCGAGATCGCCGAGGAGGCTGGGGTGGGTCAACTGTTGCTCTTCCATCACGACCCGCACCACACTGATGCGCAGATTGATGCGATGCTGGAGGAGCAGCGGGCCATATGTCGCTCCGACATGATCATCACGGCTGCCTACGAGGGCATGGAACTGCGAAAGGGGGATCTGCCATGAAATTGCAGTTCTGGGGGGTGCGTGGCTACGTGCCGACGCCGGGGGCCGAGTACCTGCGCTACGGCGGCAATACCTGCTGCACGGCGATCTACGGCGCGGGCGGCGAGATGGTGGTGATTGACACCGGAACCGGGTTCTGTCAACTTGGCGATACTCTGATGACAACCGAGTTCGGGCGCGGGCGCGGCGAGATGACTCTGCTGATCACCCATACCTACTGGGATCATATTCTGGGGCTGCCCTTCCCCGGCCTGGTGCATATCCCCGGTAACCGCCTGCATATCTACGGTCCCGACAGCACCCGTGGCTCACTGGAGATGGTCTACAACGGGATGCTCTCGCCGGTCTACTCGCCAGTCTACGGCCTGGCCCATATCGGGGCCACCCATAGCTTCCAGCCAACCACGACAACACCCTTCACCGTTGGCGGCATGCGCGTGAGCGCCCTGCCGCTCTCGCGGCGGAACCGCTCACCGATCTGGGCCTACCGGGTGGAGGAGGGGAGTCGCTCGCTGGTGTACATCACCGATGTGCGCTACACCGATGACCAGATCTGGAATCAGGCGCTCCAGTTCGCTGCCGGCGCGAGTGTTCTGGTGCATAGCGCACCCTACACGCGCACCGAGCAGGTGCAAGACTACGGCCACAGCCGGGTTGAGGATGCCATCGAACTAGCCCAGGAAGCCGCCGTCGAGCGGCTGATCATCTTCCACCACGCCCAATCCCGCACCGATGACCAGCTTGATCTGCTGGTATCGAACTACCGCCGCCAGCTCAGCGACGACGAGAGTCCACTGATCCTTGATGCTGCCCGCGAGGGGCCGGTGGTTGAGGTGTAGATCAGAGGGGTGACTGCCACGGCAGCCACCCCTCTGACATCATGATCCCTCGCCGGTGCGCAGCCGGACGTAGCTATCGTAGCGGACGGGGTCAATCTGGCCTGCGGCGAGAGCGGCGCGCACCGCGCAGGCGGGCTCGTGGATGTGGGTACAACCGGTGTAGTAGCAATCGCCCAGGAAGGGCCGCAGCTCGCGGAAACACCCGTCGAGATCCTCGGGTGGCAGGTTCCACAGGCCGATCTCGCGAATGCCGGGGGTGTCGGCGACGTAGCCGCCGCCCTCCAGGGGGAGGGGCAGCAACTCGGCGACGGTGGTGGTGTGGCGGCCCTTGCCGAGCAGGACGCTTACGGCGTTGGTGGCCAGGTTCAGCTCGGGCATCACCGCGTTGAGCAGGCTGCTCTTACCCACGCCCGACTTGCCCGTGACGACGCTGATTCGTCCGGCGAGGCTCTGGCGCACCTCGTCAATGCCCTGGCCGCTATGGGTGCTAGCGTAGATCACGCGGTAGCCAACCCGCACGTAGGGTGCGAGCATGGCCTGCGCCTCTTCGGCACTGACCAGATCGGTCTTGGTGGCCACGATGATCGGATCAAGCTCGCTATGCTCACAGATCACCAGGTAGCGGTCGAGCATACGCGGGGTGAAGTCGGGCTGGGCGCAGGCGAAAATCAGCAGCACCTGGTTGAGATTGGCGACAATCACGTCTTCGATGCCCATACCACGCGATCCGGCGGCCTTACGGGCCAGCCGCGAGCGGCGCGGCATCACCTCTTCAATTGCGCCCTTGCCGGCATCAATGATCGTAATCGCCACATCGTCGCCAATCACAGCAATGTCGGTATTCAGGCGCTCACGCTTGAGCCGACCTCGCAGCTTACACTCGACCATACCCGCGTCCGTTTGCACCCAGTAGAAACCGCTCTGGGCGCGCAGCACGATGCCGCGCACCGTATCAGGTGCGGCCTTCGGCTGCTTCTCCTTCGCCCGTGGGCGATCAGCGCTTTGGGTTCTCATTGAGCTGAACCTCCAGATTATTGATGCCCAGAACGTCAAAGGTGAAGGTGAGGATTCTCTCAATCACCGACGACTCGGGCTGCCCCGCGTGCGCGTTTGCCACAAGGGTGACGTGCGCCCTGCGGGGGTGGCCAGCGGGAATATCGGGTGTATTATGGCTCATTGAGCCATCTCGCTCTAGGATGATCACAGTTGTATTCCCCTCGGAGGTATACTGCGTGTCTGACGATGGCGGCAGATGTGTAGCCTCGACCGATTGTTCGATGAGTATCATCGTGTTTGTTCCTTCCGAGTAATTCGTCCGACGCCGCACCGAGGGGATTCAAAAAGGCTGTGGATGCCTTCCCCGGCACCACAGCCTCAAAATAATTGAGGCCGTGGGTGCCTATCTGGCCACCCACAGCCTCATACTCACTGAACGGAGCGCGTTAGCTCCTGAGTAGATGCGTAGATAGACCAGGCCCATCACCGCGAGCGCCGACGATAAGCGCATGACGAACCGTGCGGTTCGCGCCGGCAACGCCGACGAATATGTTGTGCGCTATACGTCTCATCAATTGCTCCTACGGTTCAGACCCGACTACGTGGGGCGTTCCCACCCCAGCGGGATCAGGATAACATAGGCCCGCCAGATCTGTCAATGTCGCTTGCTAACGCATGTTTTGCGCCATTCTAACGCTGTTCTCACATGCGTCATGTGTCGTACAATGAAAAGAGCTATGCCCACGCCTCTGCGGCGCGGCATGTGCTTAACAGGTACTCGTGAAGAAAGGGAGTTGCGCCCAATGACGACCGATCAGGAGACAGTGAACCAGCCGGAGGCGATGTCCTTCCGGGCCGAGGTTCAGCAGGTGTTGCATATTCTGGCCCACTCGCTCTACACCGACCGTGAGATATTTCTGCGTGAACTGATCTCGAATGCGTCAGATGCTCTGCATCGGCTCCAGTTCGAGATGCTGACCAATCAGAATGTGCGCGACGCCGATGCTGAATTGGCGATCTGGGTGGAGGTTGATAAGGATGCGCGCACGATTACGGTGCGTGATACCGGCGCGGGCATGACCCGCGAGGAGATGATTGCGCACCTGGGGACAATCGCTCAGTCGAGCGCACGGGCGTTTGTGCAGCAGGCTAAGGCGCAGAACGCCAATTCGGGCGAGATCATCGGCCAGTTTGGCGTTGGTTTCTACTCGGTGTTCATGGTTGCCGATAAGGTCTCGGTGGTCTCGCGCTCATTCCACCCCGACGCGGAGGCGGCGATCTGGGAGGCGACGGGCGGCGACAGCTTTACGGTGGGGGTGGCCGAGCGCGAGGGACGCGGCACCAGCATCACGCTGCACTTGAAGGAGGACGCCGCTGAGTTCGCCAACGACTGGAAGCTGGAGCAGATCATCAAGCGCCACTCGGACTTTGTCTCGTTCCCGATCTACTCGGGCGAGCGCCAGGTGAACCAGCAGAAGGCGCTCTGGCGACGTGCGCCGCGTGAGGTGGAGGCTGCGCAGTACAAGAGCCTTTACCAGCAGATGACGATGGATTATGAGGAGCCGCTGCTGAGGCTGCATATCTCCACCGACGCGCCGATTGATCTGCACAGCATTCTGTTTGTGCCAGCCAAACGCGAGCGCGGGATCATTGAGCGGCGCATCGAGGGCAAGATTAAGCTCTACTCGCGCAAGGTACTCATTCAGGATGAGGCTAAGGATCTGCTGCCGAACTACTTCCGCTTCATTGAGGGCGTGGTTGATAGCGAGGATCTGCCGCTGAACGTCTCACGCGAGGGCGTGCAAAGCAATGTGGGCGCAAATATTCAGTCGCCCATTCAGCAGCGCATCCGCAAGACATTGACGGGACGGCTGCACCGCGAGCTGAACGATCTGGCCGAGAAGGAGCCGGAGAAGTTTGCGGCCTTCTGGAAGGAGTTCGGCGTCTTCATTAAAGAGGGTGTAGCATCTGACTTTGAGCATCGCGAGGAACTGACCAAACTGCTGCGCTTCAACAGCACAACTAGCGGCGAGGCACTGATCACCCTGGCCGACTACAAGGGGCGGATTGTTGAGGGTCAGAAGGAGATCTACTACGTGATGGCGGGGAGCCTGGAGGCGGCGGGGAATAGCCCGCACCTGGACCCCTTCAGCGCACGCAAGATCGAGGTGCTGCTGTTCAGCGACTTGATGGATGGCTTTATGCTCTCGGGGCTGCGCGAGTTTGAGGGCATGAAGCTGCGCAATGTGGACGAGGCCGACATCGAACTGCCCGGTGAGGTAGACGCCCCGGCATCCATACTGAGCGACGCGGAGTTTAGCAGTTTGTCCGAGAGCTTCACAGCGGCGCTGGGCGATCAGGTGAAAGAGATCCGAGCCTCGAAGGTGCTACGCGATAGCCCAGTCCGGCTGGTGAGTGATGACGACGGGCCGGGCCGCGAGATGCAGCGGATTCAGCAGATGCTCGGACGCGAGAATGAGCCGCAGCCCCGCGTCATGGAGCTGAACACGGCCCACCCGCTGATCGCGGCCCTGGCCCACCGCGCCGCCGCCGATGCGACTGACCCGATTGTGGCCGCCGCTGCCGAGCAGCTCTACGATAACGCGCTGCTGCTGGAGGGTCTGCACCAGAACCCGGCGGGTATGGTGCCGCGTATCCAACGCCTGCTAGAAGCGGCGGCACGACGAGAGAAGTAGGATAAACAGAAGGCTGGTGGAGGAACCACCAGCCTTCTGTTTTTTTGTTAAAAAATAGCGGAGGCACCTCGTGGGAACTGTGTTATCTGTGCTTGGCTACGCGCTGATCCCGGCAATAGCAGTCATTTTTGGCGGGATTATCGCGGCGTTTCGTGCGCCGGGGCCGGGGGTTCAGGGCTACATCCAGCACTTTGCGGCTGGGGTGGTGTTCGCGGCGGTGGCGGGCGAGGTGCTGCCGGAGATTATGCGTGAGCGCACGCCACTGCCGGTGCTGATCGGCTTCACCTTCGGCGTGGTGGCGATGCTCAGTGTGAAGTGGTTTGCTGAGCGTATGGGCGGCCACGGCGAGGGCGAGGGAGAGGGCAAAGCGACAGGCAAACTACCCCTGGCGCTGTTGATCACGGTCGCTATTGACTTCCTGATTGACGGGCTACTGGTAGGAATTGGGTTCGCCGCCAGCCCGACAACGGGCGTCCTGCTAACGGTGGCGCTAACGCTGGAGGTGATGTTCCTGGGCCTGTCAACTGCCGCCGCGCTGGTCAAGGCCGGGGCACCACGCGGGCGGATGCTGGCGACGAACACGGGGCTGGCCCTGATGATCATGTTCGGTGCGCTGATCGGGGCCACCCTGCTGGCCGGGCTGCATGGCCCCTGGCTTGAGGGGGTACTGGCCTTCGGAGCAGCGGCACTGCTCTACCTAGTGACAGAGGAGTTGCTGGTGGAGGCTCACAAGCTGCCAGATACCCCGCTGATGACGGCGGGGTTCTTCTTTGGCTTTTTGATCCTTTTCCTGATCGAGATGGCCGTGGCCTCGCCGGCGGGGTGAGTTTTTTTGCTTGATGGTGCCAGCGAAGCTGGCACCATCAAGCAAAAACTGATTAGCACAGCGCGCCTTCGGCCGCAAACGCAGCCCGCAGGAGAGCTGGCTCCTCCCAGGGGCGGGCGACAAGCTGAAGCGCAAGCGGCAGACCGTCGGCACTCTTCCCGGCGGGGATGCTGATCGCGGGCCAGCCCAGGCAGTTGAAGGGGCCGGTGAAGGTGGTGGGCGTAGGTACACCGAGGAGTGGCGCGAGGTGTGGGACGCTGGGCAGAGCCAGGATGTCAATCTGCTCGAAGATCGCCGCCATACGTCGGCGCAGGGTCGTGCGGGCTTGCTGAACCGCGACGAAGGTAGCTGGGCCGTAGACGAAGGCGGCTAGGATGCGCTGGCGCATAAACTCGCCGTAATCATCAAGGCGGGAGCGTAGATTTGGCGTATGGAAGGCGGCTGCCTCTATCGCCAGAATTACCGGGTTGATCACCTGGAGCATCGCGATTTCAGGGATGTCCAGCTCAACCAGATCGGCCCCGGCGGTGCGCAGGGCTTCAGCACCACGCCTGACCGCCGCCAGAGTCTCGGCATCGGCCAGAGGCTTGCCCGTGCCATCGTCGCCGAGCAGACCCACACGTAGCCCACGGGCTGAGCCATCGAGTTCGCCGGCGCGGAAAGCCGGGGCCGAACGCAGGGTGCGCCCGTCGCGGGGGTCGGGGCCAGCAATGGTTTCCAGCATGATCGCGGCGTCGGCCACACTGCGGGTCAGCGGGCCAAGATGATCGAGCGACCAGGAGAGGGTGACGGCACCGGCCAGACTGACCCGCCCGTGGGTGGGTTTTAGGCCGACGATGCCACACTGAGCGGCGGGAATACGGATGGAGCCGCCGGTATCGGAGCCGAGGGCGGCGAAGACCATGCCATCGGCAACGGCGACCGCCGAGCCGCTGCTGGAGCCGCCGCTATCGCGCTCCATGTTGTGCGGATTGGCCGTCGGCCCGTAGTGAGCGTTGTTCGAGCCGGGCGAATAGGCGAACTCGGACATACGTGTTTTGCCGACGATCACCGCGCCAGCCTGACGTAACCGGGCCACACCCGTGGCATCCTGGGCCGCGATGCTGGTGGCCAGGATCTTTGACCCGGCGGTGGTGGGGGTACCCGCCAAGTCAAGCAGATCCTTCACTGCCACCGGCACGCCGTGAAGCGGGCCGAGATACGCACCGGCGGCGATAGAAACCTCAGCGGCGCTGGCATCGGCACGGGCCTGTTCGATCAGCACGAGCTGAAAGGCATTGAGCTGCGGGCTACGCTCGGCGATACGGGCCAGGGCGTGTTCAGCTAGTTCAACAGGCGAAACGGCGCGGGTGCGGATCTGATCCGCGATGTTGGTGATGGTAGAGACGCCCCGGTGGGGCGTCTGTGAAGAGACGCCCCACCGGGGTGTCTCTACGGGGACGGGCAGCGACCCTGCATCAAGGTAATCGGGCAGATTATCGCTGGGCAGGCTGGCGATCACCCGCTCTACATCGGCAACGCGGCTGAGGTATCCCTTCTCGATAATACCGGCAAAGTCGCCTTCGGTGGCGGGAATACCAGCGGCGCGCAGATTGGTGCGCAGGCGGTCGATCATGTCGGTCATGGAAGCTCCTTTAGAGGGAGAGGTTCTGCCTTCCCTTCGATTTTACCGTGCGTCTCCACGAACACGATCACCAGGGCGGGCAGGTAGATCAGCAGGATGTGCCAGGGAATAGCGGGGCTGGGAAATCTGAACCAACCGAGAAAGCAAAGCCAACTAGCGGATACCAGGGCCAGCAGGGAGCGCCGGGATCGCGAAACACCGAAGACCAGCAGTTGGTCGTAGAATATTCGCTGCGGCACCAGACTGAGGAGCAGCAGGTAACGTGCGCGGCGGTCGCGCCAGCGCAGCGCGGCGAGCAGGAGCAGCATGCCGGGGAAGATCATCATGGGCGAGCGATAGTCGCCGGGCACACCCACGCCGCTGAGCATCTGGATCGGCCATGTCGGCAGCACGATCAGGCTGAGCAGCAGCAGGGCGATAGCGGCAATCACTGGCCAGCGCCGCCAGGGTATGCTCAGGGCTACCGGTGCGCCCACGTGCGGCTTGGCCAGGGTTACGGCGATCAGCTCGGGGATGTAGAACGTCGCCAGGAGCAGCGGCGACCACTGCACGGTCTGGAGAGCTTGCCAGTAGGGGTGGGCTGCGAAGATCAGCAATTGCCAGGGCTTGCCGTCACGAGTCAGCCCCCAGCTCAGGGTCGCTGAGATGATCCCGAAGAAGACCCCGGCGGCGACCGGGCGCGGCAGGGGGAGCAGTGGCAGCGTTAGCAGGACGGTGGTGATCGGGTTGGCGGTATTTGGCGTCACCCCGTCACTTTGGAAACCCCGGCATGCCACGTAGGGATCGGCACGGCGCAGCAGGGCCGATCCCATACAGAGGGGCATGGAGATGTCACCCGCGCCACGCCTGAACTGTTGCTGGTAGACTCCGCAGATCACACCGCTGAGCAGGCCAATGGCGAGGGCGATAAGAAGACGTGATCGGATGCTCATGGTTTCTCCCGCCCCAAAGCCTCGGCATAAACCGCCTCAACACGATCAAGCATGCGGCTCAGGCTGAACTCGGTTTCGGCACGGCGGCGACCCGCCGCGCCAAAAGCGCGGGCCAGGGTTTTGCTGCCCATGATTGCCTGGATCGCCCGCGCCAGGGCCAGTGGATTGGCAGGCGGCACGATGATTCCGGTCTGTCCGTGGAGGGTGACGTAGCTGGTGCCGGTGCCTAGCTCAGTGGCGATCACCGGCAACCCGGCGGCCTGGGCCTCGATCTGTACGATGCCGAATGCCTCGCTGCGCTCGACCGAGGGCAGCACAAGCAGGTTGGCGGCGTGATAGTAGGCCGGTAGCTCGGCGTCATTCTCGACCGACAGGAAGTGGACGCGGCCGGCCACACCGAGATCCTGGGCCAATTGCTCTAGGTCGGCCCGGCGCACGGTAGCGTCTGCGCCGATGATCAGGGCGCGTCCGGGGGCGTGGGCCATCGCCCGCACGAACTGGTCAACTCCCTTATAGTAGCGCAATCGGCCAACAAACAGTGCCAGCGGGCCGGGATAGCGGGCGCGGATGGCGGCAACCTTGGCCGGGTCGGGGCGGGCGAAGCGGGCCAGATTGATCCCGTAGGGCACCACGGTACATTTACTGGTTAGCGGCGCGAGGAAGGACGAACTGCGCACGTAGGCCGGGCTGGCGGCAATGATTCGGGTCGCCCGGCGCAGGGTGCGGCGCAATAGCGGTGCGTAGAACGTGAGCAAGCGGCGCTGGCGCACAATATCGCTGTGGTAGCTGACCACGAGCGGCGCACGCGGACCAGCCAGAGCCAGGGCCACGTCGCCGGTTGGATCGGGCATATGCAGGTGAACAAGGTCGGCATGCTGGCGGGCCGCATGGGCAAGCAGAGCCGGGCTGATTGGGGCCGAGGCCACGGTGGCCAGGCGTCCGGCGGCGATCACCCGCACGCCGTTGAGAACGCGCAGTTCGCTGCGTCGGGAACGCCCGTTGGTAAGGAGAGTAACCGAGTGGCCACGGGAGACAAGCCCTTCGCAGAGCAGGCGCAGGTGGTTCTCGATCCCGCCAAGGACGGGGAAATAATCTTTGTAGACATGGAGGATGTGCATGGTTCTGCAATTATACGCGGATAGTTCCATGCTACAATGGGCCACCTTGCAGGAGTCAGCGCCGACGAGCAATCTGCAATCTGCAATCTACAATCACGATAGGAAGCCCATGGATGCAGTGCTTGTGCTTGAGGATGGCCGGGTCTTTCCGGGGCGCTCGTTTGGGGCCGCAGGCGAGCGGATCGGCGAGGTGGTCTTCCACACCGGCATGACCGGCTACCAAGAAATTCTGACTGACCCCTCGTACTGTGGCCAGATGGTGACGATGACTGCGCCACATATTGGCAACACCGGGGTGAACGATTTCGACCCCGAGTCGATCCGGCCACAGGTGGCCGGGTTCATTGTGCGTTCGTACAGCGAGGACTATAGCTCGTGGCGCTCGCGAGGCGGCCTGTCTCAGCTTCTGCGTGAGCATAACATTGTCGCTATCAGCGAAGTGGACACGCGGGCGCTGACTCGGCATATCCGTACGGCGGGTGCGCTACGCGGGGTGATCTCGACGACGGGAGATTCGGTTGCGAACCTACAGGCTAAGGCACGCTCGGCCCCGCCAATGGAGGGTCTCGACCTTACCCGTATTGTCTCCTGCGAGCAACCCTACGGCTGGGCCGAGGGCAGTGCGCCCTGGCAGCCACGATTTGAGCAAGCCAATCATCTGCGTACGCAGTTTCACGTGGTGGCCTATGACTTCGGCCTCAAGCGCACGATCCTGCGCCGCCTGATTGATCATGGCTGCACGGTGACGGTGGTACCGGGGAAGACGACCGCCGCCGAGACGCTGGCCCTACGGCCCGATGGGGTCTTCTACTCGAACGGCCCCGGCGATCCGGCGGCCACGGCCTACGCCTTCGAGAATCTGCGCGGACTGCTCGGTCGGGTGCCGGTGTTCGGTATCTGCCTGGGCCACCAGCTTATGGGCCTAGCCCTGGGTGGACGCACCTATAAGCTGCCCTTTGGCCATCACGGCGCGAACCATCCCGTGCGCCACATTCCTAGCGGTCGCGTGGAGATTACCTCACAGAACCACGGCTTTGCGGTAGATCCCGACAGTCTGCCGGTTGGGGTTGAGGTTACACACATTAACCTGAACGACCAGACGGTGGAGGGGCTTCGCCACGCGGATCTGGGCTGTTTCAGCGTGCAGTATCACCCCGAGGCTGGCCCCGGCCCGCACGATGCAACCTATCTGTTCCACGAGTTTACCGGGCTGATGCAGGCACGGCGTAATTAACGGAAGGGGTCAGGGGTGTCAGGTGGAAGCCACCTGACACCCCTGACCCCTGACCCCTGACCCCTGACCCCTGACCCCTGACCCCTGACCCCT
>JBAXMH010000136.1:0-13160 GCA_037134395.1 Chloroflexales bacterium
TAGCCCTGCGCGGGCGTCTGCTGCGCCAGCCGGTGGTACTCACCTACCACAGTGATCTCCTGCTTCCGCCTGGACTGATGAATCGTGTTGCCAACCATGTGGTTGATGCGGCGAATATTTCGGCGGGAATGCTTGCAACCCGCGTCGTCGCCTATACCCAGGACTTCGCCGACCACTCGCCATTTCTGCGGCGCTTCCGCGACAAGATCGTCGTCATCCCGCCGCCGGTTGAGGTAGCCCCCGCCAGCACCGACGACATCGCCGGATTTCGCGAGCGCTGGAACATCCGTGGCCCGGTCATTGGCATGGCTGCTCGCCTCGCCGCCGAGAAGGGGGTCGAGGTTTTGCTCAACGCCCTGCCGCGCATCCTCAGCATCTACCCCAACGCCAGGGTACTTTTTGCCGGCCCCTACGAGAATGTCCTTGGTGAGGAGGCATACGCCCGGCATCTGGCCCCGCTCTTCGAGCGTTTCCGCAACCACTGGACGTTCCTGGGCACCCTCGGTCCCTCTGATATGGCCACGTTCTTTCCAAACCTCGACATGATCATCGTGCCCTCGCTCAACTCCACCGAGACCTTCGGCCTTGTCCAGGTTGAGGCGATGCTCTGCGGCACGCCATCGGTTGCCAGCGCCCTACCCGGCGTGCGCCAGCCGGTGATCCAGACAGGCATGGGCGAGGTCGTGCCGATTGGCGATAGCGCCGCCCTCGCCGAGGCTATCCTTTCCATCCTCGCTAACCGCGACCGCTACGTGCGGCCACGGGCCGAGGTAGCGACGAGATTCAGCACCGAGAAGACCGCCGAGTTGTATGAGGATCTGTTTCGCCAGCTAGGAGCGTAGGATTGGAAGGGATGTAGGAATTTTATCTCTACCTAGCTATTCGCCATCCGCTGAAGCTGAGCCAGATCTGTAAGCCAGATCGCATCATCCTCAATGCGGATCAGTCCGGCCTCGCGGAACTCGCCGATGGCCTTGGTGATCGTCTCGCGGTAGGAGCCGATCATCTCGGCGAGCTGCTGGTGGGTGTAGCGCACAACACTTGGCGGGCTGGTGCCGACGGGCTGGCCTGGGACGATGCCGGAGAGGCTCAGCAAGACGGTGGCGAGGCGCTGGGGGACGCTCTTAAAGGCGATGTCGGCGAGCTTATTTTCCATCGCCCGCAGCCGCTGGCCCATCAGTTCCATAAAGGCGAGGGCCACCTGAGGGTGGCGCGTGAGGATCTGGCGTAGCGCATCGCGACCGATCACCCCGACCACGCATTCGATCATCCCCTCGGCGCAGGTATCGTGAACCCACTGGCCCACCAGAGTCATCTCGCCAAAAATCGTTGGCGGCTCCAGCACCATGAGCGTCAGGGCGCGGTTCTCGGGCGAGAGCTTGTAGACACGCACCCGGCCCGAGCGCAGCACAAAGAGCTGCTGGCCAACCTCGTTCGGTACGTGGAAGATATGCCCGCTGGGATAGCTGCTATAGATGATCTGTCGCTCGACCTCGGCATGCTGCCGAGGCTCAAGTGAGCGGAAGATGTCGCCCTCGTCGCTCATAGAATTGCGGATTTTGGATTTTGGATTTTGGATTTTGGATTGACAGAGGTGCTGCAATCCACAATCGGCAATCTCCAATCCGCAATCATAAAATACGTGTGCCGCCGCTGCTAAACCCGGCTAGGTTGGTGATCCGCGCTGAGGCGACCCCGGCATCCAAGGCGTCCAGGGCGGCTTGTACTTTGGGGATCATGCCACCGCTGATCTCGCCTGATGCGATTGCCGCCACCACGTCGGCCCGACCGAGCTGCGGAGCCACGTGCCCGCCCAGGATTACCCCCGGTACATTGCTCACAAAGAGGAGTTCGGCCCCGACGAAGACCCCGGCAATAGCCTGGGCCACCTGGTCAGCGTTCACGTTATAGCTCAGCCCATCGTTTTCGCCACGGGCCACCGGTGCGAAGACCGGCAGCCAACCTAGGCCAATCATGGCCTGGATAGCTGCTACGTCCACGCGGGTGATCAGGCCGACCCGCCCGAGATCAGTGCCGCCTGGTCGCTGCGGCACGCAGCCCAGCAGCGCCAGATCGATCCCGCTCAGGCCAATCGCCCGAACACCGTCGGACACCAGTCGGCCCACCACCCGTTTGTTGATCGTCCCGCAGACGACCATCTGCATGATCGCCATCGCCTCTGGCGAAGTGACGCGCAGCCCACCAATAAAATTGCTGTGGACATCGTAATGGCTCAGTGCGGCGCTGATCTCCTTACCTCCGCCATGGACGAGGATCATCGGCCCGTCGAATCCCATCACCGCCGCGCTCAGTTTATCAAGGAAGGCCGGATCGTCAAGCTCATTTCCGCCCACCTTCACCACAGTAACCTGCATTCGGTCGCCTCCTGCCTCCTGCCTCCTACATCCTACGTCCTGTCCGCCCCTGTCCCCGCGATCCCCAGCCGCTCGGCAGAGGCACGCAGGGCCGCAATCACCTCAGCGATCAGAGTCTCCAGGGGCATGCCGATCACCTCGGCACCGTGAGCGATCCCCTCGCGGCTGACCTTCGCTGCAAACGCCTTGTCCTTCATCTTCTTGCGTACTGACGGCACTTCTACCGTATAGACGCTCTTGTCGGGGCGCACCAGCGTGACGGCGGTGACGAATCCGCTCAGTTCGTCCACCGCGTAGAGCGTGCGCTCCATCGCTGACTCGGGCAGAATGCCGCTGTAGTCGGCGTGGCTGAGGATAGCGCGCAGCACATCGGGCGACCAGCCCTGCTCACGCAGGTAGGCAACACCCACGAAAGGATGACCGGGCAGGGGATCGGGCAGGGCTGCCCCATCAATCAGGGCGTGGGAGAGCGCAGTGGTCTCGGGTCCCTCGGCAGGCATATCGGGGTATTGCTCGTAATCAAGATCGTGCAACAGCCCCACAGCGATCCACAGATCTGCATTGGCACCGGTCTTCTCGGCGAAGTAGCCCATGCATGCGGCCACCGCCTCGCAGTGCTTGCGCAGGCTTTCGGTCTTCACCCATGCATAGAGCGTCTCGCGGGCGCGCTCAGTGTACATCATTGCTGCCACTTTCTGCTGGAGTTTGGGTTTCGTTGCACATTATGCCTCAATGCGTGCGTTCCCCCGGAACACACCAAATGGCGCGAGACTCTGGTGAGCTTCGCGCCATGCGGTGTGCGAGCCAAAAACAGGAGCCCGTAGGCCCTCCGCGTTACTTTTTGGGTGCCAACTGGGCCGACGTATCGGAGACAGCCTTGCTGAGATCGCGTGTCACCGTGCCAAGGCCGGTAACGACCGTCTTGAAGATACTCAGGTGAAGTGCGCCGACCATGTTGAAGAGATTACTCGTTGCCGAGACCACATCCGTGCGGGATTTTTCCGGAAGGAAATAGGTCGGCGCGGTTACGACTGCAAGGCCCACACGTGAAATGTTGTTACCGATGGCCGTGACTGCCTCGATCAGATCGCCGCTCTTCGGGGCCGTGCTGCTCACATCCTGCGGACTTGCCATGAAATGCCTCCTCGTGTTCTGCTCCTCAATTGTGAGGGGAAGATACCATCTACGGGGCCTTGAGGCCCAGCCATCAACGCCTGTTTCTCGTTTGTCCGACACAACCGACGCCCCGTTGGGGCTTTATTGCGGGGACGGATCGTTACGCAGGTGACGATGACGCCAATTATAGTACCGAGAGCAGAGTCTGTCTAGCGTTTTCTTGGAAATAGCCTTTTTCGCAATGGGACAGAAGCAATATCGTAACCTATCCCGATACCCGCACAGAAAGAAGTCTGGAATTTCTCTCTGGGATCGGGTGTATGGTGTCTACACTACGCCACGTCGCCGCTTGCGTAGGTGCGGTATGATGGGGTTCGCACAGCCCACGCACGTATCGGTCAGATGTATGCTGCACGCTTGGGGCGCAACGCATCATCAGCGACCACGGTATGCCTGCGTTGTTTCTCGTGGCTGTATGCTGATGTGAGTACATCGAGAGTCCCCAGAAGCATGAGGAAAAGTTATGAGCATCCCTAGCCGGAGCCTCACGGCCCGCCCCGAGTGGCGAGCCTTGGCCGAGCATTACAAGACGGTCGGTAAGGCGCATTTGCGCGATCTGTTCGCAGCGGACCCTGGGCGCGGCGAGCGGCTCACTGCCGAGGCCGCCGGCCTCTTCCTCGACTACTCAAAGCACCGCGTTACCGATGAGACCCTCGGCCTGTTGGTGCGGCTCGCTGATGCCTGCGACCTGTCGGGGCGGGCTGATGCCATGTTCAGCGGCGAGAAGATTAACATCACCGAGGGCCGTGCTGTGCTGCACACCGCCCTGCGTGCCCCCCGCGATGCGGTCATTTTTGTTGATGGGCATAATGTTGTCCCTGATGTTCATGCGGTTCTTGACCGTATGGCCGACTTCAGTGATCGTGTGCGGACGGGCGAATGGCTGGGGCACACGGGCCAGCGCATCCGTGCGGTGGTCAACATCGGTATCGGCGGCTCCGACCTCGGCCCGATGATGGCCTACCGGGCGCTACGTCACTATAGCCAGCGCGACATCGCCTTCCGCTTTGTCTCAAATGTAGATGGCACAGACTTCACGGAGACGGTACGCGACCTCGATCCGGCTAGCACGCTCTTCATCGTCGCCTCAAAGACCTTCACCACTCTGGAGACAATGACCAACGCCCGCAGTGCGCGGGCATGGCTGCTGGCCGCCCTCGGCGATAACGCGGCTGTGGCCAAGCATTTCGTTGCCGTCTCCACCAATGCCGCCGAGGTGTCTAAGTTTGGCATTGATGTCGCAAACATGTTTGGCTTCTGGGACTGGGTGGGCGGACGCTACTCGATGAACTCGGCCATTGGTCTCTCGACGATGATCGCCCTCGGGCCGGAGGGCTTCCGCCAGATTCTGGCCGGTGCCCGTGCGATGGACGAGCATTTCCGCAGCGCACCCCTGGCTCAGAATCTGCCTGCCCTCATGGGCCTGCTGAGCGTCTGGTATAGCAGTTTCTTCGACGCCGATACCGTGGCCGTGCTGCCCTACGACCAGTACCTGAGCCGCTTCCCCGGCTACCTCCAGCAGCTTACGATGGAGAGTAACGGCAAGCGGGTGACCCTGAGCGGAGCTGAGGTGGATTACCAGACCGGGGCGATCTACTGGGGGAAACCAGGAACGAACGGTCAGCACTCGTTCTATCAGCTCATCCATCAGGGTACGAAGCTCTTCCCGTGCGATCTGATCGGATTCTGCAAGAGCCTGAACCCCCTGGGCGACCACCACGATCTCCTGATGGCCAATATGTTCGCTCAGAGCGAAGCCCTGGCCTTCGGCAAAACGGCTGAGGAGGTGGCGTCTGATGGAACGGCGGCATGGCTGGTGCCTCACCGCACCTTCCCCGGTAACCACCCGACCAGCACCATCCTGGCAGAAAAGCTCACCCCGGCAGTGCTTGGGGCGCTGGTAGCCCTCTACGAGCATAGCGTCTTCACCCAGGGCGTGATCTGGGACATTGGCTCGTTCGACCAGTGGGGCGTGGAGCTTGGCAAGGTGCTGGCCGGTCGGATTGTCCTCGCGCTGCGCGCCGAGGGCGAACCCGAACTGCATCACGATAGCTCGACCAATGCGCTGATCCGGCGCTACCGCGCCAGGAAAGCATAGCGAGAGGTCTGGAGAGAGCAAAGCTCTCTCCAGACCTCTCGCTATGCCTTTGTGTACAACAGCCCCATGCTCGCCAGAAGGATCGCGGCACCGACGATACCGAGGGGGGCTAGATGTTCGCCGAGGAAGAGGACGGCCAGAATCGTTGAGCCGAGGGGTTCAAGCAGCGCAAGAGTGGTGGATACGGTCGCTGATGTGGTGCTGAGTCCGCGCAGGTAGAGTATGTAGGCTGCGGTGGTGGGCACTAGGCCCAGGTAGAGCAGAATGCCCCAGCCAGCCGGCGGGTAGGCCAGGTACAGGCCGTTGCTCAGGGCCAGGGGGGCCAGGAGCAGCGCCCCCAGGCTAAAAGCCAGAGCAATGGGCTGGAGCGGGTGATAGCGGGCGGCCACAGCCCGTCCCGTCATTGTTACTACGCTATAGGAGAGGCCCGCGCCCAGGGCCAGGGCCGCGCCGCTCAGCAGGGTGACCGTATCGCCCGCCTGCGGCACCCCGCCTATCAGCAGGCCCGTACCCACCACCGCGCCACCCATAGCCAGGAGCGCCGCCCGACCCAGGTACTCGCCGAGGAATGCGCGGGCCAGCAGCGCCGTGATCACGGGCGCACTACAGATGTTGATCATCACGGCGGCGGCCACCCCCAAGCGAGGGATGGCGGCGAAATAACAGACTTGATAGGACGCAAAGGCCACGCCCATCAGCGCGATTACCCCCAGGTCGGCACGGCGCACCCGTAAGAAGCCGGGCCCCACCACTACCTGCCCGAGAATGAGCAGGGCCGGGGCCGAGATCAGCAGGCGTAGAAACCCCACCCCCAGCGGATCGGCGGGGGCCAGCCGGTAAAGCAGGCTCACCGCTACCCCGATTGTTCCCCAGATCAGCGCCGCCGCCGTGATCTGCGCCATCCCCATGCGCGTTCGTCCTGTCGGCGCGATCCGCTCTGCTGTTGTCACGTTTTGCCTCTTTCAAAGGAATGCTCTCACAGTTGCCGGTCATATTGAGGTACCTTCGCGAAGAGAGGTAGCGCAATCATCACGGTGCATGTAGAATGTATAGTAGTCGTCTGCGCATTTTACCGCGATGTGCCCCAGCGCTTTTCCGCACATCACCTACTCCGCTTTTCGTGTTTCTAACCCTGTCGTGAGCAGCATGAACGTATCATACGGATCCGCTTTCCTTCCTAGCCTTGCTGAGGTTACGAATACCGATCCGCTCATTGTTGACCAGGAAACCCCGGTTAGCATGGTGCTGGCACAGCTCAATCAGCACGGTGCAACATGCGCCCTGATCCGCGCCAACGGGCAACTCACCCATGTCTTCACAATGCGTGACATCGTTCACCTGGCAGTGAGTGGGGCCGTATCGGACAATGTACTGCAGGGCCACCCGATCATCACGATCTCCCACAGCCACCCCGAGGGTATCGTGGCTGCCCTGCGGCTGCTCGTGCAGCACCAGATCCACCATTTGGTGGCCATTAGCGATGAGGGCCAGATTGCCGGGGTGATCTCGCACGAGAGTATCTGCGCCGCGATTACTCCGGCGATGCTCATGCATTTGCGCACGGCGGCGGAGGTGATGGCAACAGATCCGATCACCGCTAGGGCCGACCAGCCCCTGATCGGGGTTGCCCGTATCATGGACGAGTATAAGGTGAGCTGTGTAGTGATCGTCACGCCAGGCGCGGGTGATAGACCACTGCCCCTCGGCCTGATCACGGAACGTGACATCGCCCGCGCCCACGCCGCGCAGATGAACCTCGCCACCACCTTGGCCCATCAGATCCTGGCCCCGCAACTGATCAGCATCGCCCCAGATGCCACGCTCTGGGATGTTCACCAGGCTATGGATCGTGCCCACGTGCGCCGGATCATTGTGGTTGGCCCCGCAGGCGAACTGGTCGGCCTGATCACCCAGAGCGCCCTACTCTACCCCACCGACCCGTTGGAGGTACAGCGTACTGTTGATTTGCTCCAGCGCAGCCTCAACACACCCACGTCACAGCCACTTGCCCAGATCCGCCCGCCGTCTAGCGATACTTCTTCACGCGGGAACATCTGCCTGTTGCTGGTGGATGACAATGAAGTCTTCCTTAAAGTGATCAAGCGCCTGCTGATCAGCCGTGGTTTCACCATTGCCGGGATGGCCAGCAGCGGTCGGGCGGCAATTGAGCAGGCCCGTACGCTCCATCCCGACATCATCCTGATGGATGTGGAAATGCCCGAGATGGGTGGCCTGGAAGCCACCAGCGCCATTATGGATGAGCGGCCCGATGCACGGATCGTCATGCTCACGATGGCCGAGGACGACGCCACGCTTTTCGAGGCGGTGCGCCACGGCGCAGCAGGCTACCTGCTCAAGAATGTTGATATTGACCGGCTGAGCGAGTATATCCTCGGCCTGATGCGTGGTGAGGCGGCCCTCTCACCTGTGCTGGCCCAGCGCGTGCTTGGTGCTCTAGCCAGTCAGATGCGTCAGGATGATACCCACCAGCCGGATCCCTCCAGTATGCTCACGCACCATCAGATCCGCATCCTCACTCTGCTGGCCCAGGGGAATACCTATAAAGAGATTGGCCGCCTGCTTGGCTACAGCGAGCGGGCGATCAAATATCATACCGGCGAGGCCATCCGCCAGCTTCAGCTCAAAGATCGCGCCGAGGCGGTGGCCTACACCCGCGCTCATATGCGCCGCCGCTCCTGGCCCTGGATCGGCGATGTCTAAGATAAGGGGTCAGGGGTCAGGGGTCAGGGGTCAGGGGTCAGGAGGCAGGGAAGAAAATTCCTCCCTGTCTCTCCCTTGCACAATAACTCAGAGGGGTGAGCGCCGTGGGCGCTCACCCCTCTGGTATTACAAACGCTCCATCGTGCCGTCGGGAAGCCAGCGAATACGGACACCGCCCACATCCGTCCAGGGCTCTTCCTCAAGGCTCTCCTCCTCGGGGACGAGAACCGGGCCACGGTTACGCGACCAGAGCAGCAGCTCATTGATGGTGTACCAGCCGGACTGATAGCGAATCTGGTCGGTCGGATTTAGCCAAAAGCGGATCTGTCCGTCCATCCATTGCCAACGTTCAAGCGAGCGCCACTCTTTCCCCTGGTCGTTCAGCGCAACCTTGAGATCTTCGAGCATCCGCAGCAGCTCGGGGAGGGTGTGCCGATTGCTGTAGCGCAACTCCAGCAGACGCTGGTTGACAGCATCACGCAGATGCTCCAGGTCCGAAACGCTCATGCCCTCGATATCTATCTCGGTCACAGCGGGGTCCTTTCTGTGGATACCGGTCAGCCCGTGCGCCAGTGCGCGTGCGAAGCGGTGATACGATGACGGTGGGGCTGTTCCGCGCCGATATCCAATCCAGAGCGGAGAACGTGGGTGTTGTGTATCCCGTACTGCGGTGTACATGGAGGATAAACATCTCACCCGCAGCTATATCATACCGCACCTTCGTTACATGAACCTGTCGTGTGGCTGACACTTCTGTTATGATCGCCATCCGCCCGTGCATTTTCAAGCTCAACGCGCAAGATGGAGCGACCTTTGGCCTCCCAGCGACGATGGTAGTGCGATTTTAGCAGGTCGGAGAAGCCGATCTCGTACTCGGCGGGGGTGCGCAGGCGTAGACCGGGGGCGGCGGGCAATAGGCGCAGCAGCTCGGCGGAGAGATCTTCCTGGTCGGTGATGAAGCTGAGGGTACCGCCGGGGATCAGGGCACGTTGCATATGGGTGAGCAGAGCCGGGGAGATCAGGCGCTGCTTGCGATGGCGATTGCGCAGCAGCGGGGCCGGAAAGTGGATATAGGCCACCCGTAGCGATCGGGAAGGGATGTGCTGGTAGGCCAGGAGCATGTCAATCTGGAGAAAGCGCAGATTGGGGAGCCTACGATCTGCCGCCACATCCACCGCACGATAAAGCGGTTTCAGGGAGATGTCCACCCCCAAATAGTTGGCATCGGGGCGGGCAGCGGCCAGGGTACAGGCCAGTTCGCCAGTGGCGCAGCCAATATCAATCTCTAGGGGCCGGTCGTCGCCGAAGAGTCCCGGCGAACTGATGGGCGGAAAAGCCTCGGGGCGAGCGTAAATCTCGTGGCCCGGCCAGATGAGCAGGTAACGCGCCGCGACTTCGGGCGGGGGAGGAGAGACCTCAAGCCGGGCAGGATAACGTCCGCGACCCATCAAACGACCTCTGTGCTGCTTATGAATACATATACAAGTGTAGCATACCTCGGCAGACAGGGTATAATTCCCGCACAACCCGCCGCCCAAAATCGAAGGTATGCCCTGTGCTTCAGACTCTCGCGCCCTTCATGGCACTCATTCCCGTAGTCATCGCCAGCATCGTTGTCCTGCTCCTGATCGTGATCCGCCGCATGCTGCGCGGCTCGCCTCGCTTGCGCTCCCTCAGCCTGATCTACCTGGCTGCCACCGTGCTGCTTGGCGCGGCCCTGCTGCTCGACGGCGAGGGGCTGCTGCCGCGAGGCTGGCCTCGTGATCTGCTGGTGACCACGCTGATGGTGGCCTGGGGCTATATCGCCTTCGATCTGATTGAAGATCTGCTGATCGAGCGTGCCCTGATGCACCGGGGTGTGTCGGTGCCGCGTCTGGCCCGCGATATTATGCGCGGGCTGGCCCTGATCGCCCTGATTGTTATCGCCGTCAACCAGATCTTTGGTGTGCAGCTCAACTCCCTGCTGATCTCGTCCACTGTCGTCTCGGCGGTGATCGGTTTGGCTCTCCAGGATCTGCTCAAGAATGTGGTGGCCGGGATCGCCCTCCAGATCGAGCGGCCCTTCGCCTCTGGCGACTGGCTATTTTTCGACAACCAGACCGCCAAGGTGTTGGAGATGAGCTGGCGAGCCACGCGCATGGTGACGGTGGATAACACTCACATTATTGTGCCAAACGCAAATCTGGCCCAGGCTCAGATCGCCAACTACACACTGATTTCGCCTATCCAGGCGCTGCATGTACAGATCGCCCTCGGTCCCGATCACCCGCCGAACCAGGTGAAGGAGGTGCTGGCTACCGCCGCTCGCGCCGCTGAGGGTGTCCTGAGCGACCCACCACCCGGCATTCGCTTGATTGCCTACGGTGAATATAGCGTAACCTACGACATTAAGTTCTGGATGCGCGACTTTGACCGCTATGTCGAGACACGCGATGCGGTGATGACCAGCGCATGGTATTACCTGCACCGGGCCGGGTTCAGCCTGCCGACGCCGTCGCGTGAGTTGTTCATGCACCCAGCCGACCCGCACCACCGTGCCGACAACGAGGCCCGCGAACACGAGCGAGCTACTGCCGCCCTGTCTGCCGTTGAACTGTTCAGCCTGCTTAGTTCTGAAGAGTTGGCGAGTCTGGCAGAACACGCCCGGCGACAGACATTCGCACGGGGCGAGATCCTTGTGCGTCAAGGCGACATGGATGACACGCTCTATGTGGTGCGCCGTGGACGGGTGCAGGTCGAGGCCGCAGATGAACAGGGAGGCGCGGTGGTAGTGGTGAATGAACTGACTGCAGGTGACTTCTTTGGTGAACTGGCTCTGCTGACAGGGTTGCCCCGGCGGGCCACGGTGGTTGCCGTCGAGGACACCGAAGCCCTGCTGGTGCGGCGCGACGCGATTGGCCCGCTGATCGAGCGCAATCCGGCCCTGGCTGAGGGTCTGAGCGCCGTGCTTGAGCGCCGGGTAACCCAGCGCCAGAGCGCTCTCGCTGCCACAGTCAGCGCCACAACCGCAACCGAAATGAGTCAGCCGAACCTGCTCGGGCGAATCAGGAGCCTGTTTGGGCTTGTGGGGTGAGGGCTGTTGCTCTAACATAGTCCACATCCTGAGGATGTGAGGTAGGTGTAACGATGAGCGATGAAGCACAGCTCTCCAACTGGCCAAAGTTCTGCCACCATTGTGGAGTACCCCTACCGTCGGGACAACCACGCTTCTGCATCGAGTGCGGCGGCGATGTCACTCCTCACGGAACGGTGTTACCCGATCTCGTGCCTGTGCCGTCGCCCCCACATTCCAAAGGTCGGCCTGCTTCGACTGTACGCCTCGGCAACGCGGGGGTTGAGCAGAGCGTCATCGGCGGAACGGTACGTCTGCCCACCTCGGGGGCCATCCCGCCCGGTCTGTGGGTACTCGATGAGCCGCCCGGCCCCGATGTGGTGCTGGCTCTCTACGCGCCGCTACGCGCTGTGACGGGCGGATGGAGCGGACTGATTGGCAAGGGTTGGCGAGCTGATGGGAGACAGAATCAGCCCGATGGGCGAGCGATTTTTCGTTTTAGCGCCACCGTAGAGTGGTTCCCTGCCGCTGGCTGCGGGGGTGGCCTCCGTCTGCGCGCCCGCATCGGCGCTGAGTCACGCGGGAGGGAGGGTCGCGAGCGGCGTGGCTTTCGCTACCTAGCCCTCCACGATGCGCCCATGACCCTGCAAGAGTCCGTGTGGGTCGGCTCCGACAGTGTTGTTTGTCCAGCAATCTCCATACCTCAGATCCAGATCATGGCCCCGCCACGTATACCCCGCGTCTCCGACTATGATGATCAGGTGCCCAGTATGAGCGAGTCGGAGGCCGAACTCTGGGCCAAAGGAGGCCAGACCACCGGACTCTACCACGTGAACGCCACGATCCCCCTATCCCAGGAGCATACTCCGGTCGGGCGCGGGATCACCCTCACCCCGGTCGGCATGATCGAGTCGCGACTGCACGGCGTCATCCCCTCAGGCATTATTAATTTCGGCGCGGGCGAACGCTACCGGGTACGCCTGCTGCGCCCCTACATCTGCGATCTGGCCGTATGGACTCGCCAGATCACACAGATCCGCGCCGAGGCTCATAATCTGGGCATGGCGATGGAGTCTGAGCCTGCCGCCGAGTGGTGGCTAGATCGCAACGGTTACGATGGGGTGATCTTCACCAGAGCCCAATCTCGCTACCGCACCGAGCGTGTCGTGATCGCTTTCCGCCGATCACAGATCGTGCATGTGATCCGTAAATAACATGGGGGCGAAACATCGCAGAGCTGATGCACCGTCCCTAGGGCTGCATCTCACAATTTATGGAGGAGTGTTTGTCTACATGTGTACTACCCCGCGCCTATACCAATTCTAAACACGGGGCTGCTACACTTGGGAAAGATTATTGGCACTACCGCAAAAGGCACGTTGTCATCCCAGCCGCCCGGCCCGTAAACGGGCGGGCTGGATTCTGCGAAGGCCGCTGAAGCGGCCTTCGCAGAATCTAGCCGGGGGCTTCAGCCCCCCGGCGGGCGGTACCGGACTGCGTGCCTTTTACGGTAGTGAGATTATCGTGCAGAGGACACCAATGGCGAAGACAATTCTGGCGGTGGATGACCACGCCAATGTGCGGGCACTGCTCAAAGATTACCTGAGTGAAAACGGGTTTCGCGTGATCACCGCCAGCGACGGGGCCGAGGCGCTGATTGTGGCGGGTCGCGAGCGGCCTGACCTCATCTTGCTCGATGTGATGATGCCGAACCTCGACGGCTTTGAGTTTATGAAGG
>JBAXMH010000137.1:0-13107 GCA_037134395.1 Chloroflexales bacterium
TTGATCAACTCCGCCGTGTTCCCTCCTTTGTCACCTTTGAGGCAGCGCTCGCCAGTGCCTTCGTTGAGTTACGGTTGATTGAGCCAGAGAGGTAAACCATATGCCTCGTCAAAAAGGTCGCAAGGTGCCGCCATCGGCACCCAAGTCGCGTGTGAACCACGACTACCCGCCGGGCTGGCGGCGCAACGACTGGGTGGTACCCTTCATCGGTGGCGGAGCCTGCATCCACCACGGCCACGACACCGACCCAGACGACCACAGCCTCTGCGGGCCGTCGATCTTCTGCTGCCGCAAGGCCGCTGCGCGTTACATCATGCTCTTCCCCGATGGCAGCGAGGCCCATGCGAATTGGGAACTGATTGACGCAGACCATCTCTTGGGATGGGTCGCCAACGGGGTGAATGTGTTCTCCTTCATCTTCTGCGACCCAGATCGCCCCGATGGCCTGCTGGCCCTCGGCCTGAGCCACAAGGTGCTGCCGGACATCCTGCGGCGGCGCGTCTCCCTGGATACCCACGCAGCTGCGGCGGACCGGCTGCTCTAGGGGTGCAACGATAATGGTAAGCGTCTCCTGTCGTGTAGCCCTCGATCTCGCGGCCCAGAGCAAGCCCATCATCCAGGTGCAACGATAATGGTAAGCGGCTCCTGTCGTGTAGCTGCCATGACGACTGGCGCGAGTAGGTTGTAGGTCATATGACACATTGCTCTGGCCCGATACGGAGCCACAGACGCTGTTAGAGAAGCTGAACATTGATCCCTAAAATCGAGACCACATTATGGCAACCATAGTAACCACGTACAACCTAGAGATCAGGCTCCGATTCCTGGGAGAGGATCGTTACAGCGCCGACATGCAGCTCGACAACCCAGCCAGCGCAGCAGAGGTCGAGTTGGTCAGCGACGTGGTGATCACACTTGATCATGTTATCTTGCGCGCCGCATGGCCCGACCTTTCATACTACGGCATTCAGCTGAGCCTGATGCTTTTCGCCGACCCGCGCATGCGTGCAGGATGGGCGCGGGCCATCGGCCACGCCGAGGGCGGAGGTGCAACCCTACGTCTGCGCCTCCGCCTCGACGGAAGCGATCCTCTGTTGCACTCTATCTACTGGGAGACCCTGGCCGACCCGCAAAGCGGCAACTTCATCGCCACCGATGAGCGTGTGCTACTCTCTCGCGTACTTGACAGCAGCGAGGCGGCTCCAGTGCTGCGGCGATCGCGAGCCACGCTACGCGCCCTGGCGATGATCGCCGCCCCGATCGATCTAGATCGTTACAAGCTCAGCGCCATCACGCGCGAGCGAGAAGCCGGAATCATCCGCATCGCTCTAAGCGAACTGAAGCTCGAGGTGATCGCGGGCGAGTCCCCTGAACATCGGGCTACCCTGGCCGCTCTCGTCACTGCTGCCCGCGATGGCTACGATATCATCTATCTCGTCGCCCACGGCAGGCTCGTGGATGGTCAGCCGGTGCTGTACTTTGAAGACGACGCTGGCCGCACTGCGCCGGTGCCTGGCGACGCCATCGCTGACGCACTGAGCCAGCTTGCCCGGCGACCGATCCTAGTCGTGCTGGCCTCATGCATGACGGCTGGCGACGGTGCCAGTGCATCACTGATCGCCCTCGGCCCGAAATTGCTCAAGGCCGGTGTGCCTGCCGTACTGGCGATGCATGGCTCCATCAGCATGATCGCGGTGGCCCGCATGATGCCGGTCTTCCTGCGTGAGATCCAGCGCGAAGGGCTTATTGATCGCGCTCTAGCCAGCGCACGCGCCAGCGTGCGCGATCTGAACGACTGGTGGCGCCCGGTACTCTACAGCCGCCTGCGCGACGGGTGTATCTGGGAAGAACAACCCGCATCGATAGTACAGCCATCTGCAGTGGGAATCGTGACGTGCACGAACCCATTCGGCCAGGTCGGGCGGATCAGCGACACCGACAGCCTATTTGGCCGCGATGATCTCCTCCGTCGCATCTTTGAAGAGCTATCAAAAGGTGTTAGCATCTCGCTCGTCGGCGAACGCCAGGTTGGCAAGTCCTCGCTGCTGGAGCAGATCCGCCGACTTGGGCCAGCGCGGCTACATCTGCCAGCCGAAACCTTTATCTACCTGAACATGCAGCTCGTTGATGATGAACGCGACTTCTTCGAGGCGTTGTGTTACGAGATGAGCATGGATCCAAGCTTGCGCGGATCGCGGCTAGCCAGGGCGCTGCGTGGCAAGCAGTTTGTCGTCTGCCTTGATGAGGTTGAGAAGATGACCAACGCGACGGCCTTCAGCGGGGCCGAGCGCGAGCAGCTGCGCGGCCTGGCCGAAGGTGGGGCACCGCTACGACTTGTGATCGCGAGCAACTCTTCACTGGAGCGACTCTTTCCTGACTCCGAGGGTAAAACTTCACCCCTAGCAAATATCTGCCAGAAGATTGACGTGCTACCCTTCACGCCAACGACTATACGCTCATTTCTATTCAGCCGCCTAGAGGGAAGTGGCGTGAGTTTTAGTGAAGAGCAGATCGCAGCTCTCATCCGCCAAAGCGGCGGAAACCCGGCCCGGCTCCAGCGAACTGCTAGAGAGCTTTTCGAACAACATCGTGATACCTGGCGTTAATACAGGGTGTAACAGATGCAAGGGGCACTGCGGGGGCTACGCTCACAGCTCCGCTATCAGATTATCGGACCATTTCTGCTCCTCACCGTTCTTGTGGCGGTGGTAGGTTCGGTTGTGGTCTTTTATCAGACATCCAGCTCGTTGCAGGAGCGATTCAATAACCAACTTGCCTCGGTGTCGCGCATGACCAATGATGTTCTGCTAAGCCAGGAGCAGGCCAATTTGCAGTTTCTGCGTGAGGTAGCATTCGACCAACGCAATCAGAACACGGGTGCGCCAGGAGTGGCCGAAGCCTTCGCCAATGATGATGTCAAAGGGCTTAAAGCTGCGCTCGACCCCTTCTTCCGCGTGGGTATCAGCCGCAGCGGATTCAGTCTGGATCGCTTGATCGCCTTTGACCGCAATGGACAGACGGTCAGCGATTTTGAGCGGGCAGCGGGCATCTTCAACCGAGACTTCACCGTACATCCGTCCTTCGATATTTCGAAGGCGTGGTTCACCCAGCGCGTACTCAACAGCCAGGGCGATAGCCGTGGCGATAAGTACGCGGGTCTATTTCAGTTTAAGGCGACCAATAGCGAAACCGACACGCTCTACTTTGCGACGATCTCGCCGGTGCGCCAGGGTACGACGGTGGTGGGCGGTCTGATCGCCGCAATCCGGGTTGATGGCAGCGATGGACTGCTCCGTACGCTGGTGTTGCGCTCCCAGTCTGCCGGGATAACACTCTACGATCAGTCGGGTAGACTGCTGGCCTCAACCTTCAGCACGGCCAGTGTCAAACTGCCATCCATGAGCGCGGAGTTGATGGACGCATTCAAGGACGGTACGAGCGAACTTACCCTTTTCAGCACCGAGACGGTGGACGGTCGTAAGTTCCAGTTTGCCTACATTCCCCTCACCATCCGTGGCACCTCTGTGGGCATCCTCGCCCCGGCTCTCGCGCGTGACTACGCCTATGAAGCCACCACCAGCACACTCTGGCCGATGACTCTGATTGTGGTGGCGCTGGTTGGCCTGCTGATTGGCGGTGGTGTGATCACCGCCAATCGGATCACTGCGCCGTTGGGTGATCTGGCCGCCACCGCCGAGGCGATCATCGCCGGAGATCTGACCCGTCGCGTTCACATTCAGTCGCTTAATGAGATCGGGGTACTGGCACGTAGCTTCAATTCGATGACCGGCCACCTGACCAGTCTCTACGGTCAAGTGCAGAATGAGTCTATCCAGCGCGCCGCTATCGTCGAAAGCGTCGATGTAGGGATTGTCGTCTGTGATACTGAGGGGCGGATCATCCTGATCAACCGGGCTACCCGTCAGTTCCTTAACATCAGCGCTGCGGATCCGCCGCCGATCTGGTTTGACGATATTCCCCTGGTGAGGCTGACCGACGGTGTGCCGGGGTTTGGTAGCCAGCGCGCCAACGACCTCTTCTTCCTGAGGGAGCGGATCGTTCGTGCGACGGCAAACCCGGTGATCGCGAGTACTGGACAACACTTTGGCTCGGTCTGTGTGATCTACGACATGATAACCGAGGTTAACGCTAATAAGCGAGAGAGCAACCTGATTCTTGCCAACGAGGCTATCTATAACGCCCTTGCCCAGGGCTTCGGCATCGACAGTATTACGGCTATGGCCGAATATATCCCCCCCATCCTACCAACTGAGGTGGCAACACATATCCCGGAAGGTTTTGATCACGCCCTTGTAGCGTTCAAGGAGATCAGCGCCATGATCCACGAGTATCAAGATGCTACTGCCCCTGCACTCCAGCGAAACTACCTGCTGCGCGCTAGCGCACACATTGAACAAGTTGCCGCAATAGCGCACGATCTCGCTGTACCCTACAGCACGCTGCTGCACCACATGGTTAATCGCTGGAGACCAATCCTTGCTGTAGAGGGCGGACGCCTTGCTCGTGATGAAGAACAAGGCCCAATCCCTAACCCCTACGTCGCCGGCAACCCAGTCTATGGCGATCTCTTTGTGGGGCGCGAAGATATTTTACGCCGCCTGAACGAACTTTGGTCGGGTTCTGAACAACGCCCATCGGTCATCTTGTATGGCCACCGGCGTATGGGCAAATCGTCGATCTTACGCAACCTGACCGGCCAGTTAGAGGTAGGTACCATCGTTATCAACTACAACCTTCAGCGGATCGGCCTTGTGGAGAACGCGAGCGATCTGCTGTACACCCTGGCGGAAGAGATACATCGATCCTTACCTATAGAGGTTCTTACAGTGATTGAAGAACCCGATGAGGGGAGATTTTTCCAGCGCAACCCCTATACTGCGTTCGAGCAATACCTGCATCGGATCGACGCAAGCCGTGGCAACATGCGTCTGATTCTGGCGATCGACGAGTTTGAGAAGATCGAAGAGTGGATTATTGCTGGACGCCTTGAGCCTCAACTGCTTGACAGTCTACGCGGCATGATCCAAACCTATCCGTGGTTCGTGCTTGCATTGGCCGGCTTGCACACGTTGGAAGAGATGACCCATAACTACTGGAACCCGCTCTTTGGGAGCGTGTCAGCCATCCCGGTCAGCTTTCTATCGCTTGAAGGCGCACGGCGGCTCATCACCCAGCCAACCCTCGACTTCTCGCTCAACTACACCCCCGATGCGATTGAGCAGGTAATCACCCTAACCAATGGCCAGCCGTACCTGATCCAGCTTATTGGGCATGCCCTCGTCTCCTACTTCAATCGGCAAACAATCAGTGAGGGGATTGAGCGCAAGCGTCTTTTCACGATCATTGATATCGCTGCGGTCATTGAAGCACCGGAATTTCACCGCGATGGTCATGCATACTTCGACGGCGTCTGGAGTCAGGCGCACCAAAGTCATCAACCTAGTCAGACAACGATTCTGATGATCCTATCAGCCCATCCAGAGGGGTGTATCGCTGCCGCCATCGCCCAGGAAACAGCTCTTGATCTGCCTATAATAATGGCTGCGCTGGAAACACTTGTAATCCATGACGTGATCACTTGTACGGACGGGTACTATCGCTATACAGTTGAACTCATGCGGCGTTGGGTACTCAAAATGCATGGTGAAAAAAAATACACAGGCGACAAAATTATCGGTTGTGTAGACCTCTCTTCGCCGGTTCGCATGTGTGGACTGAGCGAAGATCTCAATTCCGTAGGTGATGCCTTATACCAAGCGACACTATCTCCCTATGAACCGAATGACACTCTCCCGCATCCTCAAGGGCGGACCGGGCGCGATCAGTGAGATGAGTAGGTGCTTGGCTCGTGGCGAGATCATTCTCGACGGTGGCGGGGTCGAGTCGCTGGCCCCTGAGCATCTGGAGTTTCTGCTCGCGGACATCCCGACCAGTTGGGACATCGCCGAACTGGGCGAGGTCATTGACGCCACGACCCTTAGCCCTGCCCTGGGCGACCAGATTATCGCCTGGCTCGACCGGCGGCACGGGCGGGAGCCGGAGATCTCAGGCACAGCCGCAGAGTCGGAGCCGGATGGCTCACGCAAAGGCGCAAAGACGCAAAGCGAGCAAGATGCAGCGGATCTTAGCGACTTAGCGGCTGTGCCTGAGCCTGCCCGTCTGCCCGGCCTTAGCGACTTAGCGGCTGTGCGTGAGCCTGCCCGTCTGCGTGATCAGCTTGAAGACCTGGTTGTTCGCCAGTTGCTCGGCCCCTGGGGCGGTCCCGAAGAAGTGCTGGATGAGGCGACCGTGCGCGGGCGCTACCTGGTTGGGATGCTCGCCCCACGCGCCAGCAGCGGCATTCCCGAAGAGTATGATGACGGCGACCTTGGCGGTAGCGACGGCGAGGATGGCGCGACCGATGCCCCGCCGCCCAAGGCCACCACCGCCATGCTGCCCTCCTCCATTGGCATGACCTTCGCCGTCGCCCTGGAGGCCACTGCACTCCGCGTGACGGTGCGCTGGGGACAGTATGCGCGGGTCGAGATCGCAGAAGACCGCTTCCGGCGGCCTGACGGTAGCTACCACCACCCCTGGAAGCGCACACCCGTTGTTGTCCCCCTGCCCGCACTGACACTGCGCCACGGCAAGATCGCGCCGCAGGAGATCAGCCCCGCGCATCCTGGCGTCACGCTCCAGGGCGTGATCCGCAAACGCCTGGGCGAGTGGATCGTCACGCTCTTCCTGGTTAACGGCCAGGAAGAACCGGCACGCAACAAGGATAGCGCCTGGGTCTTCCAGCCCGAACTATCCGTCACCGCGCCCGATCATGCCGCCATCTTCCGCCGCCGCCCACTCCCCGGCAACCAGCTCGACCTCGAAGATCAGCGCACCGCGATGCTGTATCGTCACGAGGTCGAGTTCGTGGTCGGCCACGGTGTCGCCGTGGATGCGTCCCCCGCCCATGACGCGGATGGACAGCGTATCCCCGACAGCGCGATAGCGGTACGCACGGTGGTACTCCCCACCTACGATGTTCCCCAGACCACCCCGCCCACACCTGCCGACCCCGGTTTTGCCCGCCTCGCAGATCTCACCATTGATATGGCTGTTCTCGCCGCCGTACCCGATGGTCAGTTCGCCGCGCACCTCTCCCCGCTGGCTGATGCCTACGCGGACTGGATCATACGTCAGGAATCCCGGCTCCAGACGCCAACACCCGACCTGGTGCCCTTTGTTGCGGCCGGCACCGAGTCGCTGCGCCGCTGTCGGCTGGCCCTGGCGCGCATCCGCGAGGGCATCACACTGCTGGATACCAACCCGCAGGCGGCCCATGCCTTCCGCTTCGCCAACCGGGCGATGGCTCTCCAGCGCACCCGCTCGCTCTACGCCGCCTCGGTACGTCGGAGCGAGAAGAAGGCACCGGCGGACTTTGATCACCCCCATGACCACGCATGGCGCACGTTCCAGCTTGGCTTCATCCTGCTCAACCTGCCCGCCCTCACCGACCCGCATCACCCGGATCGTGCGAGTCATGATGAGTCGGAGGGCTCACGCAAAGCCGCAAAGGCGCAAAGTGAGCCGGAGCCGGATGTCTCACGCAAAGGCGCAAAGGCGCAAAGTGAGAACGGCATTGACAACGTGGCAGCGCGAGAAGCGCCATCCGACTTGTCCGACCTTAGCGGCTTAGCGGCTTTGCGTGAGCCTGCCCGGCCCGACCTTAGCGGCTTAGCGGCTTTGCGTGAGCCTTTGCTCGGGGAAGCCGACCTGCTCTGGTTTCCCACTGGTGGCGGAAAAACCGAAGCGTACCTTGGCCTGACCGCCTACACTCTGGGTATCCGCCGCCTCCAGGGCGTAGTTGGCGGGCGCAGCGGACTGACCGGGGTGGCCGTGCTGATGCGCTACACCCTGCGCCTGCTCACCCTCCAACAGTTCCAACGCGCCGCCACCCTGATCTGCGCCTGCGAGGTCATCCGCCGCGAGGATCCGACCCGTTGGGGCGACGAACCCTTCCGCCTCGGTCTGTGGGTGGGACAGCGATCCACGCCCAACTGGGTTGAGGACGCCGATGAGGCGATTAAACAGCTCAAGAAGGGCGGCACTGCGGGCGGCGGCAGCCCCGCCCAGCTCAAACACTGCCCCTGGTGCGGCACCCCGATTGACCCGGGGCGCGATCTCAGCGCCGAACTGCCCGAGCAGGGCCGCAGCCGCGTGCTGATGTATTGCGGGAGCCTGATGAACCATTGCCCCTTCAATGCCCGTCAGTCCGAGGGCGAGGGACTGCCGGTCGTTGTGGTGGATGAGGAGATCTACCACCGCCTGCCCGCCCTGCTGATTGCGACCGTGGACAAGTTCGCCCAGATGCCTTGGAATGGGCGCGTGGCTGCGCTCTTCGGCCAGGTGAACGGCTACTGTGAGCGACACGGCTACCTCACCCCCGACACCGACCACCCAGCCCAGAGCCATCCCGCACTCAAAGGGGGAAAGCACGGCTCGGCCCGCGTGCTCCCTGCGACCCCGCTGCGCCCGCCGGATCTGATCATTCAGGACGAGTTGCACCTGATTAGCGGGCCACTGGGAACGCTGGTCGGGCTCTATGAGGCAGCGGTTGATCATCTCGCCTGTTGGGATCTCGATGGCCTGCGGGTACGCCCCAAGGTGATCGCCTCCACCGCTACCATTCGCCGGGCCGACCAGCAGGTTCACAGCCTCTTCCTGCGTCGTGTCGCAATCTTCCCGCCCCAAGGACTCGATGCGGGCGATACCTTCTTCGCCATCCCGCGCCCGCCCAGTGATACCTCCCCTGGTCGGCGCTACCTTGGTATCTGTGCGCCCGGCATCCGCCATAAGACCGCCCTTATCCAATCGTATGTCGCCTTCCTGGCCGCCGCCCAGCAGCTCTATGAGACCGCCATGCGTGGGGCCGACCCGTACATGACCCTCGTCGGCTACTTCAACGCCTTGCGCGAACTCGCCGCGATGCGCCGCGCTGTTGATGACACGGTCAGCACCCGCCTGAAGAAGATGCACCAGCGTGGCTTGCCCAAACGCTTCCTCGACCCCTGGAGCGTCCGCGAACTGACCTCGCGACTGAACGCCTCAGACATTCCCGAGATGCTGGATCGCCTAGAGGCTCCCTTCGACCCGGCGCAGCGCCCAGAGAAGGGCCGCAAACGCGCCCCGTCGCAGTTCCCGGTGGACGTTCTGCTGGCCACCAATATGATCTCCGTCGGCGTTGATGTCAGCCGCCTCGGCTTGATGCTCGTCGCGGGACAGCCCAAATCCACGGCGGAGTACATCCAGGCAACGAGTCGTGTCGGACGTCAGCACCCTGGCCTGGTGGCCACAATCTACAACTGGGCGCGGCCCCGCGACATGAGTCACTACGAGCGGTTCATCCACTATCACGCCACCTTCTATCAGCACGTCGAGGCGCTCTCGGTGACGCCCTTCTCGCCCCGCGCCCTCGACCGGGGGTTGAGCGGGGTCATGGTTGCCCTGGCTCGCATCGGTACGGCGGCCTACAACCCAAACCTGGGTGCCGGTCAGCTCAGCCGCACCGACCAGGGCGTGGCGGATGCCCTGGATAGCCTCGTGCGACGAGCCGAGGCCATTGACGGGCCGAAGCGGGCCGAGTTTCTCCGCGACGCGATCAACGAGCGGCTTGACCACTGGCATGCCCGCATTGCGGCGACGGTGAGTGCGAAACTTGGCTACCAGCGATCCGGCGGCGACACGGTGGGCCTGCTCAGATCGCCAGGAGATGGTGACTGGTCGCTCTTCGCCTGCCTCAACGCGCTGCGCGACGTGGAGCCGACCGTTAATCTCATTCTCGAAGATGCCGGACTTGATGAGAGTGGTCATCGCTGGCAGTACGATGCGGAAAAGACGGTCGAGGCCGATACGTCGGCGGAGGATGAGGAATAACTGATGCCACCGATGAAACACCCTCGCGTTGGCGAGGTGCGCCCGAGCCAGGTCATCTTCAGCTACGGAGTCGGTGCCCTGATTGACCTCCCGCACCTCTCGGTGCTGGTCATGGGACTGGACGACTGGACGGTAGACGGCGGCATCTCCCGTGTCATCGAGGAGGAGCGCCTGCTGCGGGCGGTACGCACCCAACTTGGCAGCCAGGTACAGAAACTCCTCGCCCCACCGGCGCTGCCATCGGGGAGCGGGCCGGTTGACCCCTTCAGTGACCTCGCCCGCACGGGTATCCCGGTCGCGCTCTTTCCACGCTGGATGCTCTGCCCGCGCTGCCAGCGACTCTCGCCGCTCAGCACCGGCTTGTTCACACGCAAAGAGGATGCCTACCACCCCGACCGCACGCGCTACGTCCATACCGGCTGCGAGGACGCCAAAGAGCCGGTGGTCGTCCCGGCGCGCTTCCTGGTGGCATGCGAACATGGACACCTCGACGACTTCCCGTGGGTCGAGTTCGTCCATCGCGGCCCCACCGACTGCGCCACCCAACTTCGGCTGATCGAGTTCGGCCCCAGCGGCGAAGCCCGCGACCTGGTTGTGCGCTGCGACACCTGTGCGAAAACCCGGCGGCTCTCCGAGGCGTTCGGCGACGAGGGGCGGGCGCGGATGCCGCAGTGTCGAGGGCGACGCCCGCACCTGCGCGACTTTGCCCCGCAGGGCTGTGACCAACAGGTGCGGGCCATCCTGCTCGGAGCCTCGAATCTCTGGTTCGGCGACACCGTTATCGCCCTGTCCATTCCCACCGAGTCGATCAAGCTGACCCAGCTCGTCGAGAGCCTGTGGACGAGCCTCCAGCATGTGCCGAACGAGCAGTTCATCACCCTCATGCGGGCGATGACGCCGAACCCGTTTGGTGACTTCCTCGGCTACCGCGACAGCGAGATTTTTCAGGCAATTCAGCGGCGGCGCGAGCAGGATCCGCATGCCGCACCAGACGACCCCGCCGACCTGAAGGGGCGTGAATGGGAGCAGTTCGCCCACCCCGCCAGCCACACACCCTCCAAAGACTTCCGCCTGCGCGAGGTGGCCGTACCGCAGGGATTCGACTCGCGCATCGCACGGGTGGTACTGGTGGAGCGGTTGCGCGAGGTGCGGGCGCTGATCGGATTTACTCGAATTGATGCGCCGGGCGAGCTAGGTACACACTCGGAGGGGAGCGACCAGCGGCGGATGCCCCTCGCCCGGCGATCACCGACTTGGGTACCTGCCGCCGAGGTGCGCGGGGAGGGAATCTTCATCCAGTTCGATGAGATTGCCATCGTGAACTGGCTAACCGGCACCATCACGGAGCAGCGGGAGGGACAATTTCGCGCCTCGCACACCAGTTGGCGGAAGGCGCGGTGCATCACCCCTGCGGATGCCGACTTCCCCGGCATGCGCTACGTGCTGCTGCACACCTTCGCCCACATCTTGATGCGCCAACTCGTGCTGGAGTGTGGCTATAACGCCGCCAGCCTCCGCGAGCGTATCTACGCCCGCAACCCCAACGAGACGGACGGCCACCCTGAACCGATGGCCGGTGTCCTGATCTACACGGCGGCCCCGGACAGCGAGGGCACGCTCGGCGGCCTCGTCGGCTTAGGTGAACCGGACGAATTGCGCCGACACCTCCAGACCGCCATGCGCGACGCGGCCCAATGCGCCTCCGACCCGCTGTGCGCAGAACACGAGCCAAGTCGGCGCGGCACCACCGTCCATGCAGCCGCCTGCCACGCCTGCCTCTTCGCCCCAGAGACCTCGTGCGAGCGGGGTAACCGCTACCTCGACCGCTCCGTGTTGGTTCCGACCGTCGAGCGCGAGGATCTCGCTTTCTTTAGCTGAGGCCATATGGACGAACACCAGCGCATTATTGACGACGCGGTGCGCGTGGCCGCCGACCTGCCATCCGGCAGCATCCATGCCCTTGCGCGGGCGATTGAGCATGCCGCCGGGCCAACCGACACAACCCGTACGAGTGCGCTCCAGGCCATCCCTCAGCCCGCGCAGCGCGCCCGAGCCCGCGACTTCCTCGACACATGGGCGCAGCAGGCACCCGCGATTCCTGGTGCGGTCGTGGCCATGGCCCTGCTAACCGCAGCCGCCGCCACGCGCACCGCTCGCGCCGAGCAGCGCCTGGAGTTGATCTGGACCGGCCCCCTGGCGGCGGGCGTATCTATGCGTCGCACCGACCAAGCTCTGCTCCAGGTCATCCATCACGCACGCCAGGAGTTGCTCGTCGTGAGTTTCGCCGTCTACAAAATCCCGGCCATCATCGAGGCTCTCATGGGCGCGGCTACGCGGGGCGTCGTCATCCGCATCTGCATCGAAGCCCCGGAGCCAAGCGGTCAGAAGATGGCCTACGACACGATCCGCGCCCTCGGGCCAGCGGTCGCCCGTGCGGCGCAGATCTACCTCTGGCCCACCGACCGCCGCTCCGCCGACGAGTACGGCCACACCGGCACCCTCCATGCCAAGTGCGCCGTCGCCGACCGGCGAATCCTCTTCCTCTCCAGCGCAAATCTCACCGACTACGCCCTGAACCTAAATATGGAACTGGGCGTACTGATCACGGGCGGCCCCGCCCCGACCACCGTCAGTGCCCAATTTGAGCGCATGATCGCCGAAGGCATCCTTCAACGCACCCACGCCGGGCAGGGTGTTCACGATGACACATAGCGATGGGGGAATGTCGCGTAAGGATGGGTTGGTATGTGCGACAGAGGGGTGGATATGTGACACATACGAATGGCCCCACCCGACATTCGTGTGGCGGGTGATACGAATGTCGAGTGGGGCCAGAGGGTGGCTCTGCCGCAGCACATCCGCATGAGGGATAGCGATAGCGCGTAACCTCGGCCCCATGGGCGTCATGGAGGATCTCCATGTCACCTTCCGTGTTGTTCCCGATCGCCTGGACGCTCCCCCGTACAGGCCACATAGCAAAGAGGAGAGTTCTATGAGCAGCGAATCGGCCCTTGTCCACCAGCTACGACGGCTCAACCGCAAGGAGCGCTTCTACGTGATGCGGGCAGCAATCGGTGCGCAGCAGTTTGTCCTCGGCGATGACATGCGCACCCAGGTGGGTACAAGGCCTTGACCCGAGATTCGTGTCACCAGCCGCATTAAGCGAGAACGTGTAAGCGT
>JBAXMH010000138.1:0-12957 GCA_037134395.1 Chloroflexales bacterium
GTGCTATAATGGGCGTCGCACCATGTCAGGCGCTAAACATTTTATTTCAGAGGTTGCCCATGTATCGCCCCGCCGTGCTGATGATTGCTCTCGTGACCTTCGCCATTCTGCTTGCTCCCGCAGCCCCTCCCGCTCTCGCTGCACCGCCCACGACGCAGGGCGATGCGTTTGCCTTCTACCCGCAGACCGGCCACAACGTCGGGATGCAGATCAAGCAGTATTTTGATGCCAACGGCGGTATTGATGTCTTTGGCTTGCCGCTGACCGAACTCTTCAAAGAGGATAGCGGCCTTCAAGTACAGTACTTCGAGCGCGCCCGCTTTGAACTGAACCCCACTGCCCCGACCGAGCAGCGCCTGAGCCTCACTCGACTAGGAGCTATTCTCACTGAGGGCCGCAGCGAACCCGCCTTCGCCTGGCTCGCCGCCTCGCCTGACCCAGCGCGTACGTTCTTCCCCGAGTCTGGCCACTCCCTCGGCGGTGCCTTCGGCTGGTTCTGGCAAACTCACAATGGCCTCAGCACTTTTGGCTACCCGATCTCCGAGGAGTTCCAGGAATGGAACCCAACCGCCGGACAGGTCTACCTCGTCCAGTACTTCGAGCGCGCCCGCTTTGAGTACCACCCGGAAAACGTGGGTACGCCCTACGAGGTACTCCTTGGCCCCCTTGGCCGTCAGTTTATTGAGCGCGACCCGATTGCCAGCGCCGCAATGGCCCCGGCCCGCGCCGTCGAGTTGCTTGGCCAGTCGAGTACCGGGTTCTCTAGCTCTGCTACCGAGCGCATCACCAATATCACCCGGGCCACGGCAATGGCTGATGGCTCTATGGTGCCGCAGGGCGCGGAGTTCTCCTTCGCCGGCCTCGGCGACTTCTCTGAGGCCAGCGGTTTTGTTGATGGCTATGCGATTGTCTCCGGTCGTATGGAAAAGGTTCTCGGCGGCGGTCTCTGCCAAGTCTCCACTACCCTCTTCCGCGCCGTCTCTAACGCCGGCCTTGAGGTGACTCACCGCGTTGGCCATAGCCACGTGGTCTTCTTCTACGAGAATATCCTGGGCTTTGACGCCACGGTCTTCACCCCCGATATTGATTTTCGCTGGCGGAACAACAGTCCCGGCCCGATCTATATTACTGGCACGGTGGATCTCAGCACCTCGAAAATGACTTTCCAGATCTGGGGCTACAACGATGGACGCCAGGTTACCTACGATGGGCCGTATGCGAAAAACTGGACGAAGCCCGGCTCGCCGGTCTGGCAGTACGACAAGACATTGCCCAATGGCAGTGTGCGCCAGCTTGTTCACGGTCGCTCTGGCGTTGATGTGAACTACTACCGTACCGTTACCCTCGCCGACGGCAGCACCCGTCGCAATACCTACTACACCCACTATACGCCCTGGGAGGACTTCTTCATCTACGGCCCTGGCGTCACTCCGCCCAGCGGTGCCCAGATCATCTCCCCCAAGCCGTAGGTCATAAGGGGTAAAACGCAATACCTTTTACGTCGAGGAATCCACCGCCGCTCCGCCCTCACCCCCCAGCCCCCTCTCCCAGAACGGGAGAGGGGGGGGGCGAACGTACTCTCGTACTCTGATGCAGAAATCTCCCCTCTCCCCCGGTGGGAGAGGGGCAGGGGGTGAGGGGGAAAGACTGGCGCTGAGATCGTTTATGTGAAAGGTATTGGTATGACCACCTGAATCCGTGTCTTATGGAAATCTCCACATGAGTTCCTTCCTCTACCCGCTGATCACCGGGCGCAAGATCATTGAGCCGATCTGGGGCGGACGCCGTCTGGCCGTCTGGCTGGATCTGCCCCCGCCCCGCTCTGTTCGCCTCGGTGAGATGTGGCAGGCATATGATGTAAACCCGGTCATCAACGGCCCGCTGGCTGGCTGTAGTCTGGCGGAACTGGCCCGTGCGTATGGCCCCGATCTGGTGGGCCAGCGCAGTTTCTCGCGCTACGGCGCGGAGTTCCCACTCCTGGCGAAGTTTATTGATGCCGCCGACCGGCTCTCTATCCAGGTTCATCCTGACGATGTTTATGCCTACGCTCACGAGGCCGCTACTGGATTCCACGGCAAAACCGAGGCGTGGTATATCCTTGACGCCGCCCCTGGTGCCGATGTTATCTACGGACTCACGTCCTCTATTGACCGGGATACCTTCGCCGCCGCCGCACGCGATGGCAGCCTGGAAGATCTGCTCCATCGCATCCCGGTGGCTCCCGGCGATGTGATCTTTGTGCCATCGGGTACTGTCCACGCGATCAACGCGGGGATTATGCTCTTCGAGATCCAGCAGAAGTCCGACCTAACCTATCGCGTCTATGACTACAACCGCCGCGATGCGAAGACGGGTCAGTTGCGTGAACTTCATCTGGAGAAGGCGCTCGATGTGAGCGATTTTGGCCCTGCTCGCTATGGTAAGGCACCCACGCTGAACCTCGGCCCCGGCCACGATGTGCTGGTGGCATGTCCCTACTTCGCCCTTGAGCGCCTGAAGTTGGACACCGAGCGCCGTATGCAGACCGATCCCGAGAGCCTTGAGATCATCACGCTGGTGGAAGGCACCGGGCGTTTTGAATGGGACGAAGGGAATATGTCGCTGCGGCGCGGTGACTCGATCATTCTGCCTGCATCGCTTGGTGCGTGGTCACTCGATCCGTGCGACGCATCCCTCACAGCCCTGCGGGTCTACATACCCGATATGCAGGCTCTGGAGGTGGAACTGAATGCACTCGGTTACAGCAACGATCAGATCGCCGCCACCCTGCGCCTGTAGCGATTAGACATGGTTCGCAGATACTTTACAGTTCAGGTTAGAATGTGGCATCGTAATGCGGTTGACATGAAACCTGAAACCTCACACCTGAAACCTTGTCTTAATGAAAAACACCTACCGATTTTTTGTGTCGCCCGCATCCTTCAGCGGCGACGATGTGTGCGTCCACGATGCCGAACTGGCCCGTCAGCTTGGCCGGGTATTGCGCCTGCGCTTGGGCGACCACGTGCTGATGCTGGATGGACAGGGTGATGCTTGCGAGGTTGAGATCACCGATCTCGGGCGCGATCTGGTGCGTGGTCGGGTGTTGCAGCGCGAACCCGCCGCCGAACCAGCCCTGGATCTGACGCTCTACATTGCCCTGCTGCGCCCTGAGCGTTTTGAGTGGGTACTCCAGAAGGGCACTGAACTGGGCGTGCGCCGCTTCGTGCCGGTTCACTTTGCGCGTTCCCTGCCCACCGATCACGCCGATGGGCGCAAGATCGAGCGTTGGCAGCGGATCATCCGCGAGGCCGCCGAGCAATCGTGCCGGGGCCGCGTGCCTGAGCTGGATGCATCCCTCAGCTTGAGTGATGCCTGCGCCGCCGCGTGTACCGCCGCCCTGTCGATCATTCTCTGGGAGGGCCAAGCTCCACACCTGCGCGAAATACTACGTCGCCCTGGCCCGCCACCTGCTGCAGTCGCCTTCCTCTCTGGCCCCGAGGGCGGCATCGCTCCCGACGAACTGACAGCCGCCGAGGCGCGTGGTATCATGCCCGCATCCCTCGGATCACGGGTATTGCGCGCCGAGACGGCCCCCATCGCGGCGGTGGCGGCTATCTGCTATGAGTTTGATCGGTAGTTTTTCATGGTACGTATCAGTCGGGCCATCGCCTATGGCGCTATATCCGCCGTGTTTATCGGCGTGATTGCCTTTTTCGGCGGCTGGCTCACCGCCCGCGCTGTCGGCAGTTCGCCCATTGATACCTTCTTCTCCCGCGTCGCCAGCAGCGGTGATCGGGCGCAAACCCCGGCTGACGCCCAGGCGCAGTTTGCCGTCTTCTGGGATGTCTGGGATCTGGTGCAGAGCGAGTTCTACCATCAAGATTCTCTTGATGGCCAGAAGATCGTCTACGGCGCAATCAGAGGCATGCTTGGTGCCCTGGACGATCAATACACAACGTTTCAGGAGCCTGAAGCTGCCACCCAAAGCCGTGAGTCAATGCAGGGTTCCTTCGAGGGCATTGGTGCCTTCCTGCGGATCAGCGGTGGCGAGATTGTAGTTGACCGACCAATCAAGGGGTCGCCGGCGATCAAGGCCGGGATTCAGGCGGGCGACGTGATTGTCGCGGTGGATGGTGAGGTTATGGCTCCGCTGATCCGTGGCCTCAGCGACGCCGATGCCACGGCCAAGGCGGCGAGCAAGATCCGTGGCCCGAGGGGCAGCGTGGTCACGCTGAACATCCGCCGGACACTGGGCGCGCCACCCTTCGATGTGGCGATCACCCGCGACGAGGTGCCGATCATCAGCGTCAACGCCCAGATGCTTGACAACGGCGTGGCCTATATCCAGATCACCGAGTTTAAGGCTACCACCACACGGCTCCTCGACGACGCCCTGCACGAGATCATCCCACAGCATCCCCGCAGCATCGTCCTTGACCTGCGCAATAACCCCGGCGGCTTTCTGACCATCGCCCAGGAAGTACTTGGTCGCTTCTACGACGGGGTTGCGCTTTACGAGGAAGAGAATGACGGCGTGGTCAAGGAGCTAAGGACGATTGCGGGGCCATCCGACCTTCGCATTTACGATCTGCCAATGGTGGTGCTGATCAACGGCAACTCCGCCAGCGCGGCGGAGATCGTCGCCGGTGCCCTGCGCGACGTGCGACCAAACACGCACCTGCTCGGCGAAAAGAGCTTTGGCAAAGGGTCGGTACAGAATATTCACCAGTTGTACGATGGCAGCAGCGCACGGATCACAATTGCGCACTGGCTGACCCCCAACCGCTCAGCGATCCACAAAATCGGCATTACGCCACAGTACCTGGTTCCCGACCTGGATACGGCTGAGTATGGCGTACCCTGCCTCATCAACCGCCGCCCCACCGAAGGTCGCCAAGAATGTGGCGACTCCCAGCTTTTCTGGGGACTGCGCGTGCTGATGGGCCAAACGCCGCCGTCTGCGGTTACTCGTACCGCTTTCTAAAAAGCTCTGGCGAGGGATAAGGTTTCACGTTTCACGTTTCACGTTTCACGTTTCACGTTTCACGTTTCAGGAAGCGGTCGCCCATGTTATGAACGTGGGCGGCCTTTTTATGACCCGTAACACGAACATACGTTTGACAAAACAGCCCGTCCGTGCTATACTCTTCTCATGAATACTCTGTACCGTGTGAGGTATCATGAGTAGCTTTTTCGACACGTGGGGATCAACGATGGCTTACGTGCTGGGCTACTGGTTCGCCGACGGCAACATGTACAGCCAGCCCTCCTGCGGCGGCTACACGGTCTCGATTGGCAGTAAGGATCGCGAACACCTGGAGATCATGCGTGTGGCCATCGGTCTCGGGCGGATCAGCGTGATCACCGGATCGGATGTGTATAAGCTGGTGATCTGCCGCAAGGCCATGCACGAGAGCCTAGCCCGGCTGGGCGGCAGCGAGCGCAAATCTCTCACCCTGACCTGGCCATACGTGCCGGATGAGCATCTGCCGCACCTGGTACGCGGGTACACAGACGGGGATGGTTGTCTGACATGGCACAGATCGGGACGATCAATACGTCCGATGCTGACGGTCATCGGTACGCGCTCATTTGTACAAAGCTTATCGTGTGCGGTAGAGGCGATAACAGGCATCCCTGCACCGCTGGCTCACCCGCATTCTCCAGGGAAGGCCCATATTCGGGTAGCCAAGTGGTACGGTGTCCATGCAAAATGCCTAGCGATCTGGCTCTATCAGCGGCATCCAGGATTGGCTCTTGAGCGCAAGGCTATTCTGGCAGAGGAGTTTGCCCACTGGCAGCCGAAGGTGTTCCGCAAAGGGCGGGTGACGGAACGCATGTGGGAGCTATTCGGAGATCATCTGCCGTGAGGACGTGTAAAGGGTTTTGTCCGAAGAATCAGAAAGACTTGCATTGCTGCAAGCCTTCCTGATGCCTTATGGCGGACCCGACGGGATTCGAACCCGCGCTCTCGGCCTTGACAGGGCCACATGTTAACCGCTACACCACGGGTCCAATAGACTGGTGACCCCAGCGGGATTCGAACCCGCGATCTTCACCTTGAGAGGGTGACGTCCTAGGCCGCTAGACGATGGGGCCGCCCTTACGACCTCGGAGAGTATAGCATACCTTTTGAGATTGTGCAAATATGTCATGAACAACCTCAGATCTGGCCTATCTTAGTCCATATAAATATCGTGGTATGATCCTCGCTGATGAATACACCATCACTGATCAATCCTATCCGCGTCGCCATGCTCGCCCGCGTCGTCTACCCGCTACACGGGTTCGGCGGGATCGAACGCCACGTTGGACATCTCGTTACGCACCTTGCTCGGCTTGGTATCGCGGGAACGCTCTACGTGCAAACGGCGCCTGATGGGCGACAGCCAACCGCTGCCGAGTTGCCAGCCCTGGCCGATGGTCGTTGGTCGCTGGCCCTGCTGCGGTACGACCGCACCTCACCGCTGCTGCCGCCAAACGGCATTCTTGGCCGACAGATCAATTACCCCTGGTACAGTTGGCAGCTAGGGGTACTGGCGGCAGCAGGAGTGCGCCACGGTCACTTTGATGTCGTTCATAGCCAGGGTCTCTGCGCCAGTGGCTACGGGTATATTCGCACCCGCGACCCGTTGCTGCGCCGGGTGCCGTTTGTGGCTAACCCCCACGGGATGGAGGAATTCCGCACGCCTGATTGGCGCAAGTGGATTGCTTACGCACCCTTCCGCGCCCTCTACGCCTACGGGCACCGCGCCGCCGACCGGGCTATTGCGACCGATGCCTGTACGAAGGACGATCTCCCTCGCTACCTGGGTGTTGATCCCGCAAGGGTTACGGTGGTGCCTTCGGCTATTGACGTGGATGAGTGCATGGGCTTCGTGCGCGAGGATCTGCGGGTTGAGCTGCGGGCACGCCTGGGGCTGGCCGAATCTCGCCCAGTTCTGCTGAGCGTGGGTCGCCTGGAGCGCAATAAAGGTTTCCACATCCTGATTGCGGCCCTGGCCCAGCTACGCGACGAACTGCCGTCGGGATGGCGCTGGCTGCTGGTGGGCAACGGCAAGGAACGCGCCGCCCTTGAGCAACAGGCCCGCGCCGTTGGCATCGCTGACCACGTGATTTTTGTGGGTAAACTCGATGACGCCGAGCTGCACAGTCTCTACGAGGAGGTGGATCTGGTAATCCACCCGACTCTGTATGAGGGCAGCAGCCTGGTTACGCTCGAAGCGATGATCCACCGCAAGCCCATTGTGGCCAGCGCGGCGGGCGGTATCCCCGATAAGGTTTTCAGTGGGCGCAACGGCTATCTGGTGCAACCGGGCAGCGTGGACGATCTCACCGCGAAGCTGCGCACGGCCCTGGCAAACCGGGGGCGCTGGCCAGACTGGGGCGACGAGAGCGTGCGGATTGTGAGATCAACCTTCGCCTGGCCGGTAGTGGCCCGGAAGACGGTGGATCTTTATACGGAGTTGCTGATAAATAGCCGATAACCGATAGCCGATAGCCGATAGTTGGGCATCCGTGGCTATTTTCATGGGGCGTTGTGCGTCCCACGCATCAACATCTGAATAGATAATAAATCTGATCTGAATAACACGTAGGAGATACGATGTCATCGCCTCCGCTCCTTACCGACGCCCCGGCGACACCCCACCGCGAGCGCGGCCTGGGCTACGCCCTGATGGGTGGCCTGGGCATTACTCTGGTTACGGTGCTGCTTGGTGCAGCCTACTGGTACTGGCTCTTCACCATGCAGCGGGCGGCCAGCCCTGCCGAACTGCTGCCCACCGACACGCAGATCTTTGTCTCACTCTCGCCAAGCCTCGGTGATCTGCCTGAGGGTACGCAGGTGGCTAGCGTTCTTCGTGACCAGCTCAGCATCGGCGATCCGCAGCGGGTTCTCGATAGCGCCATCCGTCTGCTCGGCGTAGACGCCACGACGAATGTGCTAACCTGGGTCGGGGGCACGCTAGCGGTCTCGGTGCGCGGTATGGATGCGCAGGGAGATGCCTCGGTGCAGCGGCTGCTGCGCGATGGCGAGGTCGTCTTCTTGATTGGGTCGCGGAACGACCCGCAGGCCGAGGCGTTTATCGAGAAGCACCTGGCGGTGCGTGCGGTGCGCGGTGATACGATGCGTAAGGTGTCGGTAGGGCAGCAGACGATCTATGTGCAGGATGGTGGTGTGCCCAGCCCGATCACCGCGCTCGCGCTGTTTGAACACTACATCATCTTCTCAAACCGGCCCGAGGCGATCACGGCGATGATCGGGCGGCTGAGCAGCAGCGGGGATAGCCTGTCGGCGATGCCGGGCTTTGCGCAGTTTTATGCGGGGCTGACCCCGCGTGTGCCGGGTGGGATCTACCGTTCCGACGGAGCATCGCAGACGGGACTGATCGCCCTGCGCGAGCTGCTACTGAATCTAGATCGGTAAAACATCGCTGCCGGATGTTTCGCCCCTACACTGCCCCCACCTTCCGGGCGAACGCGCCGATCCGCTCCGTCGTATTCACCGTTATCGGCTTACCGTGACCAAAACAGGCGATCTGCGGTGCCAGCCGCACCACCCGGCCCAGCGAGCGGATGTTCTCGGCCATGTCGTAGGTGAAGGCGGCGAAGGGCAGACGCATCCTGGGAGGAAAATTCATGATTACATCGCCCATGATGATCACCCGCTGCTCAGCGTGCCAGAAGGCCAGATGACCAGGGGCGTGGCCGGGGGTAGCGATCACCTGAAGACCGCCAAAAACCTCGGGCAGCATCTCACCATCGTGCAACTCGCGGGCCACCGCCACCCGTGGAAAGAAGGTCGGCCCTGGGCGCATCAGCCGGGCCACACCGCGCAGGTCGTCGAGGGGCGGCATCGGCACCGGGATGGCCCCCTCGATCACCGGGCGCTCCAGGCGCGAGGACCAGACCTCGGCACCTGTGGCTTCTACCAGAGCCGCTAGAGCGCCCACATGGTCGGGGTGAGCGTGGGTGATCAGGATGCGCCGCACATCACTCGGCGCAAAGCCGAGCTTTGTGATCTGGCGCAGGATTGACCCAGCTGCAAGTGAAACACTGGCATCAATCAGCGTCAGCCCGTCCCCCTCAGTGATCAGATAGACCCTTCCGACCGGCAGGCCAGTGAACGTGTACAGACCCGGTATGATTCTGTGCATCGCCATGTTCCTTCCCTACTCTGCAATTCCCACCCGTGACCCGATAAAAGCCCCGCTCTCCAACTCGTCAAGCAGGAACAGGGCGGCGTCAGCCTGTGAGATCTGCGTCCCTCCCTCGGGCAGATAGTCACGCTCGGCCCGATAGCCGCCATTGCCCTCGCCGGACGTTAGCGTCGGCATACAGGCCAACGTCCAGCGTGCGCCCGAGGATCTCAGCAGCTCGTAGGCCCGCAGGTACTCTGTCGAGATCGCCCGGAATGCAGGCGGAAAATCCGACGCATCGCGCCGCAGCATCTCGGCGTCCTCCTGAAGGATGCCGTCGGCAGACACAGCCACGATCCGCTGCACCCCAGCCGCCCGCATCCCGGCCAGAATGTTGGTCATCCCGACGCTGATCAGATCTGGGTCGTCAATACAGGTGATCACCGCATCCTGCCCGGCGATCACCGCCGCCACCGCCTGCGGGTCGCGTACATCACCTGCGACAACCGTTAGCCGCGTGTGGCGCATAGTCAGACATTCCGGGTCGCTCACAAGTGCCGTCACCGTATGCCCGCGATCCAGAGCCTCGGCCACAGCTTGGCCTCCCAACTCACTCGCAGCCCCAAAGAAAACAATCCGCATGACAAGTCCTTCTGGATTCCACATACCCTTGCCCCCATCATAGCAGACAACCAAGCGATTCGCGCACAAGACAGGGTTTCAGGTTTCAGGTTTCAGGTTCCAGGCCGAGCGCATAAGGAGCCGCTGATGCCCGGCTATCAGCTATCGGCTATCGGCTATCGGCTATGTTCCGCACCTTCTCATTTCGTCAGCTATTCGGCAGGTTCCCGGTCTCTAAAATCGCATCGCGGCACGATACCCTGGTATCAGCAGATGAATGTAGTCGCCGAGACGATACCAGCAGGAGGCCCGAGATGACGCAGATGATGAGCATCACCCAGCCAACCACGCAACCGAGCGGTATCCGCACGAGCATCACAACCGACCTCAGCCAGGTGGATCTCGGCGTACTAACCCGCCGCTGCGCCGTCGAGAGTCGGCTCTTTTATAACCATCAGGAATACGACCCGTGCTTCGCCTACGAACTCTTCCGTCGCGCCCTGGTGGAGCGCAACGAGGACGCCTGGGAGCATCTCTACCAGCACTACTTCCCGCTCGTTGAGCATTGGGTGCGCCGCACTGGTGCCTTCACCGTGAGTGGCGAGACTAGCGACTTCTTTGTGAGCGCCGCTTTCACCCGTTTCTGGCGGGCCATCCCAGCCAACCGCTTTAGCTCCTTCCCCAACCTGGCCTCGCTGCTGAACTACCTGCATCGCTGCGCCAGTTGTGTCGTCATTGATAGTGCCCGCGCTCACTCTTACGCCGACCTGCTGCCCGAGGAGTGTATCAACTGGAATAACCAGCAACTCTCCCACGCCGACGAGGAGGCCACCGAGCGCGTTAGCCGTACCGAGTTCTGGCAACTGGTGGACGCGCTGCTCCAGAACGAGGCCGAGCGGGTGGTTGTGCGCTGCTCCTTCCTGCTCGGGATGAAGCCGAGCGACATTTTCGCCCAGCGCGGCGATCTCTTCAGCGACGTGGCCGAGGTCTACGCACTCAAGCGGACTATTCTCGTTCGCCTGCGTCGCAACCCTGAGCTGAAGGGTATGTATTAGCAGTTGATTGTGAGGAGAGCAAAAAAAGGAAATGGGAGGCTACGCCTCCCATTTCCTTTTTTTGCTATAAAATCTATATCTCCAGGATCTTGACAAATACAAACTATTCAAGTATCTTGAATATCAACATGCTTACAGGATACGATGTGATTCGCCAATCACTTGAACCCATCGCTCAGGATCTGCTGGCCGTTCTCCCGCAACTGAACCGGATCATTGCCGCCGAGGTGCGTCGTGAGGTAGGCGATGCTGCAAACATGACGGAGCTACGGCTCCTCACGGAGCTAATTGTTGGGCCGCAAACCCTAAGCATGGTCGCTCGACACCAGCATGTGAGCCCGCAAGCTCTGTGTATGCTGGTGAACGACTTGGTGGAGCGCGGCTGGGTGGAGCGCATGCCCCACCCGCATGACCGACGCCAGCACCTTCTTCTGTTAACCGAGCGTGGCAGAAACGCCTTCGCCCTATCACGCGAGCGAGCGATCCAGCAGATCACGCCCCTCCTCACGTCACTGAGCGAGGAAGAGGCCCAGGCGATTATTGTGGCGCTGCCGGCCCTCCGGCGCGTCCTGGGAGCCCACGAACGGGGCGATGGAAACGGGACGATATAGGAACGGGATGTGTCCCGTCATTCCAACACCGAAACTTACAGGAGGATACGTATGCAGCCAACCCAAGAGACCCCACGACCTGAGCAACTTAGGCCGTACACCGCCAGGGTGCCCCGCATCTTCTGGCTGATCTGGCTAATGATCATTGCCGCCACCGCTGTGTACACGTGGTGGACTGCCTTTAGCTCCGGCCTTCCCTTAGACATAGCCCAACTGGTGCTACGCAGCGCCATCGTCGGCCTGATCGGCCTGATCGTGATCACCCGCATCGAGGCACGCATGGCCCCCTGGCGCTTCATGCAATGAGAGAGGTTCTGAACCATGAGTGAGCAGAGCGGAGATCGCAAGACGGCCCTGGTAGTGGTGGCCCACCCCGACGACGCCGAGTTTGGCTGCGGCGGCACGATTGCGGCCTGGACGAGTGAGGGCTGGCAGGTAACACTGCTGGTCTGCACCGACGGCTCATCCGGCGGGCCAGACGATGCCACCGATGTCCGCACCGAACTGCGCCGCAAGCTGAGCGCCACACGTAAGCAGGAGCAGGCTGCTGCTGCCAAAGTTCTGGGGCTCCACGAGATTATCTATCTCGATTACCCCGATGGCGAACTGGCCCCCACGCTAGAACTGCGCCGCGAGATCGTGCGCCAGATTCGGCGCACCCGCGCCTATCGCGTCGTCTGCCAATCACCCGACCGCGTCTGGGAGCCGCAGTACATGGTTGGCCGCTTTCACCCCGATCACCTGGCAGCGGCCCAGGCCACGATGGCCGCCGTCTATCCAGCCGCCCAGAATCCCTGGGATTTCCCCGAGCTGATGGCCGAGGGCTTCCTGCCCAGCCGGGTAAGAGAGATCTACGTGATTGGCGCACCGCTGGTCAACTATGCCGTAGACATTAGTGTCACCATCGAGCAAAAACTAGCCGCTTTGGCATGCCACGTCAGTCAACTCGGCACCGATCAGACCGAGTTGGTCAAGCGTATGCGTACCGCCGCCGCCGAGCGTGGACAGCCCTTTGGCCTATCTATGGCCGAGGCATTCCACCGGGTGGAGAATTAGTCGCACTGCGAATTCAGCGCCAATACTTTTCGCGTAACGAAATCTACCGCCGCTCAACCCTCTCCCCCCAGCCCCCTCTCCCAGAACGGGAGAGGGGGAGTGGATCGCTCTCTGACGCAGGAATCTCCCCTCTCCCCCGATGGGAGAGGGGTAGGGGGTGAGGGAGCTAGGTAACAAACAACAGAGATCAGCAGAGGCAGTCTCATGTCAGGTATCGGTATTATCGGGACGGGGTGGGGGGCGCGGGTGCAGGTGCCGGCGTTTCAGGGCGTGGGCCTGGAGGTAACGGCTCTGGCGGGTCGTCAGACGGCGAAGACAGCGCGTATCGCCGGGGAGTTGGGAGTGGCGTGGCACACCGACGACTGGCGGGCGTTGGTGGAGCGGCCCGATGTTGCTATCGTGAGCATTGTGACGCCGCCTGGACTGCACTGTACGATGGCTCTGGCCGCCCTTGAGGCCGGTAAGCACGTACTCTGTGAGAAGCCCATGGCC
>JBAXMH010000139.1:0-12885 GCA_037134395.1 Chloroflexales bacterium
AGGGGTCAGGGGTCAGGGGTCAGGGGTCAGGGGTCAGGGGTCAGGGGTCAGTTCGCACGACGAACTGACACCTAACACCTTGTCTAAATATAATAAATTCTCGCAAAATAGTCCACTATCTTATTTGACAGCCCATACAGCGCATGGTACTATCGAATCACCGCATGAGAACCACGAAAAAGGCATTTCCTGACCACGAGCGCATGGAACTTGCCCGTCCTCAAGGCGAGGGATAGCGCCGCTATTGCGCACCAGAGGAATTGATGGCCCCACTGCTCGACGTTCACAACCTAGAGACTCACTTTCACACGCAGGATGGCGTGGTTAAGGCGGTGAATAACGTCTCCTTCCACGTCAACCGTGGCGAGACGTTGGGTATCGTTGGCGAGTCGGGCTGTGGCAAGAGCGTCACCTCGCTCTCGGTGATGCGGCTCATTCCTAACCCGCCCGGTAGGATCGTCGGCGGTCAGATTATGTTTGACGGCGAGGATCTGCTCCAGGCCAACGATGCGAAGATGCGCAGTATCCGGGGCAACCGGATCGCGATGATTTTTCAGGACCCGATGACCTCGCTGAACCCGGTGCTGACTGTGGGCCGTCAGATCACCGAGTCGCTGGAACTTCACCTGAGACTCACCAAGCGCGAGGCCAACAATCGCGCCGCTGAGTTGCTCGATGTGGTCGGCATTCCCAGCGCAGCCAAGCGCCTCGATAACTACCCGCACCAGTTCTCCGGCGGTATGCGCCAGCGCGTGATGATCGCGATGGCCCTCTCCTGCAACCCCGAATTGCTGATCGCCGATGAACCCACCACCGCCCTCGATGTGACTATCCAGGCCCAGATCATTGAGCTGATCAACCGGCTCAAAGATGAACTGGACACGGCGGTGATGATGATCACCCACGACCTCGGTGTGGTTGCCGGGATGACCGACCGGGTGACGGTGATGTATGCCGGGAGGGTGGTGGAGGAGAGTACGACGAGCGAGCTGTTTGCGAACCCACGTATGCCCTACACCATCGGCCTACTGCGCTCGATCCCGCGTCTGGATGAGGGTCGCGGGCGTAAGCTCAACCCGATCCGTGGGTTGCCGCCGAGCCTGATCGATCTGCCGCAGATCTGTCCCTTCAGCCCGCGCTGCGACTACGCGCAGGATGCCTGTCTTTCCCAGACGCCGCCCCTGCGCAGCGTCGGCCCGGATCATCGCGCCGCATGCCTGTTTGATATTACGATGGAGACGCCGTTGCCCGCGTAGGGGCGACGCCCCAAGGGACGTGGAAATTCTTGAGCATCCCGACACCATGTCATGCTTCGCTTCGCTCAGCATGACATGGTGCCGGGATGGGATGATGAAGAAGATCTGTTTCCCCAACACCAGAGCATAATAATGACAGCCGCACCAACGAGCAATCCTAGCGATAACCTGATTGATATCACTGGCCTGGAGATGCACTTCCCCGTCACCCGTGGGATTATCTTCCAGCGCCGCGTCGGCACCGTCAAGGCCGTTGATGGTATTAGTTTCAGCATTAAGAAGGGCGAAACCCTCGGGCTGGTGGGCGAGAGCGGTTGTGGCAAGAGTACGACAGGGCGGGCCATTCTTCAGCTTTACCGACCCACGGCTGGCCATGTGATCTTTGAGGGGCAGGATCTCACCACGCTCAAGGGCGAAGATCTGCGCAAAATGCGCCGCCGGGTGCAGATGATCTTTCAGGATCCTTACGCCAGCCTGAACCCACGTATGACGGTGGGCGATATTATCGGCGAGCCGATCCGCGTGCATAAGCTGCGTGAGGGCAAGGCGGTACGTGAGCGCGTCGAGGAGTTGCTTGGTCTGGTCGGCCTCAATCCAGCCTTCGCCAACCGCTACCCGCACGAGTTTTCTGGTGGCCAGCGCCAGCGCATCGGTATCGCCCGCGCCCTGGCCGTCGAGCCGCAGTTTGTAGTCTGCGATGAGCCAGTCTCCGCTCTCGATGTCTCCATCCAGGCCCAGGTGGTGAATCTGCTCGAAGAGTTGCAGCAGAAACTCGGCTTGACCTACCTGTTCATTGCTCACGACCTGAGCGTGGTCAAGCATATCTCCGACCGCGTAGCGGTGATGTATCTGGGCAAGATGGTTGAGCTTGCGGAGGGGGCAACGCTCTACCGCACGCCCCTCCACCCGTACACTCAAGCCCTGCTCTCGGCAGTGCCCATCCCCGATCCGAAGATCGAGAAACAGCGTCGGCGAATCATCCTAGAGGGCGATGTTCCCAGCCCGCTCAACCCGCCAAGCGGCTGCCACTTTCACACCCGCTGCCCGGTTGCTATTCAGAAATGCACGGATGAAGAGCCGCCGTTTGTTGATTACGGCGACGGCCACTTCGCCGCCTGCTGGCGTGCCCGCGAGTCTGGCGAACTGATGCCCGGCGTGGCCAAGCAGCAGGCCGACGCCGTCGCGGCACGTATCGCCGCCGACATCGCGAAGGTCAAGATTGTGACGCATTGAACCTCGACACCCTCGCATGGCTCCAGTCGCCCCCCGGCCAGACGCTCCTTGCTGAACTTGCTGAGCGTGAAATTGCAGACGCTGATCTCCTCGGCGAGTTGACTCGCCTGCGCCGCAGCTATACACCGGATCATGCCAGCGCGGCGGTGGAACTGAGCCTGCTGCGCCGCCGTGCTGCTGCGAAATTCCCCGCCGCCGCGTGCATGTTCTTTACCCGCGAGGCTCTGGAGCAGGCGAGCGCCGCGCCCGTCGCCACTCACCGCGCCGTGCGATTGTCGGCCTACGGCCAGGTGGCCGACCTCTGCTGCGGAGTTGGCGGCGACGCCCTGGCGATGGCCGAGTCTGGCGCACATGTACTCGCCGTAGACCGCGATGAACTGCGGCTGGCCCTGGCCGCCGCGAACGCCGCCGCCCTCGGGCTGACCGAACGAATCCGCTTTATCCAGCGTGACTTGCTGACCGAGGATCCGCCCTTAGCCGAGGCGATTTTCTGTGACCCAGGCCGACGGGCGGGCGGGCGGCGACGCTTCCACGTCTCAGAATACGAGCCGCCCCTCGACCATATCCTGGCATGGCGCACCCACACGCCCGCCCTGGTCGTCAAGCTCTCCCCCGGCGTAGATGTGGCCGAACTGCCCACCGACGAGGTTGAGTTGGAGTTCGTCTCGCTGGACGGCGAACTGAAGGAGGCGGCGCTCTGGTGCGGGCCGCTGGCCAGTACGCGCCGTCGGGCCACCCTGTTGCGCACGGGTTCTGGTGGAGAGACTCAGACCTACACCATCGCTTCTGATCAGCCCACATCTCCCTCATCCCTCATCCTTCCGCCCTCATCCTTCCTGTACGAGCCAGACCCGGCGGTGATCCGGGCCGGGCTGGTGACTGATCTCGCCGAACAGATCGGCGCAGATCAACTTGATTCGCACATCGCCTACCTCACCTCCGCAGATCGTGTCGCCACGCCCTTTGCGCGGGTCTGGCCGATCATCTCCTGGCAGCCCTTCAGCCTCAAGCGACTGCGGGCCAGCCTGCGCGAGTTGGGCGGAGGCCCGGTCACGGTGAAGAAACGCGGGTCGCCCATTGACACCGACGCCCTGGCCCGCCAACTCAGCGGAGACGGATCTCGCCCGCTGGTGGTTATCCTCACCCAGCACCGTGGACAACCCATCTGCCTGATTTGCAACCCGCCTGTGGTACATTAGGCACAATACCTTTCAAATAAGGAATCCATTGCCGCGCAGCCCTCACCCCCCAGCCCCCTCTCCCAGAACGGGAGAGGGGGGGCCGAACGCACTCTGATGCAGAATTTCCCCTCTCCCCTGGTGGGAGAGGGGCAGGGGGTGAGGGGGAAAGGCCGGCATGGGATCTGCTTATGTGAAAGGTATTGACATTAGGCACCCAAGCGCAGGGCGCACACCGCCGCATGAAATCGGCTATCGGCTATCGGCTATCGGCTATCGGCTATTTTCACCTAGGATTGTATGGTTCTCTCCCGCACCGCCCGCCGTCGAGGGCAGATCGCCCTGCTCTCCATGAACTTCCTGATGTACGGCGGGTTCTTCATGGTCATCCCGCTGGTCTCCGTTTACTTCGTCGAGCATTTAGGGATGGCAGCCCTCGTCGTTGGCCTGGCCCTGGCCATGCGCCAACTGCTCCAGCAGGGCACGACCCTGTTTGGCGGGGCGCTGGCAGATCGCTTCGGCGTGCGGGTGCTGATCGGGGCCGGAGTACTGATCCGTGCCGTCGGTTTCGTCAGCCTGGCCTGGGCAAACACGCCAGGCGGACTCTTCGCCGCAATGGCGCTCTCGGCCCTGGGCGGGGCGCTCTTTGACGCACCAAGCAAGGCCGCGATGGCCGCCCTGACCAACGATCTTGAACGGGCGCGTTTCTTCGCAGTCAACGCGGTGGCAGGCAATCTGGGGATGATCACCGGCCCGCTGCTGGGTGCCCTGCTGATCCGCTACAACTTCGCCACGGTCTGCATGGTGGCGGCAGCCTGTTTTGTAATGATCTTCGGGGCCGTGCTACTGCTGCCGCCGATACAGGTAGCCGACAGCGGGCAGCGCATGAGCTTCGGCCTGCGCCTTGCCTTCCGCGACCGCACTTTTGTCACGTACACCGCTCTGCTGATGGGCTACTGGTTTATGTGGGTGCAACTCAGCCTCAGTTTACCCCTGGCCGGGGAGCGGCTTACCGGCAGCAGCGACACCGTTGGCCTGATCTACGCCTTCAATGCTGGACTGACAGTACTGTTCCAGTATCCCGTCCTTGGCCTGGCCGAGCGGTGGCTGCGCCCGATGCCCATCCTGGTTCTCGGCATCGCCCTCATGTCCCTGGGGCTAGGAGCCGTCGCCGTCGTCGGTAGCCTGCCTGCCCTGCTCGCCTGCGTCGGCATCTTCACCATCGGCACCCTGCTGTCGGCCCCTACCCAACAGACCGTGGCCGCCGCTCTGGCCGACCCACGGGCGCTTGGCTCGTACTTTGGGGTGAACGCCCTAGCCCTGGCCTTCGGCGGCAGCCTGGGCCACGTCGCGGGCGGCCTGCTCACCGACATAGCTCGCCGGATCGGTATTCCGGCCCTGCCCTGGCTCATCTTCGCCCTGATCGGCCTGGCCAGCGCCATCGGCATGGCAATGCTCAACGAATCCCTGCTGCGCCGCCGCGCATATGGTAGCTGATCGAACGCGAAATCGTCAGCTTTGATTTACAGCTACAGAAAGGCACAGAAGCTCACAGAAATATATTTCTGTGAGCTTCTGTGCCTTTCTGTGGCAAAATTCTGTTGTGTCCCTAGAACGGAATATCGTCGTCGTCATTGATCGGCTGGGGCCGATTGCGGGCCGGCGGGCCGGCGGGGGCGCGGTTGCTGGCCGGGGCTGAGGTACGACCGGAGTTGCTCACGGGGGCCGGGGCGCGCCGGGCAGGCGGGGCGCTCGTCTCCGCCGATGGATCCTCGTGTCCCTCAAACTCGCCCTCAGCATCGGACACTTGCCCGCGATCACCACGAGACGACAGGATGATCATGTCCTGGGCGATTACCTCAGTCATATAGCGATCCTGTCCATCGCGATCCGTATACTTGCGTGTCTGTAGGCGACCTTCGACATAGACTCGCGTGCCCTTGGTGAGATACTGGTTACAGATTTCACCAAGCTTATCCCACGCGACCACACGGAACCACTCGGTATCATCGTGCTGAGTGCCCTCTTTATCTTTCCACGTGCGGTTGCTCGCGACGCTAAAGTTGGTCACTGCGCTACCGGTGGATGTGTAGCGCATCTCCGGATCGGCACCGAGGCGTCCCGTCATCTGTACCTTGTTTAAGTCTTTGGACATGGGTTGCATCCCCGTTCTTGTAGGTGCTAATAACGATAGTTGCAGTCATCAATATGACCGAACTATTGTGCGTATTTTATCATGAAATCATCTGTGTGTCAAGAGCCTTTTTATGCCCCTGTGACGCGCAGATTGGGCTATCAGGAGAGACCAATATCGAAGCCGGTATCCAGATCTCGTTTGGCATAGCGCCGGAAGGCCAGGATAGTCTTCGTGTCAGTCACACCGGTGATCTGGGAGATCCCGCCCGGTACCGACTCATCCAGCGAGTCGTACTCACTCACCCGTAGCAGGGCGATAATGTCAAACTCGCCCGTCACCGAATAGACCTCGGCCACATTCGGCAGTTCGGCCACGGCCTGGGCCACCTCGCTAATTCGCCGGGACTCGCACCTGATCATCACAAACGCGGTGAGCATGGTCTCTCCTTCGTTTGCAGATTGTAGATTATCCCCATCTACAATCTGCACTCTGCAATTTGGCACTAGACATGGTTTCAGAGGGGCCGATTTTACTTTACACTCTTGGCATACTTACCCCCCCTACCCCCCCCGCAAGCGGGGGGGAACCAATGCGTTGTCCCCCCCCGCTTGCGGGGGGGCTAGGGGGGGTAGAATTGTAAAGCACCCGCGAACCTTGTCCTACCACAAAAGGAACGCTGTCACGTTGAACGACATGAGAGTCTTTGCGTCTTTGCGCCTTTGCGTCAAACGCATGGTTCTGGTGTGACGCAAAGACGCGAAGACGCAAAGAAAACAAAGACAGCGTGACTTTTGCGATAGTGCGTAATGTGTACTCTAAAACGGCTCGGGCGGGCGAACCCGCCAGAGCATCGGTGCGAGCCAGATCCAGGCAGTGTTGGCCAGCACCACGGCACCCATCGCCAGGGCTGCAATCCGCCCGACCCACCCGCGTTTCCAGATTTCCTCCGTGGCCATCGCTGTACCCAGGGCCACCACCCAGGCCAGAAACATCAGCCAGCGCGGGCTGTTCGTCGTTAGGGTGATGAATGGCAGTACCGCGAAGCAGACGGCCACGGCCAGACTGCCCAGCATCAGCGCCAGCACCACCGTGCGCCGCCCTAACCCCTGACTCTCTTCCTTGCGACGGGCGAGCATCCACACTCCGCCCAAAGCCAGAGGGATCGGAAAGATCCCGAAATGGGTGATCAGCCCGACCTGCCAGAGCGTCTCCCACATCGCCGACCGGCTCGCTGGGGCACGCCCGGCCACGGCGTTCAGCCCGCCTCCCACTCTGGCTGTCTCGATCTGACCGAGGAACAGTGGGATGTAGGCGCTATAAAAGAAGATACCGGCGAAGATTACGGCACCGCCGAACGACAAACTCAGCGGCCAACGGATTGCTTTCGCCCAGATCGCGCCGCGCCAACTCATCAGCCACGTAATCGCCGTGAGCAGGCCCACGAGCAGGGTTGTGTCAATCAGAAACCCAAAATGCCCCAGGAAAACCATACTCAGCAACACAAACACCGCCGCCCCCCAGGTCAGTTGCTGCTGCTGATTATCCCCCTGCCACGCCTCCATTGCCCAGCAGAGGGCCGCAATTGTCAGCAGGTGAAAGAACTGCGTGTAGATGTGGGTATCAAACGACCACCAGGTCGTCATGAATGTAGCTGCCGTAAACACGTAGATGGTCGCGGCCATCTGTGCGGCCCGGGTGCTCATCACCCGACTGGCAATCGCATAGATGACGGCTGCTCCCAGAGCATCGGCCAGCGCCGCGCCGAGCGGCAGAATCGTGCTGGGGCTGAGACCAAATAAGCTAAACGGCGCAATCACCACGTATGGGCCTGGCGGGTAGGGAAAGTCAACCCCACGGTTCTTCGACAAGATAAAGATCAGGCCCGTGAGCGCCTCGTTAAAACGGTTGGTATGAAATCCGATGTCGCCGTGCATAGAATCTGGGTAGAGACGCCCCGCATAGCGCATGGCAAAAGCGATCACGCAGCACACAGTCAGCCAGCCTAGCCCTGCCCCATCGAGCAGAACGCCCAGCCGACGGGCCAGAGCTGGGAGACTCGCACGCAGGATAATCGCCAGCGGATAGGCCAACGCCACCGCGATCATGGCGGCTTTGGCCCCGGCGGCCCAGTGCGGCGGATCGAGGATCGCCGCTAGGCCAATCAGACCACCACATACCGCGTAGAGCCACGTCGCCGGGGCGGTCGTCCCTAGTGCGTGGCGGAGAACAAACCACGCAAGGGCCGCAGCACCAAGCCACATCAGGGTCGCCGGCCAATCAGGGGCCACTATACCGCCAACGGACAACGCAATCACCTGTACCGCATCCAGTGGCGTCCCCAGATTGCGCCTATCTCCTGGTGGGCTGAAGGTCGCCGTATGCAGCTTGATCTCCAGACTGCCGCTGGCGGGCGGCGGTACCAGGATGGCCTGCGTTGAGCCACGAGTGATCACCGGCAAGGTCGCCAAAAACCGCCCGTCAGAGAAAATATCAATAGACTGCGGGCCAACCGCCATAACCTTGGCGTCCACGGGAAGAAAGCGCAACCGCAGCTCCAGCGGTCGTCGTCCCACACCCGGCACACTCAGCGTGGCCCCGTCGTCTGTCCAGCGGTAGGTGCCATGTCCCGCGTCCTCGGCCCCGTTAAACCCCTGGAGGAAAGGCAGGTCGCTGCCGATGCCTTCCTCGTAGCCAACATCAATCACATAGCGCAAGGGCGTGTGCGGGGCAATCAGGAAGATGATCACCAGCGCAACAAAGACGCCGAGCGCGACCACATAATGGCGAAACTGGTGTGTACCCATAGCGCCCGATTATAGCGCAGAACGACGCCCCGCAATACGGGGCGTCGTTCTATGCAACAACTGGCTCGGCAATTTTGTGGCTGCCCTTGCCCAGGGTGTAGAGGCACCGGATCTGATGGATCACGTACATGATGTCAGTGCGTTCTCCCTACCCCCACTCCTCGTGCCTCACCGGCAGACGATTCAGCTCATCCCGGTAGAATTGCCAGCGCGGCATGAAGCGATCCATCAGGCTGATGAAGCGCCGGTTGTGGGTTGGTTCAAGAAGATGCGTCATTTCGTGGACGATGACGTATTCCAGGCATTCGCGTGGCTTTTTGGCGAGGTCGGTGTTTAGGCGGATGCTTCGTGTGCGGGGAGTGCAACTTCCCCAGCGGGTTTTCATCTGCCGTACAAAGAACCGTTCTACTTTTACGCCCATCACCGGCTCCCATGCGGCGATGAGCGGCGGTATGGCTGCTGTGAGCTGTTGACGATACCACGCCTCAACGATGGCTTGCCGCTTGGGCGTATCTGTCCCTGGGCGTATGTGCAAGATCATCCGGTTATGCTCTAGCTCAACGGTTGGGGGCTGATCTGCCTCGATAACCGTGAGAAGGTAGCGCGTCCCCCAGAGGTAATGACTCTCGCGGTTGAGATAATCGCGGGGAGTTTCGCGGGCCTGCGCCTGGAGTTTCTTCTGTTGCTCTTTGATCCACCGGAGCTTTGAGATCGCGAAGACGCGGATGGTTTCGATGCTCATGCGCGAGGGGGCGGAGATGCGAACGCGCCCAGCCGGAGGGTAGACGCTCAGATGGACGTTCTTTATGTCTTTGAGTACGACATCTACGGTGATGTCGCCTAGCTGTATCTGCTGGCTCATCAATATTCCTTCTGCGCCTTGATGATCAAGAAGATCCGCTCTACGTCGGCCACGTCCTGCACGATGTCGTAGAGGGCACGCTTGATCACCTGCTCGCGGGACTGCACATCGCGCCAGCCGTCGGGCCGTACCCGCTTCACGGCTTCGTCAATCGTTACCGCAAGCTGGAGCGCGGTGTGATCAACGACACTGAAGGTGGCCCGCTCTTCGGCTACGATAGTACCCGCTACGTCAGTTTTCCCGCTTTCTTTCCTCACATTGTTGTAGATCGCCCGCATACCTGGACTGTGCGTCAGTTGCTCCGGGATGTCGTCCGCGTGGCCGGTCGCAACCCGCGTGGCCAGTTCAGCGACTTTCTTCAAGTACTCTTCGTACTCAATAGCCTTGGCCTTGCGGTCGGCAATGATCTCATCCAGCAGGGCCGACATTTTTTCGTAGTAGGCCGGGTCGTTCAGGTGCGCTTTGAGGATGGTGCTGCGCACGTTGTTCTCGATGGTTTCGGCGACGCTGCCAGTGTTCTTCTTAATCCCATCGGGCAGGGTGCCGATTGCGTTGGTGATGCCGCTTTTGACGATCAGTTCCAGAAGGCCCATGTTCTCGAAGGGCGAAATGGGCCGTGCTTCGTCGGCCTGAATGTAGGTATCAATCAGGTGGCGCATGTCGGCTTCGTATGCCTTCAGATCGAGGCTCTCGCAACTGGCTTTGCGGATGATCTCGCGCAGATCAAGGTAGTTGTCGAGCTGCCGCCGCATACGCTCAATCTCCTGGCTGCTGTAGCCCGCCCGCTCAAGCTCATCGGCGATGTTGGCGTAGGCCCGTACCAATGCCACGGTTGCCTTGTAGAGCGCAACCCGCTGCGGTTCGTGTTCCTTGAGATCGGTCGCTATCTCGGTATTGCCGCAGAAGTAGTGGATATGCGCCAGGGCGTCTTTTGGTGGCTCAACGGGTTCGCACAGCAGAGCCAGAACTTCAATCGCCGTCTCAAGACGCTCGCGCCCTTTCTGGAGCCGATCCTGAAGCATTATTTCTGGGTCGCTGCCGCCCGCGCTATGATCCAGGGCGGAGGTATAGACCGCAATCGCGTTCTCAACCTTCGTAAACAGATCTTTGTAGTCCACGATGTAGCCAAAGTCTTTGTCCTCACCATCGAGCCGGTTGGTGCGGCAGATGGCCTGGAAGAGACCGTGGTCACGCATCGTTTTGTCAATGTAGAGGTAGGTGCACGGGGGCGCATCAAAGCCGGTAAGCAGTTTATCTACCACAATCAGGAGTTTCATCGTCGCCGGTTCTTTGGCAAACAGCGCCTTGGCGTACTCCTCATAGGTTTCGGTCTTGGTCATCCCTGGTCGGGCCTCGACCGCTTTCAGCAATTCGTTGTAGGTATTGTAAATGAACTGCTTGTCGGTCTCGCTATTCGCGCCCGTCTCCTCTTTGGTGACATCCTGAGCCTGTGGGTTGTAGGAGGTAACGACCGCGCATCTGCCCTTAAAGGGTGTTTTGTGAAAGAGGTCGAAATATTTACAGGCATCGTAAATGCTCGCCGCGACCAGCATCGCGTTACCTCGCCCATCGTTAAGACGGCGCTTGGTGCTGAAATCGAAAACGATGTCGCTCACGACGCGCTCCATACGTGAGCGTGAACTGAGGACAATCTGCATGGTGCCCCAGCGTTTTTTGAGTTCGTCTTTCTGCCAGTCGTTGAGTCCCTTAGTTTTGGCCTCGAACCACGCATCAATCTTGCCTTCGGAGCTAAGGCTTTGGTCAATGTCCCGTGCTTCGTACACCAGATCAAGAACCACCCCGTCCTCAACACCCTCGCTGAACGTGTAGGTATGGATGTAGTTGCCAAAGATCTCCAGGCTACTGGCTTTGTCCTGCGTGAGCAGGGGCGTGCCAGTGAAGCCAATAAAGATCGCGTTGGGCAGCATGGCTTTCATCACCCGATGCAGCTTGCCGCTCTGGGTGCGATGGCATTCATCAACGAAGACACATATCTCGCCGACGGTTGGGCTAGATTTAATACGCTCAGCCCCCCCACCCCCAGCCCCTCCCCCACGTGGGGGGAGGGGAGCCGGACAGCGTTCTAATGCGAAATCTCCCCTCTCCCCGTGTGGGAGAGGGGCTGGGGGTGAGGGGGTAAGGTCGAAATCATCCACATCGTGTGCGCCGAATTTATGCACCAGCGAGCAGAGAAGGCGCGGCGTGGCCTGACCAAGCTGATTGATCAGGTCGCTGCCGCTGATGGTGCGTGTGATTGTCTCGCCCGCCTCGTTGAACACCCGCTCGATCTGCTTATCGAGTTCGTCGCGGTCGGTGATGATCACGACGCGGGCGTGCGGGTTGTTCTCCAGAATCCAGCGGGCCAGCAGCACCATCACAATGCTCTTGCCGCTGCCCTGGGTGTGCCAAATGATGCCGCCTTTACGGGCGTGAATATACTGCTGAGCGGCTTTGATGCCGACATACTGATGAACTCGCGGCAGTTTCTTCTCGCCACCATCAAAGAGGACGAAATCGTGCATTAGCTCAATCAGCCGGGCCTTGGCGCACATCGTGAGCAGGTACTTGTCCAGCTTGAAGCGGCTGTTATCCTGCTCGTTTTCCTTCCAGCGCAAAAAGTACTTCTCAGGAGTGAGGATACTGCCGTACTGCAGACCCTCCGAGTCGTTGCCGGCAAAAACGAACTGGACAGTGCTAAAGAACCAGGCGTGGAACGCGGGTTGCTGGTTCGACAAATTCTGGCGGATGCCGTCGCCAATGCTGACGCGGCTATTTTTCAGCTCTAGCACGCCAATCGCGATACCGTTCACATACAACACGAGGTCGGGCCGCCGCTCGTGATTGCCTTTGAGCGTCACCTCTTCGGCAATAGCGAAGTCGTTCTGTTCCGGTGCGTGCCAGTTGATCAGATGAACAGTCTCGGTAAGCTTACCCGCCTCAGTCTTCACCGGCACACCGTAACGCAGCAGCTTATACACCGCCTGGTTATTGCCGTAGAGAGTGCGATTGTGGTTATTCGCCTCGCTGCGCAACTGGTACAGGGCGGCGCTGATCTGGGCCGGACTGTAGCCACACGTCGTTAGGTGCGCGCTCAACAACCCGTCTTCGATATTGCTGTTATGATCGCGGTCGCTCCAGTCACCGAGATAGGTGTAGCCCAACTCATCGTGGAAGAGATCAATGACCCGCTTCTGGGTGATACGCTCAGGCTTACCGATAGGGGTCATGCGGCCTCCGTCTCGTTTGGTGCGAGTTGCGGATCAATGATTCGCAGGGGCCGGATAATGATTCGCGGGGTGCGGATAATGATTCGCGGGGGGCGAACAATGATCTGCGGGTGGCGAACAATGATCTGCGGGTGGCGAACAATGATCTGCGGGTGGCGAACAATGATCTGCGCGTGCAGAACAATGAT
>JBAXMH010000140.1:0-12882 GCA_037134395.1 Chloroflexales bacterium
TGTGGGAGAGGGGGCAGGGGGAGAGGGGGTTCACTGACTTTGCATCAGCCCTGCTCTTCCGCTGGCCATGCTACCACAACCGCCGTATCTATGTATAATATGCTGTTCCGGCGGCAGGGCTGATGCACAGTCTTCAGGGTGCCCCCCGCCCCCACCCCCAGCCCCTCCCCCACACGGGGGGAGGGGAGCCGAACATCTTTCTGAAATACCCCCTCTCCCCTCGTGGGAGAGGGGGCAGGGGGAGAGGGAGTGACTGTACACCAGCACTGGTTCTAGCGGCATATGCGCGTGGCGAATCTCACGCCTATTTAGTAGATTGTGGATAACATCACTATGGCAAACATCCTTCAGCAGCTTCCTCTTGGCGCAAAGATCGGCCTTGCTTTTTCGGGTGGACTAGACACGAGCGCAGCGATCCACTGGATGCGCGCCAAGGGCGCGATTCCCTACGCCTACACGGCCCATCTTGGGCAGCCCGATGAGCCGGATTACGAGGATATTCCCCGGCGGGCGCTGGCTTATGGTGCCGAGGCCGCACGCCTGATTGATTGCCGGACGCAACTGGTGGCCGAGGGGCTGACCGCGATTCAGTGTGGCGCGTTCCATATTACGACAGCGGGAGTGCCCTATTTCAACACCACGCCGCTGGGGCGGGCGGTAACTGGCACGATGCTGGTGGCCGCGATGAAAGACGACGCGGTCAATGTCTGGGGCGACGGCAGCACCTATAAGGGGAATGACATCGAGCGATTCTATCGCTACGGCCTGCTGGTGAATCCGAGTCTGCAAATCTACAAACCCTGGCTGGATCAAACATTCATTGATGAGCTCGGCGGGCGCGCAGAGATGTCGGCCTACATGACTCAGCACGGCTTCGACTACCGCATGTCGGCAGAGAAGGCGTATTCAACCGACTCGAACATGCTCGGGGCCACCCATGAGGCGAAGGATCTGGAACATCTTAACCAGGGGATCTACATTGTCAACCCGATTATGGGCGTGCCCTTCTGGCGCGAGGAGACGGTCATTCCCTACGAAGAGGTGCGGATAACCTTTGCAGAGGGGTTGCCGGTTGCGATCAATGGTGCGACATTTGACGACCATGTGGCCCTACTGGCCGAAGCGAACCAGATCGGCGGGCGGCATGGGCTCGGTATGAGCGACCAGATTGAGAACCGGATTATCGAGGCCAAGAGTCGCGGGATTTACGAGGCTCCGGGCCTAGCCCTGCTGTACATTGCGTATGAGCGGCTGGTGACTGGCATTCACAACGAGGGCACGATTGAGCAGTACCGCGAGGGCGGGCGGCGACTTGGTCGCTTGCTCTACGAGGGTCGCTGGTTCGATCCGCAGGCGATCATGCTACGCGAGTCAGCGCAGCGCTGGGTGGCGCGGGCGATCAGCGGGGATGTGACGATTGGGCTGCGCCGGGGGAACGATTACACAATCCTGAACACCGAGTCGCCGAACCTAACCTACGACCCACAGCGGCTGACGATGGAGAAGGGCGAGTCGTCCTTCTCACCACAGGATCGGATCGGGCAGCTCACCATGCGCAATAACGACATCGCTGATACGCGGCAGAAGCTCTCGGTCTACCTTCGCAGCGGTCTGCTCTCGGATCATGGGGCGCTGCCTCAGATCGCAGGCCCGCAGGACGAGCCCCAGGCATAAGGCCAATACCTTTCACATTCGGCTGGCCGCATTGATCTGACGTATACGCTTATGTGTGGTGATGCTGGCCGATCCTATAAACAAGGAGTTTTTCGCTCACACCCTTGACCAGCACCTCGTCTGGAGCAACCTGATACGCCTTCAGGACATCACTGACCCCCGGCGAGGTGTACACGTCGGCGGTGATATATACTTCATTGGCATCGGCGAGAGCTTGCACGCGCGCCGCGATATTGACATTCTGCCCGAAATAGTCAATACGCTCATTGACCGTTACGGCGATGGAGTGCCCCCGGTGGATGCCCACTTTCAGGATTAATTCCTGTGAGATCGTGTGGTTAAACGTATTGAGCGCGTCAATCATCTCAAGAGCGGCGGTGGTCGCCTCGACCGGGTTGTCAAATACGGCCATCACGGCATCACCGATCGTTTTCACGATTGCGCCATTCCGATCACGGATCACGCGGCTCAGGGTCGCGAAGTGCTGATGCACCAGGAAATATGCCTTGGCATCGCCGATCTGCTCATACATCGCCGTCGAGCCCTTCAGATCGGTAAACACAAAGGTGATGTCTTTGATTGATAGCGTTTCATCCAGCCTGATGATCTCAGACCGGAAGAGATCGCCAAAGGTCTGCGTCGCTAATATTTTCTTGCCGCTTAAATTCGGCCGCAAGGGAAGCACCGACACCGGCATATCCCCAGGCTGATAGATGCACAACGCGCTCCGGCGATCCTGCCGATTTTCTACGTTGATCACCACCCTCCCGCTGGGCAGCTCCCGCTGTAGATCATAGCGAAATTGCACTAGCTGCTGCTCCGCATTCTTCAGGGTCGGGCTGTGGGGCCGCATCTCGGGATCATCCGACTGAAATGTGCCGTCAACCAGCGTGATTGGAATCCAGCTTGTCCGCTCTTGCTGCTCCTGCGTCGCCGATAGCTGGAGGCAATTCCGGCCATCGGTGGCGCGCAGAACGCCCGGTGGCAGATCAATCGTCGTCCTCACATTCTCGCCGGGCTGCACATAGCCGAGATACCTGGTGATGTGGATAATCGCATCGCGCCATGAGGGGAAGGCTGGCAGCGGCGAGATCACGTCTCTACTTAAGCGATAATTGAGGTACAGATCCTCGATGCTCAGCGATTCCGGGTGATGGTATGGGATGTCACGCACCTGCGGCGAAATCGAAAAGGCGACTTGGATATAATCGTCCAACGCATAATCGCGCTCAGCCCCACAGATTGGGCACAGATAGTGGGTGCGGAGTTGGCTCAGGGTGTGCAAGCTGTCGACGATAAAGCCGCAGTGTGGACACACGATGTGCCAATCCATCTCAAAGAGTCCAATTTTAGACGCATTCAAAAAAAGATCCACTGCCTCAGATTCCGCCATGCTGCGCTCCAGTGCATACTGCATTGGATTGACGCGAAACACGTCAACATCCGGAGCAGAGCGAATGAATGTCTCAAGTTTGGACATCACGCGCGGACTCCAGGGGCGCGCCTGTTCCAATCGCGAGAGCTGCGCCTCAAGTTGTTGATTATTGATCTTGATATCGGGCATAAGCATACTTTCTTACGTAGACGAGATAGCCCAAGTATAGCAGATACGCCTACCGCCACGCGGCATCAGGGCTGATGCAAAGATACTGCATCGCCGAAAACGAGGCGATCATCGCCTACGAACAGCGCCGCTCGGCGAGCAGTCACCATCCCATCGGCATCATTCTCCTGGATATTGACTATTTCAAACAGGTCAACGACACCTAGGGGCACCGCGCCGGCGATCTGGTGCTGATCGCGCTCAGCCGACTGCTCGGTGCCCAGGTACGCACCGTGGGTCGTCGCCTACCGACTCTCATCTTCAGCACTGATCATCGCACGTCGCTCTGATCCGGCCCGGCCTCGCCCACGAAGCGCACCGCCTGGGCCGGGCGGGTTTGTACCGTCAACTGGAAGAGGTCGGGGCGGGCGTAGTGGCCGACTACGTCCAGGTCGAAGGAGGCCCGGCTGATCGCCCCCACGTCAATCTCCGCCGTCAGGATGGCCGGCGCATCGAAGGTCGGCCCGGCCAACACCTCGCCCAGCGGGCCGACGATACAGCTCCCGCCGCGAATGAGCACTGTCGCCGGGTCGTCGCCCTGGATCGGCGCCACGTCGGGCGGGAAGTCGTCGCGGCGGGCGAACTGGCAGGCCGAGAGCACGAAGCAACGCCCCTCCAGCGCGATGTGGCGCATCGTCGCCAGCCAGGTCTCGCGGTCGTCCACCGTCGGCGCGCAGTAGAGCTGCACCCCCTGGCCGTAGAGCGCCAGACGCAGCTGGGGCATATAGTTCTCCCAGCAGATCGCCGCGCCGAGCCGACCGAGGGCCGTTGGCAGCACCGGGAGGGTCGCGCCGTCGCCGAAGCCCCAGATCAGGCGCTCCATCGCGGTCGGCATCACCTTGCGGTGTTTCCCGAGCAGCGCGCCATCGGGGCCAAAGAAGAGCACCGTGCAGTAGAGCGTGCCCCCGGTGCGCTCGATTACCCCGATCACCAGGTGCAGACGGTGAGCGTGGGCAGATGCGCCGAGGGCGGCGGTCTCCGGGCCGGGCACATCGAGCGCGCTCTCGTAGTAGCGGCGGAACAGGTCGCGCCCCTCGGGCGAGCGCATGCCCACCCGGGCACCGAAGTCCAGACCCTTGGGATAGCCGCTGAGAAATGCCTCGGGGAAGACCACGAGCTGCGCGCCCTGGGCGGCTGCCTCGGCGATCAGATGGAGGGCGCGGGCAAGCGAGGCGTCGCGGTCGAAGGCCACGGGAGCGGCTTGCACGACGGCGGCGCGAAAGGGCTGGAGGCTCGTTACGATATTAGCCATTGGTACTCCCAGGTTCACATGGGCCACGTCCGTAGGGAGGCGGCGCAGCGGCGACAATGCGCTATTAAGCGATCGGGATGGTACGGCATCAACGGCGAAGCGGCCTGCGGGAAGGTCTTGTATAGGCCCATCCGAGCGTAGGCGCGATGGTCGGCGGGGAAGATCATGCGCAGGCCACCGCCGCCCCGTACCCGTCGAGGCTCTGGAGTGCCAGCGAGGTCTTGCCGAAGCCGACCGGGGCGCAGAGCAAGGTGAGCGGGCCATCGAGCCCAGCGCACAACTGGGTCACCAGTTGTGGGCGCGGAACCGCCGGGCGGTGTGCCCACGGCGGCAGCAGCTTGGTCGCAACCAGGGAGTCAGCCATGGACGCACCACCTCCTGGCACGGAGGAATCGTGCCAAGTTTATGCGGTACAAAGAACGTTCCTAAGCCGAGAGGAGTCGCTGGATCGTCGCTATCAGCTCCTGGAGCCGCACGGGCTTGGTCAGATACGCGGTTGCGCCGGCCGCCAGGCAGCGCTCTCGGTCGCCCGGCATGGCCAGCGCGGTCAGCGCGATAATGGGTGTCGTTGCCCAGTCTGCCTGGGCGCGCAGCCGGCGGATGACCTCCAGCCCATCGAGATCGGGCATCTGGATGTCCATCACGATGACCATCGGGTGTGCCACGCCCACCTGGGCCAGGGCCTCCTGGCCATTGCGCGTCGCTACCACCGCATAGCCTTGGGCCTGGAGATACGCGGCAATCAGTTCGAGATTCTCTTTGTTGTCATCGGTTACAAGCACGCGCACGCCTGCTGAACCCACGATATTCGATGTGTCGGCCGGCTCGCCGGGCACCTTCGGGGCTGGTGCCACCAGCGTGGGCTGGTGGACGGGCAGGGTGATCGTAAAGCAACTGCCCGTCCCCACGGCGCTCGTGACGCCCACCTCGCCCCCGTGCAGGGTGGCTAGGCGACGCACCAGGGCCAGCCCCAGCCCGCTGCCCGCCTGCTGCCGGCTCAAGGTCGATTCGATCTGGCTGAAGGGCTGGAACAGCCGACCCAGGTCTTCCGGCGCAATCCCAATCCCGGTATCCTTCACGCTGAAGCGCACCTGCTCGGTCGTCGCATTGACCGCGACTTCCAGGACGATATGCCCACCGCTGGGGGTGAACTTCACCGCATTGGAGAGCAGATTGACGAGCATCTGCTTGAGGCGTCGCGGGTCAGCCTCGATCTCCGCCTCTGGGCTAGCGTACTCGACCGCGATGTAAACCTCTTTCTTGAGCGCCAGCTCTTCGACAAACATCAGGCTAGCCTGGCAGATCGTGACAATGTCAATCCGCTCGATGTTCAGGGTCAGCTTGTCGGCCTCGCCCTTGGAGAGGTCGAGGATATCATTGATCAGCGCGAGCAGGTGGCGCCCGCTGGTCTCGATATGCTGGACGGCGCCCTGCTGGCCTGCAGTGAGTGGCTCGTAGATCCCGGCCTGGAGGATCTCGCTGAAGCCGAGTATGGCGTTGAGCGGGCTGCGCAACTCGTGGCTCATATTGGCGAGGAACTCGTCCTTGGCCCGCGCCGCACGGGACAGTTCGGCGTTGGCCTGCTGGAGCAGCACCTTGGCCTGCTTGCGCACCGTGATGTCGATCATATAGCCGACCACCTCGGCGGGATGCCCCTCGACTGCGGGTAGCAGACTGGCACCGCTCTCGATCCAGCGGTAACTCCCGTCGGCGTGGCGGCAGCGGTACTCGTACTGGCACCAGCCCTGGGCTAAGAACTCGGGCGCGTCGCCAAACACCCGCGCCTTGTCATCCGGGTGGATGCGGCTGGCCCAGAAGCCGGGGCTGCTCAGAAACTGGGCCGGCGCGTAGCCGAGTACCTGGCGCACGGACTCGCTCACAAAGGTGGAGTGGAAGTCGGGCTCGGCCAACGAGCTGAAGATGACTGCGGGAGTTTTGTCCAGGAGCAGGTGCATGCGGGCCTCGCTCAGGCGCAGTTGCTCCTCAGCCAGCTTGAGTGCGGTCACATCGGTGAAGACGACGAGCCTCGCCGGCAGGCCGTGGGAGGTCGTGATGATGGAGGTGGCAAACACCCAGCGCAGCGCGCTGTCGGCGATCCGCGTGAAGCGGAAGGGCTCCGTGGTGATCGTGCCCGCCCCTGGCCAGTCCGAGGGCGAGGGCATCACACGGCGCTGATCGTCGGCGTGGAGGTGCCCGGCCAGATCGATCAAGGAGGTGCGATGGAGATCCTCAAGGCTGCACCCGATGATCTGGGCTGCGGCCGCATTGCCAAAGACGACATGATCGTCCTGGTAGACAATCACGCCCTGGGTCATCTGCTCGACCAGGGTGCGATAGCGCGCCTCACTCTCCCGAAGCGCATCCTCCGCTTTGCGGCGCTCGGTGTTATCAAAGACAGTGGCACGGCTGCTCGTATACACGCCGTTTGCGTCGTAGACTGCGGTCGCGTTGTGGAGTACCCAGAACGTGCTCCCATCCTTGCGCAGCAACGCGCCGTCATAGTCACGTAGCCAGCCGTGCTTCTTGAAAACCGGGAAGTCGGCCAGAAAGGTGGCGCGGTCAGCGGGTGGTATCAGGTCTATAAACGGTCGGCCCAGCACCTCGGTGCGTGTGTACCCCAGCCAATCGAGCATGGTCTGGTTCACGTTGATGATCTGGCCATCGCCATCGAGCGCGTAGTACCCGGTCGGCGCGTGGTCGTAGAGGTCCTGCACTTCGGCAGTGCGCTGCGCCACCCGCGCCTCCAGGGTCTGGTTCAGCGTACGCAATTCCTCTTGGGTGGTCTTGAGGTCGTGGATATCGGTGGCATTCACCAGTGCGACAAGCACCTGCCCCAGATCATCGTAGATGGGGTGGAAGCTGATGCGATACCAGCGCAGCCTTCCCTGCACGGGAACGTGATCCTCGTGTACTACCACGGTGCCATCAGTGAAGACCTGCCGCAACGCATCTATATGCGCGGACACCACCGCTGCCGGGAGCAGCGAGTCGATTCGCTGGCCCACCAAGTCTTGCGGGGTGCCGCCGAGTTGCTGTGCGGCCATCTGGTTCACATACTGGAGCGTACCGGTGGCGTCCAGGGTGAAGACCATACTGCCCAGACTCTCCATCAGCCCGCGATAGTGCGCCTCGCTCAGGCGCAGGGTGACCTCCGCCAGGCGCCGTGCGGTGATATCGTCGTAGGTAATCACGACCCCACCAGCATCCAGCGGGAGCGGGGTGGCCGTGACCGTGAGCCAGGTCGTCGTGCTACGGGGGGTGATCACGCCCATCTCGACATTCGCGACGAGGCGCTGCTCATGGAGCGCCCGCACGGCGGCATACTCCGCGCTGGGCATTGGCGAGCCATCGGGGCGCACAATCTGCCACGCCGCGTCATCAATAGTGCGCTGGAGGTGTTCGTCCGCGCCCAGATCCAGCAGGGAGTCCGCCATCCGGTTGGCCCCGACAATCTGGCCCTTGGCATCGCAGACGCTAATCCCCAGGGGAAAGCTGTCAAAGAGGGTGCGATACTTGGTGAGCGCCACCTGGAGCGCCGCCTCGGCCTGCTTATACGCGGTGATATCCACCCCGCTGACCAGGAGGGTGCGGCCTATACCCTGGGAATCGTTGAGCACCTGGCCGACCATGACGTAGGTCCATGGCCCCTGGGGGGTCTCGAACGTGACTTCATACTCGGTCGTGCGCCCGGTGGCAATGATGCGCCGATAGCGCTCCAGCTCTGCCTGGGCGTCTGCGGGCGGCAGGATCTCCAGGATTGACCTCCCGATCACCTTGTCCGGGGTCAGGCCAATGGGCTCGACGATGCGCCGATTCACGTAGTGGTAGCGACCCTCGGCGTCAATCTGAAACACCCCGGTGGCGAGTTGGTCGAGGATCGTGCGGAGCGGCTGCTCATCAACGGGGCTGCGCACGTCGGCATGACCGCGCGTGACCAGGGCCGCGATCGGGGTGACCAGGCGCTGGGCCAGGGCAATGCGGTCGGTAGCGAGTACCCCAGCATCTGGGTGGGCCAGGGTCACGGTGCCGACCACGCGCTCGGCCACGGTCAGGGGGAGACATGCCACGGCCTGCGCCCCGAGGCGGCCTAGAGCATCCAGAACCTCCGGAGGCTGATCATAGGTGTGTGTCGCGATGTAAACCTGGCCGCTGCGGGCAACGCGACCGGCGAGGCACTGCGCTGCCGGGAAGCGGCCTCCGACCAGGTCGCCTGGGAGCGCGACCCCGGTGGCGGCCACGCATTCCAGCTCCTGGTGCGCATCGTCATAGCGCTCGATCACGACGATGGGGACGCCAGTCGCGGCCCCGAGTTCTTGCGCCGCCGCATGAAGCGCCTCGTGGAGCGGCTGTGTGGGGAGCACTAGGGCGGTGAGGCGCTGAAGGGTGGCCAGCTCGCGCCGACAGAACCTAAGCGTCTGCTCGGTCGCAGCCAAGCGCGCCTGAAACGCACGGACGGGGCGTGTGCGATGCGGGCGTGGGCAATATGGGGTAGACATAGCCGCGCTCCAGATAGGCCGTGTACTACAGGGGAGCAAGCAGACCCCACACGGCAACTCCCAGGGCTGTTGCAAAGTTCTCAAATTGCTGCCCGCTCCCCCACCCCCAGCCCCTCCCCCACGCGGGGGGAGGGGAGCTGAATCGCTTTCTGGTGCGGAATACCCCCTCTCCCCTCGTGGGAGAGGGGGCAGGGGGAGAGGGGGTTCACTGACTTTGCATCAGCCCTGCGGCAACTCCGCTGATCAGCGCCTATACGTGGATGATAATGATAGTATGATTTGCTGCCGTTGTACAGTGGCGAGGGAGTCTTTTCCAGGGCTGTTGCAAAGTCGCACACGGAACAGGATATAATCATGGAGCGCTGAAGCGCCGCAAGATTCGTGAGACCAGACAGTAGCTTCAGGTCATCAAGCACGGTCGGCTGGTTCTCTTTGGCGATCCAACAATAGTGCCCGTGGTCTTCTACGACTTGGGTACTCACGGTGCGCTGGGCAAACATATGGCATCGCCCCGTGCAGATCCAGGCGGCGGGGCGGGCCAGCCTATGCGCGCAGGACGAGGCACCGCCCTACCGCTACGTCTCGATCAAGGGGCCGGTCACCGCGATCACCCCGGCGACGCCCGCCGCGATCCGCACGCTGGCCCACCGCTACCTGGGGCCGCCGAGGGCGACGCCTTCCTGGCCAGTCTCGGCCCCGAGGGGCCGGGCGAGACCGGCATCCTGATCCACATCCGGCCGGAGCGCTGGCTCACGATGGAGCAGGAGTAGGAGGGGAAAGCGGAAAACGCAGCGATTCAGCATCGTATCGCGGTACGTTTTTCAGTGTTCAGCTTGTTGCTTTCCCTCGCGCCCGGCCACGCGCTGCGCGATCGTGTCGCTGGTCAGCTCGCGCAGGGCGTCGCTGCCGACCCAGCGGGCCGTGCGGGAGTCTGATGCCTGGAGGCGCTGGGAGGTGGTGATGGTCGCCGCGTTCAGCTCGGCGCTGCGCTGCCCGATCTCGCGGATAGCCCAGTTCACGGATGTTTACCCTTTAGGGCGGGAAGCCCAGCAGCTTTAGCGCTGGGAGGAACGCCCCATGCTTTAGCCCGCTTTAGCGCACATTTGCGCAGACGTTCGATACGTGATATACTCACATAGTGAAACTTACCGCACAACTGAAACTCCTTCCGACGCCTGATCAGGCCGATGCGCTCAGGCGAACACTGGAAGCGGCAAATGCAGCGTGCGACTACATCAGCCGTATCGCCTGGGACACGCAGACCTTTGGCAAGTTCGACTTGCAGAAGGTCTGCTATGACGCAGTACGCGAGACCTTCGGGCTGGCCGCGCAGATGACGATCCGTGCGCTGGGAAAGGTAGGGGACGCCTACAAACTTAATCAGCGGGTGTGTCGGACATTCCGACCGCATGGGGCTATCTCCTACGACAACCGTATCCTGTCCTATGCGCTGCCGGATTCCTCGGTCTCGATCTGGACGCTGGATGGGCGACAGGCCATCCCCTTTGTGTGCGGTGCGCGGCAGCGGCAGTTGCTTGCCACCCAGCATGGAGAAACCGACCTCGCCTACATCCGTGGCGCGTGGTATCTGTTCGCGGTGTGTGATGTGGAGGAGCCGACCCCCACGGATGTCGAAGGCTTCCTGGGCATTGATATGGGCGTGACGAATATTGCCGTCGATAGCGACGGGGAGATCTATTCGGGCACGGCGATCACGAACATTCGCTATCGGCATCGGAGCCTGCGAAACAAGCTCCAGCGGAAGCGCACCCACGGCAGCCGCCGCCGCTTGAAGAAACTGGCGGGTCAGGAACGTCGGTTCGCCACATGGACGAACCATAACCTCAGCAAAAAGATGGTCGTGACGGCCAAACGCACGAAGCGGTCGATAGTGTTGGAGGATCTGACGCACATTCGGTCGCGGGTGAGGGCTAGACGGTCGCAGCGCACGACACTCCATAGCTGGGCCTTTCTCCAGTTGCGGCTCTTTATCGTCTACAAAGCCGCACGGGCGGGCGTTCCTGTCCATTTCGTTGACCCACGCAATACCTCGCGTACCTGTCCCAACTGCGGGTGTATCGACAAGGCCAACCGCACGACCCAGGCGTCGTTTGTGTGCACACGCTGCGGACTCGCTGGTCATGCAGATGTGATCGCGGCGGGAAATATTTCTCGTCGGGCGGCTGTAAGCCCGCCATACCACCCGGAGGCGAGTCAACCTCGTCGCGCCAGGGTAAAGCCCACCAGCTTTAGCGGTGGGTAGCTTACGAAGTTGCGCTCGTCGTGTGCCTCGCGCTCGGCGCGGGCGAGGTAGTGGTGGAGCAATTCGGCAGGAGCGCACTTATCCTTGCCGGCCACCTGCGCCATAAGGACGAAGCCGGCCAGGATGCGCGCCTCGTGGATGCCGGAGGCCCAGAGCGCCTCGGCCAGCGGGTGGCTGCGCCCGGCCTCGCGGGCGATGGCGCGTAGAGTCTTCACCGACACGCCGAGGACGCGGGCACCGCAGATGCCGAAGCGGGCCATCCCGGCAGCATCCTCCGGGCTCGCCAGTGCCTCAAGGCGGGCGATGATCAGCGTGGCATCAGGCGATCCTGCGGACATATACTCTGCACGGCTCATTCTCGGACGTTCCTGTAGTGCAGCTTTTCCGCGCAGTGATGCGGTAAAGCGCTCTTATAGAAACATCTAGCTTTAACCCGTGCAGAGTATACCTGCTCCTGAACGTGGACGACCAGCCAGATCGCTGCCAGTGTAGCACAGCCGCCAAGTAGGCGGATCGGGTATGATAGCGGCACCACACGCATCGCGCGGGTTGGGCGTGTGGTTGGGGTGTGGCACAAGGAGCTGACGATGACGACGAAGAGTGATGCCTACCGCGCCGAGCTGCGCCGGCTGCCCGACTGGGAGCCCTACCTGCGCCAGGAGTCGCGCCTGCCCGGGCCGCGCTCCAACCTGGAACTGGCGCAGGCTGTCGCCGAGGAGGGTGACGCGGCGTGCTTCGAGCGGCTGCTCTGCTACGACGCCGTGCGGGCGCCGACCAATACGCCCGATGAGTTCCTGGCGGTCTGTGGCGTGCTGGGCCTGGGCCGACTCCTGGCCGAGGGCCAGCGCGAGCTGCTGCCGCGCCTGCGCGACCTGGCGCGTGACCCGCGCTGGCGCACGCGTGAGGCGGTGGCCATGGCGCTCCAGCGGCTCGGCGACGTGGATATGGCCGCGCTGATCGACGCGATGGAGTCCTGGGCGACCGACACCCCGCTGGTGCAGCGCGCCGCAGCGGCGGCCCTGTGCGAGCCGCGCCTGCTGCGCGACCCGGCCCTCGCCGCGCGGGTGCTGGTGGTGCTCGACACGATCACCGCGTCGATCCCCCAGCAGCGCGACCGGCGCAGCGAGGCATTTCAGGCGCTGCGCAAGGGGCTGGGCTACTGCTGGAGCGTCGCGGTCGCGGCGCTGCCCGCCGTGGGCAAGCCGGCGATGGAGCGCTGGATGACCAGCGACGACCCTGATATTCGCTGGATCATGCGTCAGAACCTGACGAAGGCGCGCCTGGCCCGGGTGGACGCGGCCTGGGTGCAGTGCTGGCGGTAGCAGTTCTGCTGAGACCCAGCCGGGCTCCTGATCGGGATGCATGTCCGCCTGTGTAAGGAGCGCCCATGATCGCCCTTCCGCCTGAACTGACTGTGCTCGTGGCGGGGAGCATCTGGAAACCGATCACGCGGGGCGAGTCGGGCGCCCAGGTCTATCGGCTCCGTGTCGGCACGCTGACGCGGTACCTGAAGGTCGAGCCGCTGTAAATTACAGCTGTCAAGATACTGCTGGCGAACCCTCGCTAGGAAGGCCGCTGCTGTGTGGGAAGCCCA
>JBAXMH010000141.1:0-12745 GCA_037134395.1 Chloroflexales bacterium
CACCGTAGGGGCGCCAGGGCTGATGCAAAGTCCTCAGATTGCCGCCCGCTCCCCCACCCCCAGCCCCTCCCCCACGCGGGGGGAGGGGAGCCAGATCTCTTTCTGGTGCGAAATACCCCCTCTCCCCTTGTGGGAGAGGGGGCAGGGGGAGAGGGGGTTCACTGACTGTGCATCAGCCCTGGTAGGGGCGCGTCGCGACGCGCCCCTACCCCTCACCCGCCTATTTCTACCTCAGCGAATGCTCATGGGCATCACGATGTGGATGTAGCCCTCTTGCCCAACCGGCTTGAAGACACCAGGACTCTGGGATGTCTGGGTTTCGAGTGCGACCTGTGAGGTCTTGATGGCGGCGAGGGCATCAGCGAGGTACTTCACATTCAGGGCGATCTGACTACCGTCGCCGTGGATCATGCCATCAATCTCACCGGTATTATCGCCCACCTCAGCAGCATTGGAACTGATCACCAGGCGACCGGGGCCAAGCTCGCCACCGGGCTCAATTGTGAGCTTGACCACATTCTGGCTGGAGCTGGCAAAAAATGAGGCCAGCTTCACCGCCTTGGCCAGTTCGGCTGTGTCGAGGATGCTACGGGTGAGGTACTGACTCGGGATGATCCGCTCAAAATCGGGGAATTTGCCGTCAATCAGGCGCGAAACCAACTCCGTGCTATCGGTATGGAAGAGGGCCTGACCACCACCGGGGGTGATCGTCATAGATATCGTACCCTCGCTATCACCAGCGATACGGGCGAGTTCTATCAGCGACTTCGCCGGGACGATAAACTCCTGGGGCTGGTCAACGGGCTCGGGGAGCTGGATGACACGAGTGGCCAGACGAAAGCCATCGGCGGCGGCGAAGGTTGCCCGGTTATCGCGCAGGCGCACCAGAACTCCGGCCAGCACCGGGCGCGAGTCATCGCTGGCGGCAGCAAAGGCCACCTGGTCAATCGCCTCGCGCAAAGTGGCTGGTGCAAGGCTTACGGTCGGCTGGCGGTCGCTTACCGTTGGGATGATCGGGAACTCCTCCGCCTCAATACCCTTAATATTGCTGGTGAAGCGGGCGCACTCAATCTTCACCGTCTGGGTACGCGAGTCGAGGGTGAGGGTGACGCGGTCGTTCGGCAGGCCGCTGACGACATCGGCCAGCAGCTTAGCGGGCACGGTAATCGCGCCCTCCTCCTGCACCTGTGCGCCGATCCAGTGGGTGATGCCGACATCCAGGTTTGTGGCGGCCAGCTTAAGCCGACCACCATCAGTGGCCAGCAGAACATTCGAGAGAACCGGCAGGGTGCTCTTGCCGGCCACGGCGTGGCTCACAACGGCGAGGCCACGCTTGAGGTTTTCCTGGAGACATGTCAGCTTCATGATTACTCCTTAGGATCGCAGGCGCATCCGGGGGCGCTTGCAAACAGAGACGCCCCCTGGGGGCGTCCATGTACTATATAGCAAAGAACCGATGCTTCCAAACCCTCACGTACTACCAGCATGAACGATTATCGGGAACTGCTTCGCTGTTATGCTACGCCCCGGCGGAAAATCACCCGCAGGGCATCGTTCTCAAAGTAAGCGTCCAGGGCGCGCAACCGGGCGAGGGATTGAGGCAGCACAATCCGGTGGCGGTGCCAGCCCACCGAGATCAGCAACTCGTCGGCGTTTTGCGCCAGGTGTACCTGATCTTCAGAGGCGAAGGGAAGGGGCACGATCAGGTCGTAGCCGTCGCCGGTCTTCTCAACGCGCTGCACCTGCCCTCGGTAGAGGAATGCGGCGGGGTCGGTGTCGCCAAAGAGCTTATCGGCCAGGATGCTGAGCAGTTCGGTGCCAACGATCTCGCGCGAGAAATGGGGTGCGCGCAGGATGGGCAGGGGCTCGAACATCTCGTTTACCTGGGGTTCGTACTCCTGCTGCATCGCATACCACGAGGCAAAGTGACCATCCACATCTGGGGGGAGAATGCGATTGACCACCACAGCGTCCACGGCATAGCCGAAGAGGCTGAGGTAGGTGAGCGAGCGCTGGGCCTCGCGGATGACCATCTTCTCCAGGTTCATCACGACACGTGCGGTCGTCACATTCTGGTCGGTGAGAATTGCCCGCACCGCCACCATCGCATCAATGGCCTCTTGGGCCGAGCCAAGCACATTATCGTTGACAATCGGCATATCGGTAACGCGCTTGGCGACGGGGCGCACCACCTTGAGCAAGGCGCGGGCGATGGGGAAGAGCCGCGAGATCCACCAGCGCATAATGTCGGGCAGCGAGAGCAGTCGCAGCGTCTCACCCGTAGGCGCGGCATCAACCACAAGTACATCGAACTTTTGCTCATCGAAATGGCGCTTGATCTGGAGCAGACTGAAGAGTTCCTCGGTACCGGGAATGACCGAGAGCTCACCCTGGGCGATTGTTTCGGCACCTTGCCATGCTAGCAGGTCGGATAGATACTTGGAGACTTCGCCCCAATTCGACTCAAGCTCGTGAAGAGCATTGATTTCCTGCGCCCAGAGGTTGGGGGCAACAAGCAGTGGCTCGGCGCGCAGCTCGACGCTCAGCGAGTCGCCCAAGGAGTGGGCGGCATCCGTGCTGAGCACGATGGTTCGGTAGCCGCGTTGGGCACAGCGCAGGGCTGTAGCTGCCGCGACGCTGGTTTTGCCAACCCCACCCTTACCCGTGTAGAAGAGGATACGCATCGTTGACACCGTCTCTGTCTTTATCTCGGTCACTAATCTTTAATAAAGCACGATGTGCATATAGTACACGTAGCCGCGCATTTACGCAATTTAGACACTACTGGCACGATCCCACCACGCTCGGACGATGGTGGCGTCAGTTCCGTACCAAGGCCGGTCGGGACGATTGTCGTGGCGCAGGCCGGAAATGACCAGTTTGCGCGATCCATCGAGCAGTCCGTTTGCTAGGGGCACCACACCATCGCCCCACTCGGTACCCTCGGCACCGAGAATCCGGTAGCTCTGCCACGCCCCGCGCTCGATCGGGGAGCCGTCGGGCGCGCCGAAAATGCTTTTGCCGATCACGCTGACGTAGCGCAGTGTGGGCCAGTAGGCACCAGGGTAGAACCGCTGGGCGTAGGCGATCTGGTTGAGTCCACCCTGGCGACCAACACCCACGGCGTTATGGGGTGTGCCCAGGGTGATCAGGGTGTCCACATGCTGGTACCCATCGTAACAGATGCGGCGCGGGCCGTAGGGTTGGTCGCCCAAGTAGATTCGAGCCAGCACACCGCCGGCACTGTGGGCTACCAGCGTCACATGACGACCTCCGTGTTCGGCTCTGGCTGCGGATACAGCCAGGGCGAGGATACGCAGCAGAGAGCCGTAACTGTCACTGGCCATCACGCCGATCCAATCAATCAGGTTGATCGGCGCAATCATCACCGGACGTCCGCTGATGATCGCCAGGATGTCGCGCAGATGTTCGTACTGCTGGACGTTGCTGGCAAACCCGCCGATAATCACGATGGGGTTGCTGGTATTATGTGTAGCGTGGGTGGGCATGACTCTATTTTACCCTAAGACAAGGTGTCAGGTGTCAGGTGTCAGGTGTCAGGTGTCAGGTGTCAGGTGTCAGGTGTCAGGTCGAGCGCATCAAGATGCCACATTCTGACCTGAACTGAAAAGTATCTGCGAACCATATCTTTTGCGTGCAAAGGCTTTCTGATGCACTCGACCTGGCACTTGAGACCCAACACCCAACACCTGACACCTTGCAAGAAAAGGGAAACATCACATGTCTGAGCCCGTTCCCAGCGCCGTCACGGCGCTGCCACTGCCCGCGCCTGAGGATCGCCTGGTGCAGACGCACCACCACATTATGGTTGATGGCCAGACCTTGAGCTATACCGTTACCGCTGGTACGGTGGTAATCCGCGAAGAGGCCGAGAAGGCGGCTGATGGCGTTTCGGAGGGGGAGAAGGCCCGGGCGACGATCTTTTTTGTGGCCTACACCCGCGATGAGGTAGACGATCTCGGGACGCGCCCGATCACCTTTGCCTTCAATGGCGGCCCCGGCTCCTCATCAGTCTGGCTGCATATGGGGCTGCTGGGGCCACGCCGCGTGCTGATGGGCGATGCGGGACAGATAGTGCCGCCGCCCTACCGCATGGCCGATAATCAGGAGACTCTGCTCGGCAGCACCGACTTAGTCTTCATTGATCCCGTGAGTACCGGGTTTAGCCGGGCGGTACCGGGTGAGTCGGCGAAGCCCTTCCACGGGTTTAAGAAAGACATCGAGTCGGTTGGCGACTTCATCCGGCTCTACACGACGCGGTACGGGCGCTGGCTCTCGCCTAAATTTTTGATCGGCGAGAGCTACGGCACCACCCGCGCCGGTGGTCTGGCCGACTACCTCCAGGGTCGTCATGGGTTTTTCCTCAACGGGATCATGCTGGTGTCGGCGGTGCTCAACTTCCAGACGCTCGAATTCGATCCCGGTAATGATCTGCCCTACATCCTCTTTCTACCAAGCTACGCGGCTACCGCCTTCTACCACGGGCGGTTGCCTGCAGATCTCCAGTCCGACCTGCGGGCCACCCTGACCGAGGTAGAGGCGTTCGCCCTGGGCGATTACGCCCTGGCCCTGCTGCGTGGTGACACCCTGACGCCTGCGGTGCGATCCAACATCGCCGGGCGTCTGGCCCGCTACACTGGCCTGAGCCACGCCTATGTTGAGGGCTGCAATCTGCGCATCCGCGACGACCGTTTTGTGAAGGAGTTGCTGCGTGAGCGGGGGCGTACGGTGGGGCGGCTCGACAGCCGCTTTGTGGGGATTGACCGTGACCATGTGGGCGAGCGGGCGGAGTATGATCCGAGCTACAGCGCGATCCTCGGCCCCTACAGCGCCACCCTCAACGCCTACGTACGCGGCGAACTGGGCTACGCAAACGATCTTCCCTACGAGATCATCTCCGAGCGCGTCTATCCGTGGAGCTATGCCCAGCACGAGAATAGCTATGTGGATGTGGGCGAGACTTTGCGCCAGGCAATGAGCCAGAATCCATCATTGAAGGTACACATCGCCAGCGGCTACTACGACTTGGCGACTCCCTACTTTGCCACCGAACACACACTTAGCCACATGCAGATCGATCCGATCTTGCGCTCGAATGTTGACCTAAGCTACTACGAGGCTGGCCACATGATGTACGTCCACGGGCCATCGCTGGCCCGTCTGCGCCAGCGGCTGGAGGAATTTGTCAATACTGCCGCAAGAGGAACGCCATCACGCTAAACAACCCTTCCCTCTCTTTGCGCCTTTGCGCCTTTGCGTCACTTGCATATCATGTATCGTCTGACGCAAAGGCGCGAGGGCGCAAAGGGGAGAGAAAGGTCGTGGACATATGTCCGTGTCTTTCTGTGTGCTTCTGTGGCAAAACTTCTCAGCCCTTGCGGGCGATCTCCGCGTAGCGCCGGGTGGAGCGCGGGTCGCGGTGGCCGAGGATCCGGCGTACTACCTGCTCGGGGTAAAGGGTGATCAGTTCTGCGGCGGCGGTGTGGCGCAGGTGATGCAGGGTGTAGCGGGGTTGCTCCCTGCCATCCACGATATCAATCAGGTGCGCGGCCTTACACACAAGCACCCAGCGTCGGTGGAGCGTATCGTAGGATGCACGGTTCCCGCGTGACGAGCAGAAGAGAGGATCGTCGGGCAACTGGTTTGGGCCGAGATCGCGGATCCAACTGCGCAGGCCACGCAAGCTGCGCGGCATTGCATCGGGGGTAAGGACGACTATCCGCTTGTTGCCGCTCTTGGTGTCCTGCAGGAGAAGAACCTCGCGGTATGGCTCAAGGATCACATCGCCGACATTGAGGTTGAGTACCTCATCGGTACGAATTCCGATCTCGCGTAGCAAAGTGAAGATCAGGCGGTAGGGCTGTAATGCAGTGGCGATGGCGGAGTCAAGAGCACGGCGCTCAGACTCGCTGACAATCGGTTGGGGCCGATGCTCGGTGTGGTGGCGTCCACCAATTTGTTTGAGTGGGTTAGAGGGGCAGTAGCCGCGCTCCATCGCCCAGCGGAAGAAGCGCCCGAGGCTAGCAATGCGGCGGTTGGTGGTGCCGGGTTGCTCGTGGCGACTCTCCAAGAAGAGCTGAATATCGCAGATGCTGATCGCCTCAAGCGGCTTATCTACGAGCAGTGCAGCGGTGCGTAGGTCGCACCGATACGATGTGATGGTGTTGGTACTGAGCCCGTGATCGCCCTGGATGTCACTCAGAAACAGCTCCATCTCGCTGGCAATGGTGCGTGCGCATGATGGGACAGGAGCGCTGTTCGTTGGCATCAAGATTCTCCTCTAGGGGAACATCGCGAACCCGCCGTGGGTGAATTATGACATAGGGACAGGTTTTTTTGCATTATAGCAAAAATTTTTATGCAATACTAGACTTGTTCAATGCAAATAATCGAAGTTCCCGTCACCCTGCTGTATCACGGAATGCATTGTCGTTTCAGGATGGATCGGGTATGATAGGTGCCGTGTGTTTGTGCTGCTGTACCGTCGTGCTCGCCCAGAAGCCGGAAGTTCTTATGTGGTACAATTGTTTGCACTGAGGTGTTCGCATCTTGTGCACGTTTCCAACTGAGTTTTGGGCGTTTCAACGGGGCGGCATTCCGTTGAAGCCCACGCGTTTACGCTTGGGAGCCGTCACTATACGCCGCCAGAAACAGAGCCGAAAAAGCGAGAGAGCGTAGAAGAGTAAACAGTGTCATGATTGTGGGGTTAGAAAAACATGAGTACACCTGTAGAGACGCGCAATGGGATGCGCTGGATTCGTGCCGACTTGCATCTACACACCCCGGCATCTGAGGATTACGCTGAACCAGAAGTAAGCTACCTCGATATTCTTCAGGAGGCCGAGCGTCGCGAACTTGAGATTATTGCCTTCACCGACCATAACACCGTTCACGGCTACGAGCGCTTTCAGCGCGAGATTGATTTTCTTAAGGAGCTTGAGAAGGGCGGGCGGCTCACAGAAGAGGAGCAACTGCGCTTGGCCGAGTACCGGCGGCTCTTGGCGAAGATTAATATCCTGCCTGGTTTCGAGTTCACCTCTCATTTTGGCGCTCATATCCTCGGCATCTTCGCACCGAACCGCCCGCTCATCCTGATTGAGTCTACCCTGCTCCACCTTGGGGTCTCCGCCGACCAGTTGAAGGACGGAGTGTGCGGCATCGCTAACACCCGCCACGTCACCGAGGCGTATGAGATCATCTCCCGCGCCGGTGGCCTGGTGATTGCGCCGCACGCGAATGGCCCCAACGGTGTGATTACCGAGACGCTGCGGATGGGCACGAGCGGCCAATCGCGCATTGCCGCCACGCAAAACCAACACCTCCACGCCATGGAGTTTATTAACTTCTATACCGATCACGAGAAGTTCACGTCGCCCGGATTCTATAATGGTAAAGTTGAACACTACGAGCGGCGGATGTTCTGTATCCAGGGGAGTGACGCCCATCGTCTGCGCCGCCTGCCCAACGCCGACGGCCAGATGCTTCACCGTCACGGGATCGGGGATCGCTATGTGGAACTGCTGCTGCCCGACAACAGCTTCGAGTCGCTGCGTGCGCTTTTTGCGAGCCAGGATTTTGACCGCGTGCGGGTGCCCAAGCGCGACCAGAAGCAGTGGGCGGTGGACGCGGTGCGCTTTGGTGGCTCGTCCGAGCGCCAGATCCTGCGGGCCATCGGCGAGAATGCGCAGAGCGCCGGGGATCTCTGGTGTGATGTGATGGCACTGGCAAATGCGGGCGGCGGCGTCCTGGTGATCGGCTGTGAGCCGGGCGGTCGCGTGGTGGGGGTGGTTCGCCCCGATCATGCCAGCGAGTCCCTGCGCAAGAGTGTGGAGGAGAAGATAACTCCCGCGCCCTACCTCTCATTTGAACTGATGAGCTACGAAGGCCAAGACGTGGTGCGCGTGGAGGTGAAGGTGAGTGAGCCGCCGCCCTACGTGGGCAGCAACGGCACGATTTACGTTCGCCGCAATGGTGAGACGACCGTGGCCGACCGGGGCGAGATCATGCAGCTCTGCCGGCGTGCGCTTGCCGAAGGGGCGTTGTCGCCCCTCGATAATGGCCAGGATCTCGACCTGCCCCGTTCCGGGGTTGAGATCGTCAGCGGCCAAAAGCGCGGCGGTGTCTGGCTGTATGAGGTGCGGGACCTGCGAACAACGGCGGGTGTGACCCGTGACCGCGCTCAGGGTCTGTGGGCATATGCGATCAGCCGCTACGAGGATCTGCGCGATGGTCGGGTGGATGTGCAGAGCCAGGTGAAGTGGAAGGGTCGCCTGGGCCTGTGGCGGGCCTATCGCCAGGGCAGTCGCACCAAGTACGACCTAGTGCATCGTGATGCGAACGGGGTGATTAGTCATATCTTCTTTGGTGTGAGTGACTGGGGGCTGAGCGAGGCGTGGGAGTCGCTGCTGGGTGAGCGGAGCGGCGATGTGGTGGAGCAGGAGAATCAGCTCTTCGATCAGGAAGACGAGGGAATATCGTCCGGCCCTGGGGATCAGCCCGAACCGACTGCCCCCGAGTCGTCATCATGGGGTGACCACCGCATCCGCTGGCGCGGGCGTGGCGGTCTGGCCGCCGCATACCGCGATGAACAGGGTGTCCCACGCTTCGATCTGGTGATGAAGGACAAGGACGGCACTGGCCAGCAGGAGTACCGTGGCGTCGCACTGGAGAAACTCACCGAGGCGTGGCTGAATCTGATCCGGGTCGTTCGCCCACGTACGGGGATCGAAGTGGTGAGCGCCTCACGCGGGGAAGACGGCGAGTGGCAGTATGTTTTCCGCAACCTGCGTACCGGCGATGTGAGCGGGGTACCCTGGCGCCTGCAAGATATTGAGCCCGGCACGGTGCGCGAGTACGCCGCTCGTATGTTCCAGCAAGATATACCGCTGGATAAAGAGAAGGTGCGTTGGTGGGGCAACATCGGCTACATGCGTCCAATGCGCTCCCAGGTTGATATGATCTTCGTTGATGAGCAGGGCGACCAGCACTTCTACTACGCCGCCCGCCGCGAGGAGCTTACCGGCGAGTGGCGCGAGCTGCTGGAGTTGTATGAGGAAGTCTGATCTGAACCCCCTCACCCCCTGCCCCTCTCCCACCGAGGGGGAGGGGAGATTCTTCTGCATCAAATTCCGTTCGACTCCCCCTCTCCCCTTGTGGGAGAGGGGGCTGGGGGGAGAGGGCTGAGCGGCAGTAGACCCCTTATTTGAAAAGTATTGCCTTTTTAGATCAGCATGCTTATCGGAGACTCCAGCAGCCTCTTTAGCTCCTGAAGGTACTGAGCGGCGACAGCCCCATCCACCACGCGGTGGTCGGTGCTGAGGGTGACGTTCATCACCTGGCCGATCACGATCTGGTCGTTGCGCACCACTGGCACTTTGCGGACTGCGCCCACGGCCAGGGATGCCGCCTGCGGGACGACGATGATCGATCCGAACTCAATGACGCCGAACTTGCCGAGGCTGGTTATCTGGAACGTGGCCCCGTCCAGTTCACTCGGCTTGATCGTGCCGTCGCGGGCGCGGGCAGCCAGATCGCGGATCTCGGCGCTGATTGTGCCGATGCTCTTCTTGTCGGCGTCGCGCACCACCGGGGCGATCAGGCCATCGGGCAGGGATACGGCCACGCTGACATGGATCGCCGGGTGGCGGGCGATGGCGGGCTGACCATCGGAGCCGATGGTGTAGCTAGCATTGACCGCCGGCACGGTGCGCAAAGCCAGGGCCGCCGCCTTCACCACCACATCGTTCACCGAGATCGTGGTGCCGCTGGCGATGATCTGCTCGCGCAGGGACATCGCGGCGTCCATCGCAATCTCCATCGTGACGTAGATATGCGGCACGCCGGGCTTGCTCTCGCTCATCGCACGCGAGATCGCCTTGCGCATGCGCGACATAGGCACGGCACTAGAGTCGGTTGCGGGCGTGGGTGCGGGCGTGCTGGATGTCATCTGTGCGGCAAATTCCTGCACATCCCCCTTGATGATCCGACCGCCGGGGCCGCTGCCCGCCACCTGGCGCAGGTCAACACCCAGTTCATTGGCGATGCGTTTGGCGACAGGCGATGCCTTCACTCGGCCAGCCTCCGTGTCATGGACAGCAGGAGCCAGGGGCACGGGCACGATGAGGGTAGAGACAGCGGTGACGGGGACAATCCCCGACGCGGCGGGGGGCGTCTCCATAGGCAGGACACCATCGCCGATATAGGCGATCACATCGCCAATGGGAACTGTCTTCCCTGCGGGGATGACGATCCGCTGGAGGGTGCCCGCGTCAAACGACTCAAGCTCCATCGTGGCCTTATCGGTCTCGATCTCGGCGATGATCTCGCCGACCGCCACCTGGTCGCCAACATTTTTCAGCCAGCGCCCAACCGTCCCCTCCGACATGGTATCGGAGAGTCGGGGCATGGTTACTTCTGCCATAACATCACCTCAATTGCCGATTGTGGATTGTGGATTGTAGGTGTCGGAGCGCAATCCACAATCCACAATCCACAATCCACAATTATCGCTTCCCCTCCAACACCGTGCGGATGGCGTGGATCAGACTGTTGGCGCTCGGCTTTGAGATCGCCGAGAGATCCTTGGCGTAAGGCAGAGGTACCTCCAGACCGGCCACCCGCTGCACGGGCGCGTCCAGGTCGTCAAATGCTTCTTCCTGAATAGTGGCCGCAATCTCGGCAGTCATTCCGTAGGAATACCAGTCCTCGGCAATCACCACGGCGCGGTTAGTCTTCTTCACCGACTGGATGATCGTCGGTCGGTCGAGCGGGCGCAGCGAGCGAAGATCCACCACCTCCACACTGATCCCCTCTTGCTCCAGGCGCTGGGCGACCTGTAGGGCCACGGCGGTCATGCGCGAGTACGAGATCACGGTGACATCCGTGCCGAGACGTTTCACCTCGGCCAGACCAATCGGTACGACATAATCGTCATTCTCGGGCACTTCACCCTTGGTGTCGTAGAGAGCCAGGCTCTCGATAAAGATCACCGGGTCGTCGTCGCGGATGGCGGCGCGTAGCAGACCCTTAGCGTCGTAGGGCGTGGCCGGGGCGACCACCTTGAGGCCGGGACAGTAGGCGAACCAGTTCTCAAAGCTCTGCGAGTGGGTTGCGCCAAGCTGGCCAGTGCCGCCGGAGGGTGTGCGGATCACCAGCGGCACGCGCACCTGGCCACCGAACATATAGTGGATCTTAGAGGCATGGTTAACCACCTGATCAATCGCGACCAGGACAAAGTTGATCGTCATGATCTCGACCACCGGGCGCAGGCCGAGCATGGCCGCGCCGATAGCCAGGCCGACGAAGCCCTCCTCGGCGATGGGCGTATCAACCACGCGGCGCGGGCCAAACGTCTCAAGCAGACCCTCGGTAATCCGGTAGGAACCCTGAAAGAGCCCGATTTCCTCGCCCATCAGCAGGACGTTCTCGTCGCGGGCCAGTTCCTCGCCCAACGTATTGTTGAGGGCCTGACGGTAGGTGATGATAGGCATGACCTTTATTCCTCTTTGCTTGACAGTCTCGCACGGCCCTCACCCCCCAACCCCCTCTCCCAGAACGGGAGAGGAGGAGCCGGAGACGCTCTGATGCGGAATCTCCCCTCTCCCCCGGTGGGAGAGGGGCAGGGGGTGAGGGGGCAAGATCTGAAAAGTAGCGCCCCTACTCTCCACGGTTAATCTTCACCGCACGGATCGCGTCCTGCGCATCGGGGGTGTTTGGCACCGGGGTAGCGTACATATGGGTATACATGTCCTCAAACTTCGGCTCGGGACTATTGTTCGCGAAATCAATAGCATCCTGCACCGTGCGATCCACCAACGCGGCAGTTTCTTTAAGGAAGGCGTCCTCGATAATGCCAGTGTCGCGCAGGATAGCAGCGAACTTTCGCACCGGGTCGAACGTCTCGCGCCCACGCCGCACGGCGTCGGCATCGCGGTAGCGGTCAGCGTCAATGACCGAGTGTCCACGGAAGCGGAATGATGTCACGTCAAGAATGGCTGGCTCGCCTTCCTCTTCGGCCTTCTGGCGCAGACGGCGCACAGCATCACGCACAGCCAACACATTAGTGCCATCAATGCGCTCGCCGTGGATGCGGAAGGATCCCCCCTTTTTGTAGAGGTGCGGTTCTGAGGAACCGTGTTCTACCGAGGTTCCCATCCCATAGCCATTGTTGACAATGAAGAAGAGGATGGGTAACTTCCAGAGCTTGGCCAGATTCAGCGACTCGTAGAAAGCTCCGATGTTGGTGGTAGCGTCGCCCATCTGAGCCACAACGACACCGGGCTTACCCTGATATTTCAGGGCGTAGGCCGCCCCCACCGCCAGAGGCACTTGCCCGCCGACAATCGCATAGCCGCCCATAAAATGGGCCTTCGCATCAAACAAGTGCATCGAACCACCGCGCCCGCCCGACACACCGGTCTCCTTCCCAAAAAGCTCAGCCATGATCGGGCCGGGTTCTACGCCACGGGCCAGAATATAGCCATGCTCGCGGTAGTTCGTAAAAATGTAATCATCCGGGGTAAGGGCGGCCATCAGGCCAACGATGGACGCCTCCTCGCCGAGGTTGAGGTGGCAGTAGCCGCCGATCTTCGCCTTCACATACATCTCGCTGACGCGCTCCTCGAAGCGGCGCAGCAGCAGCATCTGGTGGTAGTAGCGCCGCAGCGTCCCACCGTCCTCGCGCTCAACGGCGGCCCGTGCAGCTTCCGCAGCCTTTGTCATAGAT
>JBAXMH010000142.1:0-12664 GCA_037134395.1 Chloroflexales bacterium
TGCTGTGTTGTCGTGCAAGGACGGTGCTGTGTTGTCGTGCAAGGACGGTGCTGTGCTGGCGATCGCGTTACCAGAGTACCAGTCTAACAACAAACCCGATGCGATGCGGTGCGAACGAAGGGGGGGAGTGAAGGGGAGTGTTATCGTGTCCTGCTCGCATTCGTAGGATACCACACCTCGGTTACGCGTTTCAATGGTGCATAAGTATGGCCTTACAAACTCCATTGGTACTAGGGGTGCCACACCAAAAAGTACTAGACACTCGACATTTTCATCGGCTAGTACAGCTATGACCACCGTGTGTATTTCATTTTGATGTTACGCGAGATACTTAATATGCTTAATCTTTCTACTTGACAATTTGATATACATCTGCTACTATAGGTCGTGAATATCGCACCGTGACGCAATAATCAGGGTATTGCGGGGGTGTGTAGATCTACGCGAAACGCATCTCGTGTAAAGGAGCTACGAGTATGGCCGCCGACAAACCGGGTCCGCAGCTTGCCTTGAGTGACAGCGCCGCCAGACAGCTTGCCAACGCTACCAAGACAGCCCCACAGCTCGCTACGATTACCCCACGCTGGCTGGTTCACCTGCTCCAGTGGGTGCCGGTTGAGGCTGGTATCTTTCGCCTCAACAAGGTCAAGAATCCTGGCAAGGTTGAAGTAGCATGCGGAAACCAGGACGAGGCCGATCTGCCACAGACGTTTGTGGACTACGAGGAGAAGCCTCGCGAGTACATCCTCAATACGGTCAGTACTATTCTGGATGTCCACACACGGATCTCCGACCTGTACAGCAGCCCACACGACCAGATTAAGGAACAGCTGCGCCTGACGATTGAGACGATCAAGGAGCAGCAAGAGGGCGAACTGATCAATAATAAGGACTATGGCCTGCTAGCGAATGTCGAGAAAAGTCAGCGTATCAGCACGCGCACCGGCGCACCTCAGCCTGATGATCTCGATGAGTTGATCACGAAGGTTTGGAAGGAGCCGGCCTTCTTCCTCACGCACCCCCTGGCGATTGCGGCCTTTGGCCGCGAATGCACTCGCCGTGGCGTGCCCCCACCGACCGTGAGCCTCTTCGGGTCGCAGTTCCTGACCTGGCGCGGCCTGCCGCTGGTTCCTTCCGATAAGGTGCCGGTTCAGAACGGCAAGACGAGCATTCTGCTGCTGCGGGTTGGACAGCAGCGCCAGGGTGTGGTCGGCCTCTTCCAGCCCGGACTGGCGGGCGAGCAAGGGCCGGGGCTATCGGTGCGCTTTATGGGTATCGGACGCAACGCCATCTCCTCCTACCTGATCTCGCTCTACTGCTCGCTGGCGGTGCTGACTGACGACGCCCTGGCTGTGCTTGAGAACGTGGAGGTCACCAAGTACCATGACTACCGTGACACCTACAAGTAATGATGAGGTGAAGGCACTGGGAGGCCCACCTGCGGGACTTCCTGATGTCGCCACCCTGGCGAACCTGGCCAATGCGTTTTTTCGCATGCTGCCGGGTGACGCAGGCGATGCCCTCCCCGAATCGCCGACAGGCGTGCCGGGTGCGCCGGCGTCCGCCCCGTTGGCAGGATCGGTGGGTGTGCCCACCGCTGTACCCGACCACGGGAGTCTACCGCTAATCGCGCCGCCAACCACCAGCCCCGGCGGTATTCCAAGCCACGGGACACCGCCGCGTCTTGCGCCAGCATCCACTACTCCCACCGGTGCGCCGGATCACCTGGCAACGGGTGCCCCCGCAGGTGATGGGCGGGTGGGCGGGATCGCCCTGGGCGTTCCCGAGGCGTATGCCGCCGCTCTGCCAATCGCGGGGACGCCGCCGATGTCTGCGCCAACCTCGCCCTACTATTTTCTGGGCGACTCCAGTGCATCTTATGCACAGGCTCCGCAACCTGGGGCGCTCGATGATCGGGTGACGGCCCAGCCCTTTGGTTTGCCGGGTGCGGGCGATCTGCGCGGTCTGCTGGCTGGGATTGACCTCGGGTATACCCGCAGCCCTGGACCGACGGCCCCCGCCGCCGACCCTCGGTTTTACTTTGTTGATCCGGCTGGTGCCGCGACCGGATCGGTTCCCAGCCTGCCCCAGGGCGCACACCCACCCTTTGATGTCAATGCCGTTCGGCGCGACTTTCCCATTCTGGCCGAGCGGGTGCATGGCAAGCCACTGGTTTGGTTCGATAACGCCGCGACGACCCAGAAGCCGCAGGCGGTAATTGACCGGCTGGCCTACTTCTACGCGCACGAGAACTCAAACATTCACCGTGCCGCCCACGACTTGGCGGCGCGGGCGACCGACGCCTACGAGGGTGCGCGCAGCAAGGTGGCCCATTTCTTGGGCGCGTCTTCCGCCGAAGAGATTATCTTTGTGCGCGGGGCGACCGAGGGAGTCAACCTGGTGGCGCAGACCTTCGGCAAGCAGCATATTGGCGAGGGCGATGAGATTGTCGTCTCACTGCTGGAGCACCACGCCAATATCGTCCCCTGGCAGCAGATCGCCGCCGAGAAGGGGGCTAAAATCCGGGTCGTCCCGGTGGATGACAGTGGCCAGATTCTGCTTGAGGAGTACCGCAAACTGCTCACCAGCCGCACCAAACTGGTGGCGATTACCCAGGTTTCCAACGCCCTGGGCACCATCACGCCGGTGCAGGAGATTGTCGCGATGGCGCACGGCGTCGGAGCGCGGGTGCTGGTGGATGGTGCCCAGTCTGTCTCGCACATGCGGGTGAATGTGCAGGCACTGGACGCGGACTTCTTTGTCTTCTCGGGGCACAAGATCTTTGGCCCAACCGGCATCGGCGCGGTGTACGGGAAGAGAGATCTGCTGAACAGCCTGCCGCCCTGGCAAGGTGGTGGGAACATGATTGCCGATGTCACCTTCGAGCGCACCCTGTACCATCAGGCTCCCACACGCTTTGAGGCGGGCACCGGCAATATCGCCGACGCGGTGGGCCTGGGTGCGGCGCTCGACTACCTGGAACGCATCGGGATCGAGAACGTGGCGAGCTACGAGCATAACCTGCTCCTCTACGCGACACGGGGCATGCAGACGGTGCCGGGGCTGCGGATGATCGGCACGGCGCGGGAGAAGGCGAGCGTCCTCTCCTTCGTACTGGCCGGCTACAGCACCGAGGAGGTGGGCAAGGCGCTCAACGAAGAGGGTATCGCGGTGCGTTCTGGGCACCATTGCGCACAACCGATCCTGCGCCGCTTCGGGCTTGAGGCGACGGTGCGCCCCTCGTTGGCCTTCTACAACACGTGCGCAGAGGTAGACCTGATGGTTTCCGTCCTGCGCAGCCTGGCACGGGCGCGGCGCTGACCATTTCAGATTGCAGATTTTAGATTGCAGATTTGCCGCAACAGGACGCGGTGCATGTGCCCAAACACTAAAGCGGACGATGGGAAGGTAACGCCTTCCCGTCGTCCGTTATGTGTTGGTGGCTAACTCAGAAGAGTTGCACAACAGCAGAAGGGTCACGCCATCTCTTGGTTGACAAGAATCTACCCGTCTGCTATAAACCGTACTATCCCAGCCGATTATATTAAAATTAGATCAATACCTTATGCCGACACGCACCTACCCCCTTGTGCTAACCGACATGTCTACCGTGCGCTGTGTCGTGGTCGGTGGTGGCGCGGTCGCCGAGCGTAAGGTGCGCCAGTTGCTCGATGCTGATGCCCGCCCGACGGTGATGAGCCCACTGATCAGCGCCGCTTTGTCAGTCTGGCAGAGGGAAGGTCGGATCGTGCATATTCCACGGTTGTACTGTGATGGCGATCTGGAGGGTGCGATCCTAGCCTTCGCCGCCACCAACGATGCGGAGGTCAATCAGCAGGTAGCCGCTGAGGCGCGCAGGCGTGGTATTTTGGTTAATGTGGCTGATGCGCCCGCGACCGGGAGCTTCCATACGGTGGCCACACTGCGCCGGGGCGACCTGCTGCTCACTGTCTCGACAGGCGGAGCCAGCCCGGCCCTCGCTGTCCAGATCCGCAATGAGCTTGCCGAATGCTACGGCCCAGAATATGCCGAGCGTACCCAGGCCGCCGCAGCAGAGCGCATAAAGGGGAATCGTCCATGAGCCAGGGCTTGGTCTCGCTGATCGGTGCCGGCCCTGGCGACCCCGAGCTGATTACGGTCAAGGGGCTGCGTCGGCTGCGCGCCGCCGATGTGGTGGTTCACGACGCCTTGATCGGCGCGGAGTTGCTCGAAGAATGTCGGCCCGAGGCGGTGATCATTGACGCGGGCAAGCGGGCGGGTGGGCCAACCCGCCCGCAGATCTGGATCTCCCAACTGTTGGTTGAGCATGGTCGGGCCGGGCGCACGGTGGCCCGACTCAAGGGCGGCGACCCCTTCGTCTTTGGGCGGGGCGGCGAGGAGGCCGAAGCTCTCGTGGCGGCTGGCGTGCCATGGGAGGTGGTTCCCGGCGTCAGTTCGGCCATCGCCGTCCCCGCCTACGCGGGCATTCCTCTGACGCACCGCGATCATGCCGCCTCGTTTGCGGTGGTCAGCGGACACGAACCGGTGGATCGGGCCGAGTCGTTGCTGCGCTGGCAGGCTCTGGCACGCGGGATTGACACCCTGGTTTTCCTGATGGGGACGGGACGGCTAGCCGAGATCAGTGCACAGCTCATCGCCCACGGACGATCCGCCGAGACACCGGCGGCTGTGGTGTGCGCGGGCACCACCGGCGAACAGGTCGTGCTGACGGCTACCCTGGGCACGATCTCTCGCCGCGCCGAGCAGACCGCCCTCGGCCCGCCGACGCTGCTGGTGATCGGTGCCGTCGTGAGCCTGCACGAGCGGCTGGCATGGTTCGACCCGGCAAGCATGGCCGCACTGGTGAATTGCAGATTGTAGAGTGCAGATTGCAGATTTGGTCCGGTAGCCTGCAATCCACAATCCACAATCTACAATCTGCAATCCATGAAGTCCATCCTCCTCATCGGACACGGTAGCCTGCGACCGACATCGGGTGCGGCGATGATCCGCATGGCGTCCCGCCTGCGCGAGTGCGGGGCTGCGCCGCTGGTGGCGGCAGGGTTCCTGAACTATAGCCGCCCAACCCTGGCCGAGTCGGCCCATCGGCTGCGGCAACGGGGGGCCACTGTCATCATCGCGCAGCCCTACTTGTTGGTGCCGGGCTATTTTTCCTCCACGGTGCTGCCCCGCGTCATTGCCGGGCTGCGTGCGGCGATGCCTGATCTCCCGGTGATCCAGACCGAGCCGCTGGGCGCACATCCAGCCCTGGCAACCCTCGTGCGTCTACGGGCTCACGCCGCAGGGGCGTGTCGGCAGAGTCTCCTGCTCCTGGCCGCTCACGGTAGCTCCGATCCTGCCGCCAACGTATCGGTGGAGGCGGTCGCCGCAATGCTGCGCGCCGAGGATAATTACGCTGTTGTGGGAGTCTGTTACCTTAGCCTGAACCAGCCCGACATCCCCAGCGCCATCGCCGCCCATGTCGTCGCCGGTTGCCGGCATATTGTTGTCGTCCCGTTTCTGCTCCAGCTCGGAGATCACGCCGCCAAGGATCTGCCCGCTATCGTTGGCGCGGCGCGCATGGCCCACCCGGACGCGACGATCATCTGTGCCGCACACCTGGGCTACGACCCGCTCTTGGCCAGGGTGATCGCCGACCGGATTGCGGCTCTGTCATCTCATCTTGACAATTAAAACTTAGTATATTAAGATCTGTCCGTGATAACAAAAGGATGACTTCATGAGTACGCCAAAGACAACCGCCGTGCCAACACACGTTGAGGAGATCAAACTGGCCAACCCCGGACTTGGCGGGGTACTCCTTGACGAGATCCGTGACCCAGCGATCAGCCATATCTCCGATGCCGCCGAGGTGCTGATCAAGTTCCACGGCAGCTACCAACAGGAGGATCGCGATCAGCGCCAAGAGCGGAAGCGAGCCGGTCAGGAGCGGGCCTGGCAGTTTATGGTACGCACGAAGACGCCGGGTGGTCGCCTGAGCGCCGCGCAGTACCTGTTGGCCGACAAACTGGCCGGCACGTATGCCAGCGACACCCTGCGCATCACTGTTCGTCAGGGGATTCAGTTTTACGGCGTGGGCAAGGCGAACCTCAAGCCGCTGATCAAGGCGCTGAATGAGCACTGGATCACCACCTATGGAGCCTGCGGCGATGTGGCCCGCAATGTCGTCACGTGTCCGGTAGCCGACCTGCTGCCCGGTCACGATTACAATCTCCAGACATTGGCCCAGCAGATCAGCGACCGTTTCCTACCCGACTCGACGGCCTACTACGAACTCTGGCTGGATGGCGAAAAGATATTGGCTGACGGCAGACGAGTGCAGGTGGAGTCATCGCGCAGCGAGTCGTTCTACGGGCCAACCTATATGCCGCGCAAGCTCAAAATTGCGATTGGCCTGCCTCACGACAACTGCGCCGACCTCTTCACACACGATGTCGCCTTAGAGGCGGTGATTGACGGCCCCGCGCTGCGCGGATTCAATCTGGTGGTGGGAGGTGGCCTAGGCAGCACGCACGGCAAAGCCGAGACCTTCCCGCGTCTGGGGGACAGGGTGGGCTTTCTGCCCGCAGATGCGGCGCTTGAGGTGATCGCGGCGGCCAGTGCGATCTACCGCGATGAGGGTGATCGCAGCAACCGTAGGCACGCCCGCCTGAAGTACATACTGGAGGAGCGCGGTGTGGACTGGTTTCGCGCCGCGCTGGCCAGTCGTCTGGGACGAGAGCTGGATGCGCCGGTTGCGGTGGGCGCATACGATGTTCACGACCACCTGGGCTGGCAACAGCAGACCGACGGCAACTGGTTGGTGGGGGTGTGGATTGAGAGCGGACGGATCAAGGACGCTGGTGAACACAGGGTGCGTGCTGGTCTGCGGGCGATAGTTGCGGCGGTCTCGCCCGAGGTGCGGCTCACCGCCCAGCAGAATGTGGTCTTGGCGGGAATCAGCCCTGCGGATCGCCCCTTGGTCGAGGCACTGCTGGCCAAACACGGCATGGCCACGGCTGAGGGTGAGTCGGGATTGCGTCCCCTGCGCCGCTGGTCTATGGCCTGCCCATCCATGCCCACCTGCGGCCTCGCGGTAGCCGAGGCCGAACGCTACATCCCTGAACTGATTAATGCTCTGGAGGATCGCGGCTTCGGCGACGAGCGGGTCTGGATTCGCCTGAGCGGATGTCCGAACGGGTGTTCACGTCCGCCTACCGCCGAGATCGGCATCGTCGGACGCAGCGCGGGCCGCTACCACGTCTATGTGGGCGGTAGCTTCGCAGGCACACGCCTGGTGCGGCTGCACGCACCTGATGTACGGGTCGCCGATCTGCCCGACCTGCTGGCGGATCTGCTCACCCGCTGGCGCGCCGAGCGCGGGCAGGGCGAGGAGTTTGGTGACTGGGCGACTCGCGCTGGAATTGGCCAGGGTTGGCATGCGGAGTAGGGCGCTGCTGTCCCCCACGACAATGGCTTCAGTCGGCTAAAGCCAATACTGTTCAAATAAGCCGATCTCGCACCGGCCTTGCCCCCTCACCCCCGGCCCCTCTCCCACCAGGGGAGAGGGGAGATTCCGCAGCAGAACGCCTCCGGCTCCCCCTCTCCCGTTCTGGGAGAGGGGGCTGGGGGGTGAGGGCCGAGCGGCGATAGACTCCTTAATTTGAAAAGTATTGCGGCTAAAGCCTTGACTCCACGCAATAACCCCAAGAGGATTGCTGTATAGTGTAACAGGAGCGAAGATCCATGAACCGTTCCATCTGGTTCCGCCCTCGATTGGCCGCATTCATCCTGCCGCTACTGCTGATTATCACAGCATGTGGATCGGGGACTCCCGCCGCCGGGCCGACTACCGCACCCGCTGCTGCGACGACAGTAGCCCCTACCGTCGCCGCCAGCGGTGGGGCGACAACGGTACACCTGGCCTACTTCCCTAACCTGACCCACGCCGTGGCCCTGGTGGGTACGGCGAATGGCACCTTCCAGAAAGCCCTCGGCCCAAATGTCACTATTGACGTAAAGACCTTCAACGCTGGGCCAGCCCTGATCGAGGCGCTCTTCGCTGGCGAGATTGACATCGGCTACGTTGGCCCTAATCCGGCCATCAATGGTTATGTAAAGAGCAAAGGCGACGCTCTGCGGATCATCGCTGGAGCATCCAGTGGCGGCGCGCTCTTCATCGTTCGCCCCGAGGCCAACATTAAGAGTCCGAAAGATCTTGACGGCAAGAAGATCGCTTCGCCTCAACTCGGCGGCACCCAGGATGTGGCTTTGCGCTATGTGGTGAAGGAAGCTGGCCTGAAAACTGCCGACCAGGGCGGCACCGTCACCATTCTGCCCACGCAGAACCCCGATATTCTGACCCTTTTTCAGAAGGGCGATATTGATGGGGCGTGGGTACCCGAGCCCTGGGCCACCCGCCTGATCGTTGAGGCGAAGGGCCAGGTGCTGATTGACGAGCGCGATATATGGCCCGATCGCAAGTTCACCACTACTCTGGTGGTGGTCAGCAAGAAGTTTCTTACCGCTCACCCCGATCTGGTGGAGGCATTCTTGCGCGGCCATGTGGATACCGTCGCCTACATCAATAAGAATGCCGATGCAACTAAAACCCTGGTGAACAAGGAGATCGAGCGCATCACCGGCAAACCACTGGCCACCGCCGTGATTGATCAGGCCATCACCACCCTCGATTTCACGTATGACCCTCTTGCTGCAAGCTTGTTCACGTCAGCAGATCACGCTTTTGCCCTGGGATTCCTCGGCGACAGCAAGCCCGACCTAAGCGGGATCTACGACCTCGGCCCGATCAATAAGGTGCTGAAGGAGAAGGGACTGCCTGCGATAGCCGATAGCCGATAGCCGATAGCCGATAGCCGATAGCCGGGCGTCAGCGGCTACCGGCTATTTTTAAGAGATCAGTGAACCAACTCGATGGTATCGGTCAGGCGCCCACTAAGGTAGCGCTCAATCGCCGTGTCAACTGCCGGTATCCGGGTACGGATGGGCGTGATACCGCCGCTGCGCAGCCGCTCGTCCATCCCCGCGCCCATCCCGCCGGCAATCACCATCTGGCAGTCGGCGATCATGGTCAGAAGCGTATCGTGATGATCCTGCGGCGATCCGTCAGGGTTATGCCCGTGATACGCGGACTTATCCCGGATCTCACGCGCCGTCTCCCGCCCACCCTCAATCGTGACAACGACATACTGGCGAGCGCGCCCAAAGTGGCGGTGAATGGTCGTTCCGTCGTCACTCACAATAGCGATCTTCATGGTGCTGTGCTGCTTTCTCCGGCATGAGGTTCAGATGAATCCTGCACGCGCAGATCATGGGCGAGAGCGTCCTTCAGTGCCTTGCGGTAGGTGTGTAGCCCGTGCAGCCGGGACGAAAAACCGCGAACAATGGTGAACAGGTCGTCAGCTATTTCCTGCTCAGAACTGAGGGTTTCCTGGTTCAAGACAAGCAGAGTACACTGATGGGTTTCGCACAGGTGGGTTACGAGTTCGTGCCCAAAACGAGCCAGCCGATCATTGTGGGCAATGATTAACGTTTCCACATCGCCGGCAATAATGGCATCCACAAGTTTTAGGAACTTCGGGCGCGTGAAGTCCAGTCCGCCCCCAATTTCTGCGACCCACTCGTCTACCGTAAGCCCGCGTGCGGCGCAGAACAACTCAAGCGCACGCCGCTGGCCGTCGAGATCGGATTTCTGCACCTGACTTGAGACGCGCACATAGACGATGGTTTTGCGGGGGTGTTGGTCGTTACTGCTACGCAGATGAAGAACCTGCTGAAGATGATCGTCGGTGTACATCCGCCTGTTCCCAGGCGTGCGCAGTGGCGTCAGTCGCCCCTCACGATCCCACCGCTGCAACGTCTTAACGGATACACCGATCCGCTCTGCAAATTGACGAACTGTGTATGTACTCATGCGAAGGATTATAACACACGTTTAGGCATTTACAGGCTTAACATAGATCTCATCTCTCATCCCCGCGTAGGGCAGCGTGATGGTAAAGCAACTCCCTTGGCCAACTTCGCTCTCCACTGTCACATTGCCGCCGTGGAGATTGGCGAGACGGCGAACGAGCGCCAGCCCCAGCCCGGTGCCCTCGTACTGGCGGCTCAAGCTCGAGTCGAGCTGGATGAAGGGTTGGAACAAGCGAGCAATGTTGTCGGGTGAGATCCCGATGCCGGTGTCGCGAACCATAAAACGGATCAGGCTCGCTGTCGTATCTGTGTTCACATTCAGGCTCACCGCTCCCTTGTCTGGGGTAAACTTAACGGCGTTGCTCAGCAGGTTCACCAGCATCTGCTTCAGTCGTTTCGGGTCAACCTCCATCATCGCCAGATGGTCGTTCATCTGGAACGTAAGCGTGAGCGACTTCTTGAGCGCGAGATCTCTGACAAACATCAGGCTCGACTGACATATTTCAGAAACTGACATGATCTCCGTAAAGAGATCCATGCGACCAGCTTCCACCTTTGAAAGGTCGAGGATGTCGTTGATCAGCATGAGCAGGTGGCGACCACTCGACTCAATCAACTTGAGTGCGTCCTGCTGGCGCGGGTTGAGCGGGCCACGGATTTCTTCGCGCAGCCCCTCGCTCATCCCCAGGATCGCATTGAGCGGCGTGCGCAACTCATGACTCATGTTCGCTAGAAATTCATCCTTGGTTCGCGCTGCTCGTGCGAGTTCACTGTTGGCACGTTGCAAGGTCTCCTCGGCCTTTTTATGCTCGGTGTTATCAATCATCGTTGAGCGACTCGTAACATAGGTGCCCTGCGAGTCGTAAATAGCGGTCGCATCAATTTGAATGTGGAAGGTCGTCCCATCTTTGCGAATACACTCATATTCAAGGCCGCGCATCCGGCCACTTTGCTTGAACTGCGCGTAATGCTCTTGGAAGGTTGCACGACTTTGCTCAGTAATAAAATCGGTGAAGGGCCGACCGATCATCTCATCGCGAGAGTAGCCCAGCCATGTCAGCTCGGTCTGATTGACCATGCTCAACATGCCGTCCTTATCCAGCGAGTGGTAGCCGTTCGGGGCGTTATCGTAGAGGTCTTGGAATTCAGCGCTACGCTGGACGACCCGCTCTTCCAAAGTGTGGTTCAGGTCGAGCAACTCCTGCTGTGCTGTCTTGAGGTCGTGGATGTCGGTTGAGTTGACCAGCACAGAGATGACGCGACCGACTTCATCGTGAATTGGCTGCATTGAGGTGCGATACCAGCGCGGTTCGCCAAAGATCGCCCCCCGCCATTCAGAGACTACGCTACGATTGTGGTGAATGACCTGGCGTAACCGCTCTAGTTGCCGTGTTGCGGAATCGTGCGGGAACACGTCATAGAAAGTCTTACCAATGATCTCCTCTGGTGTCCGCTCAAAGAGACGTGCCGCCACTTCATTGATGTACAAAAACCGGCCATCGGGATCAACGGAGTGGATTGCACTATCGAGACTCTCCATCAGCCCACGATATTTCTCCTCGCTACGCCGCAGGGCGATCTCGGCCTGTTTGTGATCGGTAATATCCTGCAAAACTCCTATGATGCTGGTCGGCTTTTGCTGCTCATCAAGGGTTATTTTGGCTGTGACGTGGATCCAGCGCACTTCATCATTCACCACAACCCGATAATCAGTGTTCAAGGGCACACCGTGCAGAGCGGCGATCCAGGAAGATTGAACATGCTCGCGGTCGTCTGGATAAATGATGGCGGCGAGATCTTCCACTGTATGCACGCCCGTGATCCACGTTACCAGATCCGAGCTGCCCGCAGAGGCTGTAAAGGCACCGGTCTGACAGTCTGCCGACCAACTGGCCAAATGAGCAATTGTCTGAGACTCGGACAGGATCTGCGTACTGCGGCGCAGAGCCTCTTCCGTGCGCAGGTAGACGATGATATTGCCCATCTCGGCAGCGATAGTTTCGAGCGCGTGACGGGCAAACTCGGGTATCTGTCTCTGTCTGTGTGACCCAATATTAAGGCTGCCGAGGATACATCCCTGGTAGTGGATGGGGATCACGACCATGGTATGCACACCTTCGTTCCGAAGATGCGCGACCTGCTGTATCTCATCGTCGCTGATATACAATGACTTACCGTCAGAGATCCTTTGCGCATTCGGCGAATCCGCCGTGTAGCGTGATGCCAATTCGACAAACGCCGCGCTCAGCCCCTGATGGTAGACCAGTTCGATCACACGCCGTTCTTCATCAAAGAGGTAGATTCCACCGCAATCCAATTTCGAGACACGCAGCGCAATCTCAAAACAGAGCGGCCACGCTGCCTGAGACGAACTAACGGTGCTAATGATGCGGGCCAGATCGCGCTGAGCACACACCACCACCTCTGTATGTTTTCGCTCATAGAAGCGCAGGCTGTGCGAGCGCCAAACCAACACCAATCCGGCGCAGATCGCGGTAAAGAAAACCACGGTCTGCCACAACCGCTCCTGGAACAGCATATAGCAGAGATAACCAGCACCCGCAATACCCATTATCAGCAGCGCACCAACCCATGCAGGAATTGCCTGTGAACGCGGTTCAGAATTGTTGTCACTACGCATAGAAAAACCACTCCATCACGCAAAGGCGTCAATGTTGTTCAGGCGTGCGAGATCTCGTGCTATATTAGACTCTCATTATACCTTGACGCTTGTGCTATACTGAAACTGTCT
>JBAXMH010000143.1:0-12559 GCA_037134395.1 Chloroflexales bacterium
GGCAGGAGGCAGGAGGCAGGAGGCAGGAGGCAGGGGGCAGGGGGCAAGGCGCATGCCTCTCGCTTCCTGCCTCCTGCCTCCTGCCTCCTGCCCCTGATTCTCGGGGCTGTGATCGGCCTCGCGGCCCTCGGCGGATTGGCCTTGCTGGCCATGAACGTGCAGCGCTTCAACCTGCTCGGGGCCAGCAGCGGGATTAGGGTGCAGACATGGGCGTCGGCCCTGGCTATGCTGCGTGATCATCCCCTCGGCGTGGGGCTCGACCAGTTCGGGCGGCTCTATCCGCACTATATGGATCCAGCCCTGGCCGGTACCAATGAGGTCAACACGGCCCACCCGCACAACCTGCTGCTCGACATCGCCCTGCGCATGGGGCCGCTGGGCCTGCTGGCCTTCACCTGGCTGCTGGTGATCTTCTACCGGCGTGTGATGAAGCACACGGGCGCGCCCCTGCGGATCGGGGCGGCGGCGGTGATGACGGCAGCCCTTGTCCACGGGCTGGTGGACTCTTTCTACTTCTGGCCGGATCTGGCCTTCGCCTTCTGGCTGATGTTCGCCCTGAGCATGATTGCGCCCAGCGCAGACTAACCCTACCTAGCGACTCGCCGCCTTCGTTGCCAGTTCTATAGCACGAACAAGCTGAAGATCGGTGCTGCCGTGTAACTGGGTGGCGTCGAGGGCTGCCGCCTCTACCGGCGAGAGCGGATCGGCGTCAATCGGTAGGTCAACCTTCTCATCAGGCGTGATGCCCTGGCCACGGATCAGCCGACCCGCAGGGGTGAGCCACTGCTGCGTACCTAGCAACAGCCGCCCGCCCCCGGCGATATGGTACGGCGTGAGTACCGTACCTGTGCCATACGTTGGCGTCCCCACCAGAGTCGCTCGGCTCGCATCTTGGAGTGCCCCAGAGAGAATCTCCGACGAGCTGGCCGAATTATGGTTCACCAACACCACCAGGGGCAGATCGAGAACCTCGCCCCCAGCCCTTGTCTTGGTGGGCAGGCGCTCACCGGCGCGGTTCGCCTCCAACAGCACCGTTGTTCCCTCAGGCAGAAACTGGCTGGCCACACTCACCGCCTCGTCGAGTAGCCCGCCGGGGTTATTGCGCAGATCCAGAATGATCGCCCGTGCGCCCTTACCCTTCGCCTCCTGAAGCGCCTGCTTCATCTGGTTGCCAGAACTCTGATCGAAAGAACTGAGTCGCACTAAGGCCACGTGGTCGGGCAGCATACGCCAGCTCACGCTCGGCACAACCACCTTTGCTCGTTTAATCGTCACAGTGGTCGGGGTGCTGTCACCGACATGGCGGATGCTCAGCACCACCGCCGTACCTGCTGGCCCACGCACCCGCGACGAAAGTTGCTCGACGGCCCAACCCTCCGTCGAGACGCCGTCCACCGAAAGGATCGCGTCGCCCGCCTTAATCCCAGCCTGCTCCGCCGGCGATCCCTCAATCGGGCTAACCACCATCGTCTGCCCATTGCGAACATCAATGAAGACCCCGATGCCCTCGAAGGTGCCATTCAGCGACTCGTCCCAGGCCGCAGCCTCGTGGGCGCTGAGGTAGCGGGTGTGCCCCTGATCGCCCAGGGTGTCGAGCATGCCGTTGATCGCCCCATTAGTCATCTTCTCAGAGTCAATTTCCTTCGGGTCAACAAAATTGTCGCGAGCGAGTTTCCATGTCTCCCAGAAGGCCGTAAACTCCTGGCAGACCTCGGGTGACTCGGGGCAGTTGGCGGGGCGATTGAGGAGATAGCCGACCAACACTCCGCCGCCGGCACCGAACAGCAAGGTGAAGATCAGGAGCGGCACCACGAGCCAGAGCGGCAGGCGCAGGCGCACTATCGCAAGCGGCGGCAGATCACGCGGGAGGTCTGACATAGCGAGTGGCCTCGGCAATAAAATACAGCGCGGCACCACAGTTGTGCCGCTTATAGGCAGTATAGCACCGCCTGTCAGTTACCCAAGACAAGGTTTCAGGTGCGAGGTTGCAGGTTTCAGGTCGAGCGCATCAAAATGTCACATTCTGGCCTAAGACAAGGTTTCAGGTGCCAGGTTTCAGGTTTATCGTTCATCATGCGGGCCTCCCGCCTGCCGACGCGCATCTGGCGGGATGGAACGCACGACGAACTGACACCTGACACCTGACACCTGACACCTGACACCCAAGCCGGTTACGCTGCGTGGAAACCGTTACTCCAGCACAAAGAGCAATTGTCCTTCCTGAACAATATCGTTCAGTTTGACACAGACCTCGGCAATCCGACCATCAAAGGGGGCGGTAATGGCGTTTTCCATCTTCATCGCCTCCAGGTTCGCCACTTCCTCGCCTTTGTGGACAACATCGCCAACGTGGATTGGCCCGCGTTGCGGGTTGCCGATCCGCCATACATTGCCGTTAATCGGGGCACCAAGATCGTTTGCCCCTCGCGCCAGCCGGATCTCGACTTTCTTAGCTCGGGGCGTCGCAACGGGGTAGACGCGGGTCACATTGTTGACCTTGGTCACCACGTGGATCATGCCTTCGTGTTCGGCGCCAACCGACACCAGTTCAACACAGTAGGGCTTGCCATCGAGCTGGAAATCAACCTTCTGACCGGAGCGTTGCAGGCCATAGCGCCAGACATCCGTCGGCAGCACCAGCGGGGCCATGCCATACTTTTCGCGGAACTCAATGAAGCTGAGGGCGTCCTTGGGATGCATTAGATACAGGACGAACTCCTCCTCGTTCGGCGCACGGCCCAGAGCATCGGTCAGGGTCTGGCGAATCTTGTCGAGGTTGTCCTCCTTGAGCGTATCAAGGGGAGAGAGATCGGTTCGCCCCTTAATCTTCGTCTCCCACTCCTCGCCGAAGGCGCTCTCGTAGACCCAGTCGGCTGGCCAGCCAACCGGCAGCTTCCCGTAGTGCCCCACCAGCAGACTCTTGAAGTCGCCGGGTGCGCTGCGGAAGAGCTGCAACAGCTCGTCCTGCTCCTCGTCGGTCATGGCCTCAATATCCTGATCCTGCTCCTCGACAAACTTACTGAGCAGCGCGATCAGGCGTTTGACGCCAACCTCACCGCGCTCCTTGGCGTAGCGGTTGACGATCCCGCTACAGGTAACCCAGGTGATCTGGGAGCCAGGGGTGACGTCAAAGTAGCACACGATCTGGTTATAGAGCGACATCACGCGCAGGATCGCGGGCATCAGGTGGAAGAAACCGCCCTTTTCAGCCTGCTCGAACGAGCTTGGGAAGGCTCCACCCGGCATACGATGCTTGGTGACACCGTGGTCATACCCCTTAAAGGGCGACTCGGCCCACTCGTAATGGCCGATCCACTCGCGCACTTTCTCATTCGCCATCTCGGCAGCGGGCCGGTTCAGGTTCACACTGATGCCGCCCTCCTCAAAGTACGCCTGCACCCCCAGAATGGGCGGGTGGCCGTAGAAGCGCACCATGGCGTCCTCTTGGACATCAACGATCTTCGCGCCGGCCTGGGCAGCGGCAAACAGTGCGGGAAGGGCCAACCCATCGGTGACATGGCGATGGTAGTGGATCAGCAACTCGGGGTAGTGCTGCTTGATCGTCGTCACCAACTGGCCGATCCGCACCGGGTTTCCGACCCCGGCCATGTCCTTGATGCACAAGATGATCTCGTCAACGCCACCGCACAGGGCGACAATCTCGCGCACCACGCCCAGGTAGTACTCATCGGTGGCCCAGTCGGCCACCGTGAACGAGATCGCCGGCTCAAACAGACGCCCGCGCTTCATCACCGTCTCGGCCACTGTCCGCATGTTGCGTATGTCGTTGAGAAACGAGAAGCAGCGCCAGACATCAATATCAACCTGCGAGACGGCACGCTCGATCACATTCTTGGGGTAGGGCCGATACCCCCACAGGTTCGTCTCGCGGATCAGGGTTTGCAGCAGCACGTTCGGCATCAGCTTCCGCAGATCCTGCACCTCCTCGAAGGGGCTCTCGCGGCGGTTCATAATCCCGACGTGCCAGCGGGCTCCGCCGTGACACTCGGCGCTAAACAGGCCCATGCCATTGAATATCGGGGCCAGGGTTTTCAGATCGTAGCTCCGATGGCGATTCTTGAAGTCGGACTGCCCGGAGTCACGCATGCTCACCGAGGTAAGACAGACGCCTGGTAAATCACGCACGGCCTGGACAATTTCTCGCGCCGTCATACCGGGCCGAACGAAGATATACTCTCCCTGAGAGTTCGTGGGCTGGGATGGGTTGCTCGTCATGATCACTCCTCCTCACATCCAACCCTGTGTACCCAGGGCAGAAATCTCGGCCACATAGCGGGCGACCCGGAGCATCTCATCCTCGCTGGTGCTCTCCCGAAAGCCGGAGACAAGCTCGGGCATATGCTGCTCGATAAATTTGGTCGAGAAATCGCCACTGATAAACTTGGGATGCCTGATGATGCTCAACAGCAGCGGCGCGAGGGTCTTGATACCCTCAATCCGCAAATCCCCGGTGATGGCCCGATCCATCACCCGAAGCGCATCGGCCCGGTCGGTGCCCGAGGTCATTAAGAGCATAAAGAGCGAGTCGTAGTAGGGCGGAATATCCTCGCCCTCCGCTGCGCCAAGGAGAACCCGCACTTTCGGGCCCATCGGGGCGCGCAGGCGGGTGATCTTACCAAACGAGGGGCCGAAGGTCTTGGGGTCTTCAGCGTTCAGCCGCACCTCAAGTGCCCAGCGGTTGGGGACAACATCGAGCTGTTTGATCGGCAGGGGCTTGCCCTCGGCGACATCGAGCATAATGCTGACAATGTCCAGACCGGTGATCAGTTCGGTGATCCCATGCTCAACTTGGAGTCGGGTGTTGACCTCCAAAAAGTAGAAACTCTGGGTGGATGGCTCGAAGATGAACTCGACCGTGCCCGCTGAGGTGTAGCCAATCCGGCGCATCAGGCGCGCTGCGGTGACACAAATCTCCTGGCGCAGGTCGTTTTCGAGCGTCGAGGGTGCCTCCTCGATAATCTTTTGGTTGCGGCGCTGGAGCGTACACTCGCGCTCAAAGAGGTGAACCACATGGTGGAACTCGTCGGCCACCACCTGCACCTCGATATGCCGACCGTGCTCGATATACTTCTCGACCAGAACGGTCTCGTCGCCAAATGACTTCTTGGCCTCGGAGCGGGCCTGGGCGAGTGCCCCTGCGATCTGATCAGCGTGATCAACCTTGACCATGCCCTTGCCACCGCCGCCGGAGGCTGCCTTAATCATGATCGGGAATCGGACGCCCTCGGCGTGCATCCAATCGTTAATCTGCTCGGCGCTGGTGACATTCTCGATCCCTGGGACGGTCGGTACATTCGACTGCTTGGCGATCTCCTTGGCCCGGATTTTATCGCCCATCAGGCTGATCACTTCCGGCGTGGGGCCGATCCAGATCAGGCCGGCATCAACCACCTTCTGGGCAAACTCGGCATTCTCGGCCAGAAAACCCCAGCCCGGATGAATGGCGTTCGAGTCGCTGATCAGTGCGGCCTCGATGATCTTGTCCGCGTTCAGATACGACTCAATCGGCGGTGCCTCGCCGATGTGGATGGCGGTATCGGCCATAAAAACGTGATAGGCAAGGCGATCTGGCGTGCTGTACACGGCAGTCGTCGGGATCTTGCGATCTCGGCAGGTGTGCATGATCCTGACGGCTGGGACACCACGGTTGGCCACCAATACTTTGCGGATGCTTCGTTGCATGACAACGTTTCCTCCTGTTGTCTGTGTAGTGCAGACATAAAATTCAGGGAGAGTATAGCAGATTCCCTACCCTTGGCTGTTTGTGGTAACGGAGACAAGATTTCAGAGGATTCACGGCATCAGCCGGCTAAAGCCGTGAATCTCCACTCAGGGAGGATTGCTATAACCTGGATGTCACCACGATGGGCAGGTAGGTCGTGAACTGGCTTGGTGCCGCACTGAGGCCCACGCTCTCGCTGACACTGTTGCCTGCCATGTCATTCGCAGTGATGATCACCGTGAGGCCGGTCTTCGCCGGTGTGATGGGCGGCCCGTACGTGGTGAGGGCCAGAGCCTGGAGCATTTGAACCGGCCTGAACGACAGCGCGAGATAGGGCATGGAGAGCAACCCCGCCGCGAGCGACAGGACGATGGCGAGACGACGATAGGTATTCTGCATCGAAATCCTCGGCTTATTCTTCATTAGTCCGTCAACGAAGTCTTCGGGTATTTCTGGAGGGGAGTCTAGGCTTCAGCCGGCTAAAGCCTAGACTCCCGTTCACCAAAAAACTTACTTTACGGATCATTCATGGCCACAGAAAAATGTCTACGTCTTTCCGTGTTCTTCTATGGCGAAACTTCGTCACGGGTTGACGTTGTCCGACGGCACCACCGCGCTGTAGACTCCCTGGTTCAGCACCAGTTCCACCTCTTTCCAGGTTATCCCATCCAGGGTATAGGTAGTGCGCAGCGTCGGGGCGAGTGTCCCGTCCGGGTCGCTGGCCCGCGTGCTGATCCGCATGCTATGCGCGCCCTCCTGGGTGACGGTTGGCCCCACCAGCACCGGCGGTAGGGTATCCGCCAGGGTTGCCGCGTCCATCACGTTCGGGTCGGCATAGGTGATCTCCAGCACCAGTTGACTGTAGCGCCGCAGCGTCCCCGTCACTGTACTCGTCGCCCGGAACTGGGCCGGGTTCACGAGCAGCGTATCGCTGGCCTGATCATTTGCCCCCACCCGCGTCACCGTGCGCTGTACGATGAACGGGTTCAGCGGGAGCCACTCGTCCGTCACGGACAACTGCGGCTCTCCGCTCGCACCCACCGTGGTATCGGTAATGATCGTCGTCACGTGCGGATTGAAGTTGGTCAGGTCGTCTAGCGCATATGCCTGACGCACCCGCACCGAGCGGGCCTGCGCCCGCTGGGGGCCGGTCGTCGGCTGCACCGTGATGTCGTAGCTGAGCGTGGGCAGCACCGCTCGCCCTACCGCCGATTGGTCAACTCCGACCACCGAGGTGGTGACGCCGGGGCGCAGGCTGTCGTTGATCTGGGTGAGGGCGCGAAGGACGCTGCCGCTGGCGGTGATCAGTTCGCTGAAGGTGGTTGTTAACGTTACCACGCGGGTGAAGGTAGGCGCGGTGGCGGTCACGCCAGGAGCCAGATTCAGCGGCAGGGACACGACCGCCGCCGCGTTGGGGGAGAGGACGGGGGTGGGGACGCGCACCCCGATAAACGGTAGGCCGTAGAGGGTCATCTGGGCCAGCACCTTGTCATCGTAGGCACTGAGCGCTCCCGCGCCAATAGTGCGGACGTAGCGTTGCTTGGCCTGCGCCAGCGACGCGCCAATGGTCGGGGTGCCGGGTTGTCCGATCATCTCCGTAAAGAGCAGCGAGAGCCGCTCGCTGTAGGCGATCAGCGAGTCGTCCCCGTAGCCGTAGCCGGTGTTGCCGATCCAGTTCCCGCCGTGCTTGAGGATCATGCTCGGGAAATCGGACTGGAGGGCTGGGTCGGTAAAGGCGCTATCGGGAGCGTTCAGGCCCGAATGTCCGCCCACCGAATAGATCAAAGTCGGCCCGCCATCAATTTTGAAGAAGGCCGTCGCATCGCTGGCCGGGGCCACTGTGCGCAGACCGTCAATCGCAAACGTCCCGCTGGCTCGATTAGCCGGTTCAATGGCGTTGTGCGAGAAGTGGCCGTTCAGTGACGTCAGGTGGTAGCGCACGTGCGGGCCGGTGTAGCCATTGCTCAACGGCCACTGGCCACTGAACCAGGCGTCAATCAGGTCGTTCTTTGTCCAGGTATCGCTGTTGAGGACGCGCAAGGATGGACTCTGTCCCGGTGTCCCGCCCGGTGCGAAGCCGAATCCGCTGAACCGATCCGCCACAGCGGTGGCCTGGTCGCTCAGAAAATCGTAGCCGGTGACAAAGGCCGCAGCCGCGTTCACGCCACTGGTCTGGTCAGCGGCAATGGTGTATTTGCCGGTGGCCAGATAGCCGTTCAGGTAGTGCCGAATATCACTCGGACGCTCAACCAGCCGCCCGGTAGCCAGATCCGGCACGTAGAGGTAGTGCCCATGATACGGGGTCGGAACGCGGTCGGCGTAGTAGTTATCGGTCTTCACAAAGCGATAGAGCAGATCGCCGTAGAGCGAACTGGCTGCCTGATTGGGACTCCCGGCTAGGGCGTGGATTTGGTCGTAGTACGCCTTCTCGTTGCCGTCTGTGGTCTCGTCGGGGGTGCGGAAGAAGGGAATGATCTCGTCACCACCAACAATCACCAAGTACTTCGCGTTGGGATAGCGGGTGAGCAAAATGGAGTCAAGGGCCATCCCAATCTGCTGAGCGACGGCGTTGGCCTTGAGCGGCTGCGACAGATCGGCGTCCCACTCTTGGTAGAGCAGGCTCAGATGCTGGGCATCCTGGGCGGTCAGGTCGGTAGACAGGTTAAAGGCAACGCCGTTGCTGGCGGTGAGCAGCGAACTACCGGGGGCCAAGGCGGCCACAATATCGGTGACGGCGGTTTGCTCGGCGGGATCGCTAAAGCGGGTCAGCATGCGGGCGCTGTTAAGCAGATAGATCGTTTCGATAGCGGGCTGGGCCGGTGCAGTTGAGGGAGTCATGGGCCGGGGCACAGACGAAATCGGCGCAATCGTGCCGGGAAAGGCACTGACGCGCAGGGTGTAGGGCGTACCCGCAGCGGCACCGGCGGCGGAAACCAGAATGTACTTCGTGCCGCCGGTGGGGAGGTAGATCTGGATGCGCTCGTTGGTGGTGCCGGAGTGCGAGGAGATCGCCTGCACACGGCCCGCCGAGCGAAAACGACCGAGGGAGCGCAGACGGCCTATCGAGCGCAGGTTCCCGCTGGCCAGGAAGGTATCGCTATCGTTAAGCTGATCCGTCCCCACGCCGTCACCGCCCGAGTCGGTGGGATCGCTAAAGAGGGCCAGATCATAGTCGGCGGTAAGGGCGGTCAGATCAATGATCAGCGTATCGCCGGGAGCCGCCGCGACCTGATACCAATCAGCGTCGAGGGGGTCGGCGACGACGCCACGGGAGAGGGCCATCCCGCCGGTGAACGGGAGCGAGGTGGCCTGCGGGTAGGTGTTGTTAGGCTCGATTTCGGTGAGAGTGGGAGGCGACCCACTGGAGCCAGCCGAAACGGTGACGGTGACGGTGGCCTCATTGTTGGTCGTAACCGAGTCGAGAGTGTCGGATTGGACACTCACACGGGCAACCAGACTACCGCTTGCACTGAGGGCAACCCGTGCGGTGGTGGTGATAGTGTGAGTAGTCCCAGAATTCATGGCCGCAAAGATACACGAAACCGAGTAGTTATTGATACAGCCAGGAGAACTGGCCTGCACGACAAGGCCATTCGGTAGGCGCAGGCTCAGGTCGGGGGCGGATGCACTCGCGGGGCCGTCGTTACGCAGCGTGATGGTGAAGGTGACCAGATCACCGGCCTGGGGCGTGGGCGGGGCAACGGACATCCCAACGACGAGATCGGCGGACGTGGGGATGCGCGTCGTCGTCACGGTTGCGGTAGGCGTGGACGTACGGGTGCCCGTAGGCGTAGCGGTGCGGGTAGCGGTACCCGTAGCCGTGCGGGTAGCGGTAGGCATGGCTGTTGCCGCAGGCGTAGCGGTGCGGGTGGCGGTAGGCGTGGCGGTCGCCGTTGGTGTAGGAGATACGACAACGGGTGCTGGATCGATGACCGTAACCCGGTACGAGAAACTGCGCGCCAGACCGCCGATCAGCACATTGCTAACCGTCACGTCAAAGGATACATCCTGAGTAGGGCGGGATCCGCTAAATCCGCCGCTGGCCATATCTGGCTCCCACACCAGCGTGTTGAGACCGTACCCGTTGGTAACGGGCTGCTGGGTGATCAAGAGCGCGGATCCATTTGCTGCCTTCATCGTCACGCTGGCCCCCGAGAAATCGGCACCCGCGTAAGCAAACGACCACCGTGGGTAGACGAACGTGTAGGGGACATAGCCGCGTGGTGGCCATGCAACAAAGCCATCCGGCTCGCGCAGCGCAGGGAGTGGGTCAAAGATATGACTATCAAAGACATAGAGGGCGTTGGAAGCCGATGTCCCTGTGCTTGACGGAATATCGCCGGTACCCATCATTTGGGTTTGTGGGTGGAGGACCCAGCGGCGATGGCCGACAAACACATTGCCAGTGCCCGGATCTTGTATGTAGCCGTCAATAGCGTTCCAGCCAAAAACGCCCAGAAATAGGTTTGAGCTGCCCGCACCCTGTGCCCCCCCAGCGGTATAGCACTTCCACGTCGTCGGCGGAGTATGGTTAAGGCTGTTATTCGCACTCATCATAAGTGCCGCAGCCTGGGCCTGCGTGGAGAAACTGGCGTCAATCGTGATCCCCGCCGGAACTCCAGCCATCGCTCGGAAGTAGTTAATCCGCTTGGCGACCGCCGCCTGGAAAGCCACACTTGTGGTACCCGGCACACAGCCAGCCACCGAACCGCTCCAGTTATCGCTGGGCGTAGGCGCATTTTGGTAGTGATCAAGGTAGAACTGTATTGATGCAGCGCGGTTGGTGGGATCGACTGAAAGAACTCCTGTAGCACCAAGCGGGGTGGGCGTGGCCGTCGTTGTGGCACTCGGGATGCTGGTATTCGTCGGGGTAGTGGTATTTGATGGAGTACCGGTATTTGTCGACGTAGTGGTATTTGATGGAGTACTCGTGTTTGTCGGGGTATTCGTGAAGGTTGGCGTGCTGGTATTCGTCGGGGTATTCGTGTTTATCGGGGTATTCGTGTTTGTCGGGGTATTTGTGAAAGTTGGCGTACTGGTTGCGGTCGCGTTCACTACCGACCAGCCAATATCCTGCAAGAGCCCGCGCACAATATCCCCCGGATCGTGGGTTGACTCACCGGGAGAGAGTGAGTAGGTCATCAGCGCATTCGTCGTACCGTTGAAGGTTTCGTCCAGGTGAGAGTAGCTTGATCCGCCGCTCCAGACAGAGGGAGTATAGAGCCGCACATCTGCGTTGCCGTTCGCGGCACGGGCATTGGGGCCAATAAAATAGACCGGGTTTGTTGTAAGGGCGGTACCCAGGGCGAACGATGGGTTGGCATAGTTCACCAAAGCATTGCCGGCGCTATCGGTGGTGTAACGGTCGTAGATGGAAGGTATCCCAGTAGGATACCCCAAGCTGCCATTTCCCGTGTTATCAATACTGGCGAGGCCAGAAACTCCGATGCCGTGGGCAAGTTCGTGGAGTACGACCGACACGAAATCGTATTGGCCCGCTGGGGAATTGCCATCCGTACCAAAATACCAATTGCCAAACGTACTGCTGAAGTTCGCGGAGATGTCGGATCTAGTCGGGTACAGATCTTTGCCCGCAAGCTTATTTGCAAGGCCAATCTGGTACCAGGTACTCTTCACCGGGGCACCTGCGAAATCACGAATCCAATCAGTTGCTCCCGCCGAGCCGAGGACACCCGTCCCGAGCGCGGTCCAGTTGGCATCAACCTGAATCGGTACCGGCGAACTGATCTGCTGCGACCAGATAGTGACGGCGTAGTTGAAAGCGGCCTGGGCCTCAGGGCTAAACCCGGTGTAGGTTACATTGATTATTGCCGGCTGGAATGCCGATAGCGATGCGTGATTGCCAGAGTTGACAGCACGTGGCCCGTACTTGGCAGGTACCCGGTGGCCCTCGTTGCCGCTTCCGACGACGAAGTTCTGGAGACGACCAGGAATTGTCAGGGGTTGCACCGAAGTCTGGCCGAGTGCGGACGAGGCCCAGAGGCTGAGCAGCATCGTGATAGTAACGAAGAAAGCGACCCGGCGGATGACAATCTGGCCCAGAATGGACATAAAAACCTCCAACTGCCCTGCATGTATGAAATGGTGATGTGTGCGGCGGCAAGCTCAGGGGTGTCGGGAGGTGCTGTCGCGCATGCATTATAGACTCAAAACCAACGGGATGCCTCGTCGTATAATGGCCCATGTGACTGCTCATCGTTGACGCAGGAGGCCGTTATGAAGCGCTTTTTCGTCGTCCTCACATTCATCGTCGGAATGTCGTTACTCCTCAGCCTGGGGAATCGGTACGAATTCATACCCACGGTGTCTGCTGCCACGACTGCCCCTCCGTTCAGTTGGGCCAAAACCTGGGGCGGGAATGCGGCGAGTGTCATAGCCAAGAACGTGAAAATTGATACGGCAGGCAACATTTATGTGGCGGGAGAGTTTAGTGGCACTGTGAATTTCGACCCGGCGGGGGGGTGCTAATCCGAGCGGCACGAAGACATCACTCAACGCGACGGTAGATGCCTTCCTGCTCTCACACAGCGTTGGGCACCCAGAATGCCTATCTCACTAAATTCGCGGAGACGCTGGTATCGTTGGACCAGCGCGTGTACATCCCGCTTGTGATACGGTAGGAGGCAGGAGGCAGGAGGCAGGAGGCAGGAGGCAGGAGGCAGGAAGCAGGCTTGCAGCTGCGTACCTCGGGTATCGCGCGGCTGCAAGCCGCGCCTACGTCAGGAAGTACAACTGTAGTACTATCGGCTATCGGCTATTACTACAGTTGTAGTTTGAATCACCCCCCCCTAGCCC
>JBAXMH010000144.1:0-12434 GCA_037134395.1 Chloroflexales bacterium
TCGGCGAGGCGTACGTGATGCAGCTCTACCTTCAGGAGCACCAGCTGGAGGCGGTGGGCATCCACCACTTCGACGAGTGGGTCTCGCTCTACGCCCAGCCGAAGATGGCCTTCGAGCTCAGGCCCGACGGGGCGGGCTTCCGGATGAACACCCGGCTGGCGACCTTCGTGAACCTGCCGGAGCTGTCGAGCATGTGGCGGCAGGTGCTCAACGTGCGCACCAAGGCCCAGATGGGCCTCCCCGAGCCGAGCCTGGTCACGGGCAAGGTCATCCCGGTGGTCATCCCGCCCGCGCCCGCGCTGAAGCGCTACGTCCAGTCCCTGGCCGCCCGCGCCGACGCCGTGCGTGCGGGGCGGGTCGATCCGAGTATCGACAATATGTTGCGCGTGGTGGGCGATGGGCGCAAGGCCGCGCTGGACATCCGCCTAGTGGTGCCGAAGGCGCCCCAGCCCCGCCAGAGCAAGATCGCCGCCCTGGTCGCAAATGTCGCCCACCTGTACTGGGTCTTTGACGCCCAGCAGGCCACCCAGCTGGTCTTCTGCGATCTAGCCACCCCGAAGGGGCGCGGGCCAGGTGGTGACGACCCGCCGACCCGCCTGACCGCCAGCCAGCTGGAGGGTGACGCCGCCGAGGGCACCCCCGAGGTCGAGACGGTCGAGGAGCGCTGGCTGGCCAACTTCGTCTACTACGAGATCCGGGACGGATTGGTGCAGCAGGGCATCCCGCGTGACCAGATTGCCTTCATCCATGACGCCGCGACCAAGGCCCAGCGCGACGCATTGTTCGCCGCGATGAACGATGGGCGGGTGCGCGTCCTGCTCGGCTCGACCGGCAAGATGAGTACTGGGATGAACGTGCAGCGCCGCCTGATCGCCCTGCATGACCTGGACTGCCCCTGGCGCCCCGGCGACCTGGAGCAGCGCCACGGCCGCATCCTGCGCCAGGGCAACCAGTGGCCCGAGGTGTATGTCTTCAGCTACATCACCGAAGGCTCCTTCGACGGCTATATGTGGCAAACCATCGAGTCAAAGGCCCGCTTTATTGAGCAGGCCCTGGCCGGCGAGATCACTGCCCGCACGGTCGAGGACACCTCTGAGGTCGTGCTCTCCGCCGCCGAGATCAAGGCGATCGCCAGCGGCAACCCGCAGGTGGTGCGCAAGGTGCAGCTGGAGGCCGAGGTGGCCCGGCTGGATCGGGTGCGCGCGGTCTGGCTGGACACCCGGCGCAACCTGAGAATCGAGCGCGGCCAAGTCGAGGACGAGATCCGCCGGGCCGAGCGGCGGCGGGGCCAGTGGTCACAGGCCCAGATGATCACCGCTGGCCACCCGCACGAGCCGTTCGGTGCCACCGTGCAGACGACCGTGGGCAGTGATGCTTTCCAGCCCTTCACCGCGCGGGCGGAGGCCGGCGCAGCCGTGCGCACACTCGTGCACGATTACCAGAGCGCGGCGGCGTTCCAGCGCCAGCGGCTGCGCGGCGTGGTCGCGCGCTACCGTGGGCTCGACCTGGTCGTCCAGGCTCACGCCACCTTCGCCGCCGAGCTGAGCCTGGCCCTGCCCGACGGCACCACCCTCGACACGATCAGCGCCACCACCGACAGCGGCCTCTGGCAGAGCGTCAGCCACCTCATCGGCGAGATCCCCGCCATCTGCGAACGGGCGCAGGCGCGCATCGCCCAGGCCCACGAGCGCATTGCGACAATCGACCGCGAGATGGCCCGGCTGGAGGAGTGGGACGGGCAGGCGCGCTACGACGTGGCGGCCAGCGAGCTGCGGGCGATCAGCGCCGCCTTCGCGGCCGCCGAGGAGCAGGCCAGCGGCGAGCACTCGCAGGCAGAGCCTGCAGTAGGGGCATCGCCGTCGCCGGACGACACCACCCTCGCCGAGATCCTCCTGGCCCTCGCGCAGGAGGATCGCACCCGCGACGGATGCGACGAGCCGCCTGTCATCATCCCACCCGCGCCAGCGTCGCTCGCCTGGATGGCGACCCAGGCCGAGCAGGTGGCGACCCCGTACGCCATCGAGGTGTCTGCGGAGCCGGTCACGCGGTCGGCACCACCAGCCCCGTCACGCCCCGCCCCGCCGCGTCGACCGATCCTCCCCATGCCCGTGCCGAGCGAGTCCTTCCAGCAGCTCTCGCTCTTCTCTTGAACGGATGTGCGTGTTCGGATATACTTGATGACAGCCGCATCGGTGATGCGTATAATGAAGGAGGCCGCATGGAGCAGCCACCGTCGGACTTTGATGGTGCCTGGAAGTACGCCCTGGAGCAGTACTTCGCGCCGTTCCTGGACATGTTCTTCCCGGAGGCCCACGCCGCGATCAATTGGGGCCAGCCGATCACCTTTCGCGACAATGAACTCCACCAGATCGCGCCGGAGGATCAGGCCGGCAAGCAGCGCGTGGACAAGCTCGTGCAGGTCGTGCGCCACGATGGCACGCCAACGTGGGTCTTGATCCACATTGAGGTGCAGAGCCAGCGCGAGGCGGTCTTCGCCGAACGTATGTTTCGCTACAGCGCACGAATTTTTGACCGGGAGCGTCGCCCGGTGGTCAGCCTGGCAGTGCTGGGCGACGAGGATCTGACGTGGCGCCCCGACCGCTTCGGCTATGCGCTCTGGGGCTGCGAGCTGGTGCTGCGCTTCCCGACCGTCAAGCTGCGCGATCTCGATCCTGCGGTACTTGAGGTCACCCGCAACCCGTTTGCCGTGCTGACGCTGCTGCACCGTGATGCGCAGGAGACCCGTGGAAACCCTCCAGAACGGCTGCGCCGGAAGGTGCTCCGCTATCGGGCGCTCCTGCGGCACGGCTATAGCCCCAGCGACGTGCGATCCCTGCTCCGGCTGATGGAGCACCTGCTCCGGCTTGACCCGGAGCTCGCCAATCAGGCGCTGGAACAGATGCGCCAGGTGGAAGTGGAGGAGACCGGTATGGACACCTTTGTGACCAGCTTCGAGGAGATCGGTGAGGCGCGTGGTCGTATTGAGGGTCAGCGCGATCTCATCACACGGTTGCTCAGTCGCAAGGTTGGCGCGCTTGCTCCGGAGCTCCAGGCACACGTTATCGCGCTCAGCCCGGATCAGCTGCTCAGCCTCAGCGAGGTGCTGCTCGATTTCACGAGCCAGGCCGACCTGATCACGTGGCTCAATCAGCACGCCAGGACATCTGACGCGTAGCCCTGGCTCTCGGACAGTTCACCCTATCCCCTTTCCGCACCGCCCCAGCCACACGCTGGGGCGGTTTCCTTGCTGCCCGCCCTGTATCCGCCCCAGTGCCTACCAGCCGCCCTGCGGCTGGTTCGCTTTGCCCAGATTTCGAAATGATCGGAAAGGGCACAGCCATGGCACGGTTCACCCCCGAGAGCGCGGTCGGCTACGGTCGGCGCGGCGGGCAGCGCTCACACCAGCACCTGGAGCAGCAGTACGCCGATCTCGTCCTCACCAACCCTTCGGTCGCCGCGCGGGTGGCGCACCTCATCCGTCAGGGTCATCGCCTCGTCCTGGCCCTGCGCGTCGTGAAGATCGTCGATGCCATGAACGAGGGAGGCCGCTGATGCGCATTCGCGAGCTGCCCCTCCACGCCCAACCAGCCTATCGGATCGCCCGGCACGGCCCCGAAGCGCTCAGCGACGCCGAGCTGCTCGCCCTCGTCTCTGGACAGCACGACCTGACCATCTGCGCGCAGAGCCTGCGCGACTGCCACGGCTGGGTCGGCCTGCTCCGCGCCGACATCCACACGGTTACGGCCAGTATTGGCACGGCCCACAAGGCGGCGAGCCTCAAGGCCGCGCTGGAGATCGGGCGTCGTCTCGCCGTCGCTGGCTACGAGGATCGCTTCCAGGTGCGGTCGCCCGCCGATGTGGCCACACTGTTCATGGTCGAGATGCTCGCCCTCGACCAGGAGGAACTCTGGGTCGCGGCCCTTGACACCAAGAATCGGCTCCTGAAAGTCGCAAAGGTCTATCGCGGCTCGGTAAACACCGCCCAGATCCGCGTCGGCGAAGTCTTCAAGGATGCCTTGCGACTCAACGCGACCAGCATCATCGTGGCCCATAATCATCCAGGGGCGGATCCGACCCCCTCGCCCGAGGATATCCTGGTCACCCGGCAGATCGTCGAGGCCGGCAAGCTCCTCGATTGTGACTGTCTCGACCACCTTATTTTAGGTGGGGGTCGGTATGTCAGCCTGCGTGAGCGCGGGTTGGGTTTCACAAGCTAGCTGTCGCGTCCAACGTAACTCCGGACTGGACTCGAATCCAGCGTAACTCCGGACTACGGAGATTTTGTGCAAGCCCGGAGGCCACTACCTCCGGGCCTGGTTGTTCTCGCTACTCATTCCAGGGGAAGTCGCCCACCCAGTGTTGAAGCCGCTGGCGCAGCACATTCCCTTGCGCTGGTCGTCCCTCCATACCGGCTTCCCTCAGGATCGCCTTCTGCGTCAAGCGCACGCCCTGTGCGCTGAGACGCTGGGCCGCAGCATCTATCTGCGCGAGTTGTTCGGCACGACGCGCTTCTCGGGCGCACCGCTGATGCTCCTCTACCGCAGTATGAAGCTGTGCGGCGAGATCTGGGTAGTGGGTGCGGAGGACGCGCCAGGTGCAACCGACTTCTTGAAGCATGCGTGCATGGGTTACCAGCTCCTGGCGCTGACCCAGGCTGATGCATGCCTCCTGGATGCGCGCCTGCACCGCCGCGTCCCGACGTGCCCGCACCTCAGCATTCTGGTCATCCAACCGTTCGCGCAGCTCGGCACTGAGTTCCGGCTCGCTCGAGAAATAGGTCGCCGTAAGCCCAAGCGCTTCTGCTACATCGCTGACGCACACCTCGTGCGCTTCGCTCAGCAGTCGTGGGAGCACGGTCGTTATCCGGTTGCGGAGTTTGGTTCGCCGTTCGACTTGCACACGCTGCCGTCGCTCCGCCTGCGCGCGATGAACCTCCTCCGCCATCTCCAGCCGAAGCCAGTACGTGCGCACCGTCTTCTGGCCCCATCCCAGCTGTTGCCCAATCCAGCGGTTCGACTTGCCCTCCCGGCCCCAGGCGATGAGCTGCTCACGCTCCTGGGCCGACTTCAGCCAGCGTGCCGGATCCGTTGACACCGTCCGCGTTCCGACACGGCTCGTCAGCTGCCCATCGTAGCTACGCGTGAAGCGTTTCCCGCAGCACGTACAGCGCAACCGTACCACCCGCTGCTCCGGCATATCGCGCAGCATCTTCACGTGGGGTCCTGGTGCCTGCGTGTTCGCCTCGCACTGCGGGTTGGGGCACTGTCGTAGTTCCCGGTGCGGAAGCGCGGTCATCTGCTGCACCATCTCTGGCGTGACGGTTCGCGCGCTCACCTCCGCCCAGGTGATCCCCAAGCCGTCCAGATAGCGCCCGTACAGGGGTAAGGGCACCTGCTTCCCGTGCTCGAGGTCGGCAAGACGCTCCGCCATCACCCCAACCTGCCGCGCCATCTCCACAATTGATCGCCCCTGCTCAAGGCGCAGCTGGCGAAATTTCAACCCGACCGCCTCAGGCAGCGCCCGCTCCGGGTTGGCCGCCTCAGGATCCTCGACCGCCAGCCGGGTCGTCGGATCCAGCAGATAACGCACATGGGCCTGCTGCCGGCGCTGCGCGACCAGCACCTCCTCAGCCGCCGGTATGGCCGGGAGCCCGCGCCAGTCTGCGCCACACCGGGGGCAGCACCACGGGGTCGCGTGTGTACATCCGACGTGGAGCGGCGCCCCGCAGCCATGACAATAGCCTTGCAGGAGGCAGCCATGGACCAGACACGCCTCCACCGCCTTCAGGCGCCAGCTGAGCCGCAGATAGGCAGCCTCCTCCAAACACTGCGGGCATGCTCGGTGCGCGGTCATCACGATGCCCGACAGGACGTGCCCTGGACCCCGCCACCCGGACGGCAGCAGCGTTGGTGGGCGACGGAACTTCGTTACCCAGGCCAACACGGTCAACTGGTTCAGTGTGGTCACCTCCAGCTGGGTGCGCAGCGGCAGGAGACCCCACGCCTCCACAGGGTATTCCCAGCGGAGCAGGGCCAGCTGTTGGGTTCCCGGCCAGCGCGGAAACAGATCGCTGGCGAGCGCCCACAGGCTGGGGATGCGATTCGCCATCGCCAGCCGTACGAGATACCCACTCAGGCACTCATCGGCATAGGGACGCGGGCGACATGGGAAGACCTCAAAGTACCAGGGCTCAGCCATGCGTCGCTCCTTCCAGCGTGCGCAGGTGATCGAGAAAACTGACCACCTTTGCGCGCTTAATATCCTGCCAGGCACAGCGCAGGGTGTCCAGGGTAAGCCGGTCATGCCCTGCGGCCAGCGCTTTGCCACACGCATCCAGAATGAGAATCATCACCTCGCGGAGGATGCCATCCGTCCATTGCTCAATGTAGTGGGCTGGCCCAGCGGCTGCCTCCTCCCCCGGATTGCCTGGTACCGTGCGCAGCCCCAGGTGGGCTTCGTGCGCAAATGGCAGCAGCAGATCCAGCAAGGTCAAGAAGGCATCCAGGCGTGGGCCCGTCAACTGGGTCAAGGTGACGTAGTCGTTCCAACGGCCCTGGATTTCGGCATCCCCGCTCGTCCAGGCAACGGGGTTGCAGGAGGCACAGACAATGGGCACGCCCACCAGATTCGAGAGCTCCAGCAGACGGCGGCGCAAGGCCGGGACGGTGATGTGCTCGACCTCGTCGACGACCAGCAACTCCACGCCACACTGCTGAAAGTACAGCTCCAGCAGCTGGAGGTGATGCTCCTCGTCGCCACGCAACACCAGCGCGCCACAGGCCAGCAGCATGCGCTGGAACAGCGGCTTGGGTGAGCGGTTGCTCACCGGCGCGTCAATCTTGACCACCGGGACGGTCGTCGTCTCTGGTCGTACTGTCGGCAGGTAGTTGACGGCATACCAATTGAGCAGGCTGCTCTTGCCCGAGCCGGACACCCCGCCCAGCAAGAAGCAGCGCTGTTGCCCCAGGCTCCGGTAATGACGGATGGCCTCCAACTTCTCGATGAGCGCACGCAGGCTTGGCGTCAGGAGGAAACTGAGGTTCGCCAGCCAGAGCTGCCGTGCGCTTCGGTCGAGTTGGCCATATTGGGCGGTCAGATGCCGCCGCAGGCTGGCGACCCCGATGCTCCGCACAACCTCCGGGTCAAGCGCGATGGGCTGCCGGGTGACCTGATAGGCCAGTTGTCGCCGGAGGCTCGCAATTTGACTGCCGCGGAGCACGTCGGCGCGGCGCTGCGGGTTCAGGCTTGCCACCTGATGCCGCAGCTGGGTGTCAGCGCTCCGCCAGTCTGCCATCCAGCGGCCCAGGTTCGCCAGACGCTGCGCGACATCCAGGCTCAGATCCAACGGCTGGATCTGCGCGGCGAGGCCAAGCGTGGAAGTGGTCATTACAGCACCTCCTGTAGGTGCGCGAGCACCTGTGTCTCATGGTCGTCCTGGCGCTCGGCAGTCTGCTGGAGCGCCTCCTGGGTGTGCTGCCATTGGGCGCGCGCGAGCGCCTCACGTGCCGCACTGGTCTCGCTTGCCGGTCGGCCCGCGCGTCGCGCCTGGAGTTGCTGGACTTTGCGGCGGATCTGCTTCTGTTCGGCCTGACGTTGGGCCACCAACTCGCGGGCTTCCAGGAGGGTGAGGAGCCAGGCCTGTGGGTGTGCGGGGTGGCTCGCCCGCTGCTGACGCTCGCGAACCTTGGCGAGGTCGAGTTCCCAGCGACTGACCGGCTCGAACTGCCCATCGGGCAAGCGCAGCTCGCGGGCGAATGCGTCACCCACCCACTGGCCGGCCTCAAAGACCGCGACCCGACTGAGGTCGAGCGGGTCGTAGCGCAGCTGGAAACGCCTGCGTTGCCCCTGCCGGTCGGGCGTGCGCAGCTGCTGCAGGCCCGGATCCCAGTAGTGGAGCCCGAACAGGGCGAGTCCTTCACGGGTCGCCTGCCGTGGCTCGGGATGGAGCCGCCAGAAGCAGCGATCCAGGTGCAGCGTCAAGGGCGGCGGAACCGGCACCATCTGGTGGAGGCCATCCAGCCAGCGGGCGTGCGGGGTCTGCCCCGCCAACTCACGGTGCGGGGTGTGGAGGTAGCTGACCAGCAGTTGGGTCAGCAGCCGCTCCACATCGCGGTAGAGCAGGCATGCGCCCTGGCTGGCAGAATGCCAGTGGCGCTGCTCGGGCCGCAAGATGGCCCCCGGCAGGATCTCACGCAGCTGGCCGGCCAGATTGCCGAACAGCCGCTCGACCAGGGCACCATAGCGGGCCTGGTAGGGAGGCCGGAGCAGCAGTTCCATCTGGGTGTAGCGTCCACCATCGGCCAGGGCCCGGGTCAGGTCTTCAAGCGAGTGGCTCTGGTGCGCCCAGGCATTGTCGAGCGAGAGCCGTTGGGGGATGCCGAAGCAGACCCAGGGGAGGGTGACGCCGAGGTCGGCAAGCCCGGTCTTGGGCCAGATGGCGTGACGGAGCGCCCCCTGGATGCTCTCAATACAGGGTGCTTCGTAGCCGAGGAAGTAGCCAACCACCGCGCGCGAGTAGGCGTCAATGAGCACCGTTAACCAGAGGCGTGGCAACACCTCACGAAACTCGTCGTCGACGTGCAGCACATCGAGACGGTAATGGTCGGCGCAGACATACTGCAACGGGAGGCTGGCCTGCTGCACAAAGCGGTCGAAGAGAAGAAAGTTGGCGTCCCAGTCCGCCTGGCCGTGGCGCGTGATGTAGTGCTGGGTACCTTCGCCGGGTTGCCCACCGAGCCAGCACACGTAGCTATAAAACCAGGAGCGTGAGGGCAAGGAGATGGGCGTGAGCTGGTCGAGGATGTGCGGGTCGGCCAGCAGGACGTCGATGGGCTGGCGCACATCGAGCAGACGGTCGATGAGGGGAACCTGGTCGTCAGGGGCGACCTGCGCAAGGTTGAGCCACCAGTGGCGCGTGTGGGTCCAGAGTTGGCAGAGCAGGTGGTAGACGGTCTGGGCGCGGAGTGGTGGATTGCTGCGGTAAAACCGGCGCACGATGGTATCGACAAAGTGCTGGGCATTGGGGTCGAGTCGGCTCTTCTGGAAGGTCGCGCGACGGAGGCTGGCGGCGATCTGTGCGCGGTCACCGCCGTGGAGGCGGTAGATCTGGCGGTAGGTGTAGTACTGGCTGAGCGAGATGGGCAGGGGCAGGGTCGTACACACCTCCTGGGTAGCGGCACGCAGTGAGCCGGCGGTTCCCTCCAGACGCCAGCGCTGACGTGTGGCCATGAGGTGACGCTCAACGGTCTCGACGGTTTGGATGATCGCGGTGGCCCGCGTGAGCAAGGCGGCGGGGAGGCCGGAGGCTTCGACCGGCGGTGACGCGGCAGGTGGAGTTGGCCCTACCAGCGCTGCCACACTGGTGCCGAACCGGGTCACGGGGGTGGGGGCGAACAGCTCGGTGAGGGAGAAACGGTGCAGGGTGGAGTCAGCCAGCGCGCGGGCCTCCAACTCCAACGGAGCCTCAGGGTTCCAGACGGTGATCTGGAACAGCAGCGCATCGCGCAGGAAGAAGGTGCCAATCTGCAAGAGCTCGGCCCCTGTTTGGGCAGTGGAAAGGCTCATTGGTGGCCTCCATGGGAATCTACAGGTGTGGTGGCCCACACCTGTGCGGCGGGGTTGAGGGTGCCGCGCCAGAACAAGGGCACCTGCCAGTCCATCTGGATCTGGCCGTGCCAGAGGAGATGGTAGAGGGTGTTGAGCAAGGGGCCAGGAGCGGTACAGGGAGGGTTTGCGGCGAGGATGACCGGGGGGAGACGGCCCCACGTCCGGCGAGGTGGCTATGCCACCAGGCAGCACGAGCGGCGTCCACGTGACTGGTCGCACGGAAAGCCGAGAGGACATCGAGATTGGTGTAGTGGGCGCCGGAAGGGAGAGTCTGATCGGTATGGATGACAAACTCCCAGCCGCGCTGCTGGCAGAAGGCGTGGGCGGCAAGTTCACGCAGCGGTTGGGGTGGGTGAGCCTGGCGTCGAACCACGAGGGTGACTTCGTGCAGGGCGACGCGACCGTCGGTATACCAAACCTGAAAATCCGGGGTGTAGTGACGGGCACGACCGTCAGGAGCGGTGAAGGGGATGGTGAGCGGCTGGCTGATGAAGTCGGCGACGGAGGGGTCGCGTTCCAAGAGGAGGACAAGGATGCGCTCAAGCTCCGACTCGAACTGGATGAGCCGACCACACTTGTTCGTCGTCACGCCGCGGCAATTACCATCGAGGCTGACGACCCGCCGGACGTTGCCGGGCGGGGGTTTACGAGAGAAGGCCATACGAAACCTCCCTAGTCTGGTGTTCCACTGGACGGAATCTCCGTAGTCCGGAGTTCTGGTGGATTCAGTGTAGTTACCAGGGGAAGATGGGATATGGCCCGCGAACACATGAGGCGTTGTGATGCGCTCGCGAATCTAGTCTAGTCCGGAGTTACGTTGGACGCGACACTAGCGATGTGTCCGCTACGTCCCCGCTTTTGACCCCCTTTTTGTCCCCTTCGCAGGCATTCCATCTCCATCTATGCTGTCCATACCCGATGGTGCGGTCACGCACCACGCAGCGAGACACCGGCAGCATCGTGAGGAGGACCGCCATGCGTGAGCAACAGGAACGTGCGCAGCTGAAGCTGGAGCCGGCGGTTGAGCCGCTGCTGGTGCGGGTTGAGGAGGCCGCCCGCATCCTTAGCCTCAGCCGATCAACCATCTACGAGATGATGGACGCCGGCGAGCTGCCCTCGGTGCGACGCGGGGCGGCCCGGCGGATCCCGGTCGCCGCCCTGCGCGCGTGGGTCGCGCAACAGACGACCCCACCCCCGGCAGCGCAGCCCAGCGCCTAGCGGAGCGGCCGACACGCCCAGGCGGTCGGTGAGGTGCTACTGGGCGAGTCGCGCGCAACAATACACGTAATCGAGTATACACGACGCATTGTATCTGGGCACCGCACCACCCGCGTGCCCAGGCCACGGAGGCAGTGATGAACAAGCGACGGCGTGGCGCCGGTGAGGGCAGTATCTACCAGCGGGCCGACGGCTCCTGGTGTGCGATCATTGACCTTGGCATCATCAACGGGAAGCGCAAGCGCAAGTTCGTCTACGGCACCTCGCGAAAGGAGGTCGCTGAGAAGCTCAAGCAGCTGCTCCACCAACAGCAGCAGGGGCTCAACGTCGACCCCGAGCGCATCACGGTGGGCGAGTTCCTCGACCGCTGGCTGGAGGAGGTAATCAAACCCCATCGGCGCGCCCGCACCTACCGGAGCTATGCCGACACCATCCGGCTGCATCTCAAGCCGCGGGTCGGCCAGCATCAGCTCACCAAGCTCACCGCGGCGCATGTGCAGAGCATGATCAACCAGCTTGCCGCTGCCAGCGGCGCTCGGACGACCCAATACGCCCGGGCGGTGCTCCAGCGGGCGCTGAACCGTGCGGTGAAGTGGGATCTCGTCGCGCGTAACGTCGTCCTGGCGACCGACCCGCCCACGAGCAGACCGAGGACGATTACGCCGCTCACGGAGGAGGAGGCCCGGCGATTGCTCGTGGCCGTTGCCGGACACCGGCTGGAGGCGCTGTACCGCCTCGCCCTCTCGCTCGGCCTGCGCCGCGGCGAGGTGCTGGGCCTGCGCTGGGCCGACCTCGACTTCACCAAGAAGCTGCTGCGGATCACCGGTGCCCTCCAGCGTGTGCAGGGCAAACTGGAGCGCTCCGAGCCGAAGACGCGGGCGGGGGCGCGCACGCTCTTGCTCCCCGACGTGCTGGTCGCGCTGCTCGCCGAGCACCAGCGCCGCCAGGCTGAGGAGCGCTCGATCTGGGGCGTAGAGTGGCAGGAGCACGATCTGGTGTTCCCGACCGAGCGCGGGACACCGATGGAGCCGAGTAACCTGAACCGTCACTTCAAGGCCGCGCTGAAGCGGGCCGAACTCCCGTCCACGACCCGCTTCCACGACCTGCGGCACAGCTGCGCGACCTTCCTGATCGCCCAAGGCGTCCACCCACGGGTGGTCATGGAGATCCTGGGTCACAGCCAGATCAGCCTGACGATGAACACCTACGGCCATGTGCTCCCCGAGACCCAGCGTGAGGCCACAACGAAAGTGGCCGACCTGTTTGGCAAGCCCGCCCCGGAGCCGGAAGCCGAACCTGAGGCGTCAGACACGCCGGAAGCACCGGAGGAGGCACCGCAGTCGGGCGAGCCTGAAGACGAGGGCACGCAGCCAGAAACACCCACGGACGATGGCGCGAAAAGGCTTTACAATGCGGAGGACGACAATTCGCCTGCGTGAGTTTGGCAGTAAGCTTGGCAGTATTTTGGCTACAGACGCCAGAAAGCCTCAGCGCGGTGGGTGTGCGCTGAGGCTTTCTGATGCGGTAAACCGTTGGAGCGGGCGACGCGATTCGAACGCGCGACCATCTGCTTGGAAGGCAGATGCTCTACCACTGAGCTACGCCCGCAT
>JBAXMH010000145.1:0-12427 GCA_037134395.1 Chloroflexales bacterium
CAGGGTGACATGGTGCCGGGATGGGATGATGAAGAAGATCTGCTTCCCGCAATCCGCAATCCCCAATCTGCAATCCGCAATCCCCAATCTGCAATCTGCAATCTACAATCTGCAATCCCAAGGAGCTATACCTATGACCACTGTTCTTGTTCTTACCGTTGGCGGGGCGAGTGCCCCTGTCCTGAGTGCTATTCGTGATCGCCAGCCTGATTTTGTTGCCTTTGTCACGTCTAAAGATCAGCGTACCCCGCCGCGCCCCGGGAGCTATGTGACGGTTGATGGCCCCGGTGAGCCATGCGATGTGCGTCCCGCTGTGAAGTGTCCCGCATGCAAGGCGGAGGTGTCGCCACGTCAGGCGAGTCCTTCTATATGTTGCTCGTGCGGGTCTTGCGCCTGATGCCTATCAGATTGTGCAGATTGAGCCAGATGATCTCAATGAGGCATATGCCGATGTGCGGGTTCTTCTTGCCGACATGCGGACTCGCTTTCCCGATGCTGCTATTGTCGCTGATTACACCGGCGGGACGAAGACGATGTCTGCTGCTTTAACCCTGGCGGCCATTGAGCGCGGTGATTGTGATCTGGCTTTGATGGCGGGGCAGCGCAGCGATTTGGTGCGCGTTGCGGATGGTACGCAGATGTCGGTTGCTGTTGATGCTCGTAGTTGGCGTGTTCAGCGCAGCCTTACTCTGGCTGATGATCTTTTTAACCGCTACGATTACGCCGCCGCTGAGCGTAGTCTGGCCGGGATTGTGCGCGATGTTGGGCTGACTTCGCCTTTGCGCAGCAGTGTCCAGCACCGTGTTCAGCTCTGTCGTGGCTTTGATGCCTGGGATCGTTTTGATCACTCGGTTGCCTTTACGTTGCTCCAGCCCTTCGCCGATAGTCTGGGCGTGTATTGGTCGGCTATGCTCGCCCTCACCGGGCGTGGCAAGGTCAGTGGTTACGAGCCAGTCTTTGACCTGCTGCGCAACGCCGAACGTCGTGCTAAATGTTCGCACTACGATGATGCGGTGGCGCAACTCTATCGGGCCACCGAGTTGCTTGCACAGACCCGGCTAACCCTTCAGTATGGCGTAAACACGAGTGATCTGGATACGGCAAAGCTGCCTGAGCCACTGCGCGAGCCTTACGCCGCCCGCTGCGACCCCGATGGTAAGCTGCGGCTGGGACTTCAGGCCGCCTACGGACTGCTGGGCGATCTCGGCGATCCTCTCGGTACGGCCTTTATCTCCGTGAGCGGCCCGCTGAACAACGCTCTCGTTCGGCGTAACAGTTCCATTCTTGCCCACGGCAGCGCCCCGGTTGGTCAGGCCGAATACCGCGACCTGCACACCCAGCTACGCGCCCTGATTGATGCTGCCCTCCAAGAGTTGCTCAGTCGCTGGGAGGACTATCGGGAGGTCGGCGACTGGCAGCGCCTGATGAGCCGCCACGATGGCCCGCTGCTGCCCTACGAGCAGCGACAGCGGTCGTCCCGATCATGCGCGCCCAGGGCGGCGGGGTGATTGTCAACATCAGCTCGGGGCTATCCAAGCGGATCATCCCTGGTGTCGGCCCCTCCGCCTCGACCAAGTACGCACTCAACGCGCTGACGTTGACCGCACGCATGGAACTGGCACCGGAAAACATCCAGGTCGGCCTGATGCTGCCGGGATTTACGGCTATTGACTTTCACCGGAATGCCGTGCGTATCACCCAGTTACAGGCCGAGCGACTGCGTGCGATGCCGGCCGACTCCGCCGAACACGTCGCCGAGAAGATTCTAGAGGCGGTCGAAACCGAGGCCGCCGAGGTCTATACGGACAGCATCCAGCGGTCGGCCTGATGCGTCCTAGCCCGAACGAAAACGGTCTGCTCACGGACAAGCCCCCCCATGCTCCGATGAAGCATGGGGGGGCTTCTGTCAGGATAGGCTTTCATTGACCAGGTTCGACCGATCTGCCACCGATCCGGCGGCACATCGCCCGAGTTACTGCGTCGAAAGCGAAAGAATCAGCTGCACCTTGGTTGCGTCGGACGGGAGGGTGAGACGCATCACCGTGAGAGTCTGCTTGTCTTTGGAGTACATGTTGGTCTGGAATGCGCTACTGGCTTGGTTGACTTGCGACAGTGCCTGATTGGCGATAGTGCCGGCCGGCCCGCCAAGACCTTCGGTCCAGCCACTCGCTTTCAGCTTGTCGGTATAGAATGCTTTCACCTGATCCCAGGTGGCATCGGCCGGCAAATCGAAGCCCTTCTGCGTCGTTGAGCCACCCACGCCCGCCGCTTGGCGGACGGCCGCATCTTGCTGTCCATTATTTTTGAGCGTGTCGGCAATCGTACTCTCGCCCGGCTTCAACTCCGTGGCCCCAGGGTACACAGGCAGGTCGGCGAGCGTGACGGGCTTGCTCCCGCAAGCGCCCAGCAGCAGGGCGGACAGGAGCAGCATGAGCAGGGTAGGCATGCGCATGAGGGACTTCATCGAGCGTTCTCCTCGGTGTGTATTCATCATTGCGGCATCGCCGGTCGCGCCGCAGATTTCTATGCTGGTTAAACGAGCATGGGAGGGAAGGTTTGCAGATGGCGTCCAGGGAGTCGCACCACACGATCATATCGGCAGATCCGATATACGTACTCGCCACCACGAGGGCGTCCCAACATCTCAGCGGCGGTGAGGACGTATGTCAGATTTGTCACCGTACGACGATGGCTCACGATCCTCTCTACGTCGGAGTGCTCTCTACGGGTGGCGTCGACTCGGTCGGCACCTCCGCCGATGGAGATGCTCGCGTGGCACGCTGCTTCAGCTTCGACGCAATCTTTGTCGTGAAGACGGCAATCGCCTGCAGCTCTGCATCCCACGTCAGCGCTCCCTCGATGATCAGCACGTCTTCCGGATCCTTCATCGCCGCTGCCTCCCCCCGCCACTGCTTCACGCCCACATAAGACGATGTAGGTGGTCGTCGGCATGACCGGCGGAACCGGGACGCCCTTGGGCATCGGCGGCAGCGGGCTGTTATGGGTCAGCGTGAGAATGACGGTATTCCCCCGCTCGACTACGGACGTGGGTCGGCTGATGACCGTTATTCTGACAGTTTGTGCGCTCCCCTGACCGGCGCGCACCGTGTCTATCAAGACCGCCCGTGTGTCCCATGTGATCTTCTCGACAACGGGGGCAGGCGTTATCTTCGCTCGGGGCGGGTTCTGCGGCTGCGGGTTCGTCTGGGGTTTCGGGGGGAAGATCCGCGTGAATAAAGCCGTAGGTGGAGGAAAAAGTGAGAACCACGCCGGTCGTGTCCCCCAAAACGAGATCGGTGTCCGGGGAGCGGGCCGGAGGCTGTTGTTCGTGAGGGGAGGCGGAAAGACGTGACGGGTTCCCGTCATCGGTACGAACAGGGGTGTCCGCGTACGGGTGTGGGAACTCTATTAGTTGGAACGCAGGTTCGCTTCATGGTGTCCTGATGGTTCGGTACCAAATATACAAAATAGAATAAACAGATCTTTTTATTATTGATAAATTTCATGTATAATTTACGGTTCAAGGTACCACGGATGCGGTTTAACGCGGCTATATGCCACAGCTCTACCCTTCCGTGCAGGGCTCCATCTTAAAAGTGTCGGCGTGTCATTGACTGTTGAACCTTATAGATGGGAGATAATCCTATGAACACGTACCTCAACAACAAGATCGTGACCTTCGTGCTGCTGTTTGCCATGCTCCTCGCACCACAGCCATTCTTGGTGGCCTCCGCGTCGCAGGTGCGCCCGCTGCCCAACGCAGCGGTTCTCCCGGCCATTACACCGGCCTGTGCCCCGATCACCCAGAACACCACATGGACAACCGGCAACGTCTATGTCGTTGAGAACTGCAATCTCGTGGTGCAGGTGGGCGCAACGCTGACCCTCCAGCCAGGCGTGGTCGTCAAGTTTGGTGGCACCAGCCCAGGCTATGGCTCGACCGTTGGCAGCGCCGCGCTGATCGTGCAAGGCACGCTCCAGGCTATCGGTACCGCAGCGCAGCCTGTCGTCTTCACGAGCCTGAGTGACGACGCCCATGGTGGTGATACTAATGCTAACGGGAGCAGCAGCGGTGCCGCCAGCGACTGGTACGGCGTCGTTTTTCAGGCGGGTAGCAGTGGACAGATCGAGAACTTCTTCGTCGGCTATGCTGGATCCGGCGTCTTCAACGCCACCCTGGGCTATGGGCGCGCTCAGATTGATGTCCGGCAAGGGGCGGTGCAGCTACGCCAGGGTGTGATCACCACGGGGGCACGTCGAGGCATTTACCTCGACGGCACAGACATCACGCCGGTCATCACGGACGTGCAGATCCTCAACAACATCGGCCCCGCCGGCTACACCCTGCGTGGCGATGCCATCTACCAATCTTCGCTCAATATGCAGCCGACCTTCAGCGGCAATAGCTTCAGCGGGAATAGCTACAACCAAGTGACGATTGACCTCAACACCGCCATGACCAGGACGGTGACGCTGGGCGGCGCACCCTACGGCTTCCTCTGTGGCTATACCCTCTGCCAATGGATCGTACCTAGCGGCGTCACCCTTGGGGTAAGTCCTGGCACCTTCTTGGATTTTGGCCCATCATACGGAATCACGATTGCCAGTGGTGGCACACTGGTCGCAGAGGGGACGGCCACTCAGCCGATCACCTTCACCTCAACGCTGGCCGCAGCGAATCCTCAAGCCAACCAGCAGTGGATCGGCCTGTGGGCCCAGCAGGGCAGCACCTTGCGCCTGGATCGTTGTGATATCAGCTACGGTAGCGACGGCAATTTCGGCAACGGTGGCCTGGAGATCAATACCGACAACGCGCAGGTGCGCAATTGTCGCATCCACCACAACAAGCAGACCGGCCTTTACCTCTACAGCCGCGACGGTGTCAGCATCCACCCCACGCTCACGAATGTAGAGGTGACCGACAACGGCCAGGTCGGCGTCTACTTTGAAACCAGCTACGGCAGCACCAATGCGGTGACATGGGATGGTGGGACGATCAGCCGCAACGGTTGGGCGGGCATTTCCGGCTCCACGTGGTTCAGCAGCATCGCGCCGACACTGCGGAACCTAAGCATCAGCAACAACGGCACCCAGGGCACTAATGATGACCAGCGACGCGGCATCAACTTCAACAACAACAATATGAACCCGGTGCTAGAGTACGTCACCTTCAGCAACAATGTCGGCGCAGCTATCGTGTGGTACTGCAATGGCTCGATCACCGCACGCAACCTCACTGCTACCGGCAACGGCGTCAATGCACTCCAACTGTCCGGCTGCGGGCTCAGCAGCGGACGCCAGTGGGATTTGGGGGCGACAGGCATCCCGGTACAGGTCACCGGCAGAATTGACGTGGCCGGCAACAGTCTCCTTTCCCTTATGCCTGGGACAGAGCTGCGTTTCGAGAAGCAGCCCAACGGCGCGCTGAGTGATGTGCAAGTCCGTGAGCAAGCCACGCTCTCGGCCCTGGGTACGATCACCCAGCCGATCACCTTCACCGGGGCCATCACCACGCCCGGCTCGTGGGGCGGTATCTACGCCACCGGATCGGGGGCTACATTGTTGCTGAAGCACTGCGATATCGGCTATGGCGGGGGTAGCTTTAGTGGCAATCTGCTCATCTATGGGCACATGGGCACAACCCCCGCACCCGTGCAGATCCAGAACTGTGCCATCCACGATTCGCTGCACAAGGGCGTGCATTTCCAGAATTGGGAGAGCACACCACCAGTCTTTCAGCAAAACCGCATCTACGATAACGCCGAGGAGGGCGTCGCCAACTGGGGTGCACCCATGCTGGATGCGCGCAATACCTGGTGGGGTGCAGCCAGTGGCCCCCATCATGCCACGCAGAACCCCACGGGACAAGGCGATGATGTGGGCGACAACGTCATCTTCTCCCCCTGGCTGACCGCGCCGCCGACTGGCGCGGTGGCACCTGGCACCGTACTGATCAGCACCGGCGCGCCGAGCCAGGTCAGCCCCGGCGAGAGCGTTGACTATGCGATCCAGTATGTCAATCAGATGACCCAGACCGTACACAGCGCGATCCTGATGCTGCAACTGCCCCAGGCCAGTTTCTTTGAGGCAGGCACAAGCGGCGCGATCTACTGGCCGGAGCGACACCAGGTCATCTGGAAGCTCGGTGAGGTAGCCCCCGAGGCCAACAGCTTTGTCAGTGTGCGCGTGCGCTTCCGCTGGGGGCTGGCCACCAACTACACAGATGGCTCGTACACCCGGTTTGCTGGCACAAACTACCACTCCGCTGTGATGGATGTCGCTGAATACAATGCCTACCAATCTTCGCGGTCGCCGGTCACCAGCATCGTGAATCTCAGTGCCGCCGAATTTGCCACCACCCGTGCGACGAGTGCCGATTTCGAGAGCCTCTACCAGGCCGCGCTGACCGAAGGCTTCCAGTATGTGAGTGCCGCACGGTTCACCTACCAGAACAACAGGGTGGTGGTGAACGCCGCGCTGCGGACGGCCAATCGCCAATTTGGGCGCATCCTCAGCCTCAACAGCGATGGGCGGGTGCTGGCCTCAACTGTTAGCGGTAGCGGAATCAGCATGCAAGATATGCACGGTGGTCTGCGCGCCGATCTTACCACGCAGACCTATACCTTCTGGGGCGATTGGCAAGCCCCGGCAGCACAAGGCGCGCTTAACGCCACCGGCACATGCACCGAAAGGCGCTGCTTCTACAATTGTATGCTCAAGGCCAAAACCTGGGGTGCTGTGGCAGGTAAAGTCGCCGGCTTAGTCTCCTGGGTTATGCCACCGCTTGGCGTCGTCTGGACAACCTACGAGGCGTACGACGAGGTTACCACCTATCTCGACTGCGAAGATAATTGCCGCCTGGATCCTACCACCCACTGTTGCACCTCGGGAGAAACCCGCTGGTCGCCAACGGGACTCAAGCAGCAGTGTGCAAGATACAGCTGTGACGCGGTGAGTACGTGGAAACAGACGCCGGACATTATTGAGACGTGTGGGTTCGGCCAGCGCTGCGTGGCGGGCAAGGGCAGCGGGGGTGGCTGTAAAGATTGCGAAGAGTCTCTGCTCGCAACGCAGTTCACACCGGTGAGCCTACGGGCCAACGGTGCGAGGGACGGAGCCTGTAAGCTGACTGCCACCCTAAAGAGTTGCGACGATGTCTCTATGCGGCAGGCCAGAGATCCGAACGCGATCTACGGCCCAGCAGGCGATCTGCTGCCGAACGCAACGATAGTCTATACGATTACCTATGAAAACGAGGGAGCCGGTCGGGCCTATGGTGTCTATGTCCTCAACCCGTTGCCCGCCGTCTTCAATGCCGCCACTGTGAACCTCTACGGCCACGGATCCTATCTACCCGAGAGCCGTGAGATCGCCTGGCTGGTTGGTGAACTTGGACCCAAGGGAGCCAACGATTCCCAAGGCGTGATCACCTACACGGTGACGCTCACCGGTAGCCTCCCCTCGGGCACAGTGGTCACCAACCAGGCGACGGTGTACTTCCCCAGTGTGCCAGAGACGACGCCCACGAATACCTGGGTCAACCTCGTGGCACCGCTGACGGGCCTGCCACAGAACGTGTCCACCGCCTACCAGACAGCGGTGCCCATCACCCTCAGTGGGCGGGAGGTGAGCGGCCTTCCGTTGACCTTTGACATCGTCGAGCCGCCGCGCAACGGAACCCTCACCGGCACGGCGCCCAGCCTGACCTACACGCCGGGCGCAGGCTTCACCGGCCCTGACAGCTTCACGTTCCAGGTACGCAATGGAACGTCCACCAGCCGGATCGCGCAGGTGCTGATTGAGGTGACTCCGGTAGGTGACAAGACACCGCCCCAGGTGCTGTGGAGCAACCCAGCCGCTGACACCTCAGGCGTCGTTGCCTCCGCATCACCCGTGATGACGGACACCGTTGGGCCAATCTACTCACCCGTGATCATGATAGGCTTCTCTGAAGCACTGAGCGAGACAACCGTTACTACCATGACCGTCACCCTGGCACGCAACAACGGTGCGGCGGTGGCATCCAGCGTGGCCTTCGATGCCGCCTCTAACCAGATCGTGCTGACGCCACGGACTGCCCTTGCGCCCGGTGAATACGTGCTGACCGTGACGAGCGCGGTTACTGATCGGGCGGGCAACCCGCTGGCACGCAATCAGCGGCGCTTTAGCATTGGTACCACGACCAATCACTACGTCTATATGCCAATGCTGCAGCGGTAGGAAAGCCACAGTCGCCATACTATAGCAATCTTACACGGATTCAATACCTTCGCCAATTATCCGGTGAGCCGGTCAGTGGGGAGCCGATGGCATCTGATCAGGCTCATGCCTTCCCGTCCAAGCAGTTCGTCCCGGTCACCCGCGACATGGCCCTGATCGGTGTGGAGCCTGGTCGCGCTGCTACGGCTTCCGGCGATCTCCCAGGAGCCTGTCGGCTTCACGGCCTACTCTCAGCACGCGAAGATCGCCTGAACGACCCTGACCCGCTGCTCCTCAAGGTTGTGCAGCAGATTGCGAAGCATCGTCGGCACCTCTGGCCCGAGCAATAAATGGTGGTGACCATCATACTCACGAATAGGTATATCGTAGCAGATGTGGATGAAATGCCATGAGACTGTCGGTGCATGCATTGATCGCCAGCATCACGCGGATCTCCTTGAGGGCAAGGTCCGCAAAGAGTAGGGTGGCACCAGATGAGCGAGTATCAGTACTACGAATTCCAGACCATCGACCGGCCGCTGACCGCCGAGCAGCAGGCGGAGATGCGCAGGCTCTCCAGCCGCGTTGAGCTGAGCGCATCCTGCGCAACCTTTAACTACGCCTATGGCAGCTTCCGCAGCGACCCGCTGAAGGTGCTGGAGTAGCACCTCGACGCCCTGCTCTACATTGTCAACTGGGGCGCGAAGCAGTTGTCCTTCCGCTTCCCAACGGGCATGCTCACTCTTGAGCGACTTCAGCCGTACCTGCTCGGCGACGAGGAGAGCTACGTCGGCGATCTTCACACGACGAAGCAACACCTCGTACTCAACCTCGAGATCCGCGAGGAGGAGGGTTATGGCTGGATCGAGGGCGAGGGTTTGCTCGACCCGCTAATTCCTCTGCGCGAGGCCATCCTGGTGGTACTTTACGTGAAGGTCCGAACGAGTTTATGCGGTAAATCGGGCCTCTGTTCGAGCCTTCAGGTAAAATTCTTTACCTGAAAGTTCGAACGAAAAGTGGAACTCCCGGCTAGATTTGCCAATAGGAAGCGATGGTGGAGCACACGACAGACCTTGTGCTGCTCGCCGCGCCCGCAGCGGCGTGGTGCGCCCTCGTGGCGATCACCCCCACCCGCCTGCACCGGTTCGGCGAGGGCGCGACCGACACCGACGAGACGATCGATCTCCCGCCCTCGTACAGCTTCCGGGACGCTGTACGAGTACCCCATCCAAGCTTCCTTAAAGGATTAGGGGCACTACCGCAAAAGACGTTCATGCGCGGGGCGCACACCGCCGCGATGAAAATGGACCGTAGGGGCGCGTCGCGACGCGCCCCTACCCGACACCCGGCTATTTTCACATCAGTAACGCTGTCACGCTTCGCTTCGCTCAGCGTCCCGGCGGACGATACGGATGCCGGGACGCTGAGCGAAGCGAAGCGTGACATGTCTCACAGCGTGCCTTTTGCAGTAGTGCGATTAGGGGTTTTGCGGAGAGGGCGTGTCCCTCTCCGCGCCTCTCCTAACCCGGCATAGAAACTCAGATTGTTTATCCTCATCGCAGCCCTTCGCAACCACCAACCCGGCCTGCTGGCCCTGCTCGACTCGTCACAGCTCTACTTCTTGTCCGTCTGGCTGCCGTTCGGGATCGTGTTGCTTGCCCTGGCGCTGCGTGCGATCATCCGCAGTCACGGCGGCGACCCGCACGCCTTCGGCGCGACGCTGACCACCCGCGACCTGCTGCTGGCCCTAGTCGGCTTGGCGGGCGACCTTGTCCAGGGTGAAGCGCATGTCGCCGATGCGCAGATCCATCCATTTACCCGTGATCTGAAAGTCCTCTTGGTTCTCCAGGAATTGCTACTCCGCCGCCGCGCTCTGGCCGAGGCTGCGGGCCAGGGCGAGCAGGCCGAGAGCGATCAGCACGAAGGAGCCGACCGGCAGCATCGGGATGTGGATGGCCTGCACCGTGGCGACGATCAGCGGGATGGCCGCGAAGGTGGCGAACGTGGTTAGTGCGGCCCAGAGTTGCCCGCGCCGCGCCAGCTCGGATGCGCTGGCCAGGCCGATCACCAGCAGGATCCCCGGCCACCACCAGCCGGTCAGTACAAGCATCCCCAGGCCGATCAGGAACACACCGCCGCTGATTGAGATGCTGGCTGTGCCGCCGCGCCGCACCAACCGCCGCTCCCGCCACCGCTCCGCACGGAAATCGCTCATGGCTCTGTTTCCTTTCATGATGTCGCTTTGCGCTGTTCGTGTCACCAGTGTCGTGGGCCGCCGATACGCGAGTGTCTATCCAATGGTAGATAGTGCGGGTTGATCCACCGACCTGATATCCACAGACAGTTCAACACAATTGACCGAGATCAGCGTGATGACCAGGCTGCCCAGGTGGGAAATGACGCCGTAGACCGCAGCCATATCCGGGAGTTCGCCGCGCAGGATGGTCTCATTCTGGGCGCTCTCCTGTACCATCAGTCCTTCAAACCAAGCTGACCAACTAGGATTGAGCCGGCCCTTAATGTGGATTTCAGTTTGGTACATAGCTCGTCTCCTTTCGCTCGCAGTGTAGCAAGTCGGCTCGTGGAGTGAATGAGGTAGAAGGATGAATCGCCGGGCTAAAAAAAGCAACGGGCGGATGTATCCGCCCGTAAGGACTAGGGTAAAAGTATTAGTCAAAAGAAGCAACGGGCGGATGTATCCGCTTGGGTTGGGTTAGCTATGGTGTGAAACAGGTTAAAGCAAGTTGATCTCGCGTGCCCGATTGATGGCCTGAATGCGGCTATGAACCTGCAGCTTGCCGAAAATATTCTGGGTATGGGCCTTCAAGGTGTGGGGCGAAAGGCACAAACGCGCCGCGATTTCGGCATTCGAGAGCCCCGCCGCGATTAACGCCAACACCTCTTTTTCGCGATTGCTGAGTGGCTCAACCAGGCCATCATCGGTGGGTGCGGGCTGAGGTGGCGATGGGGGTGGAGGCGGTGCCGCCGGGCCGGGCGTGCGTTCCCGCAGGCGGCGGATAGCGTGCGGGGATAGACCGGATGCCAGGGCGTCGTGCAGCAGACCGGGCAGGAGCGGGTGCTGGTCCACCAGATAGACATACCCGCTGGACTCTGCGAGGGTGAGCGCCAGCCGGAGCGGTTCCCATGCCCGCGCTGCTGGCCCCTGGAGATAGTGTGCCTGGGCCTCCAACAGGGACAGTTCGATCACCCGGTGGATGAGCTGGTGTTCCTGCGCCACGGCCAGCATCGGGCCGATGACCTGTTGCGCCGCATCTGGCTGACCCAATATGAGTTGAATCTTGACCCAGGCCACAAAGACGGCGTGGTCGGCCTCGTCGAAGAAGGCCGGGCCGATGCCGGGAATCACCATCCCGGGGCCGATGGCGGGCGGATTGGCCTCGGCCCAGCGTGCGGCGGACTGCCGCGCCTCGGGTTCATCAGGATGCCGCACCAGTCGGTCGAGGAGACGCAAGGCGGTGGTGCAATAGCGGACGTCAGGCCAGCGCATGTCCAAGCGCCGCCAGCTCGCTTCCATCCCGGCGGCATCGCCTTTCAGCGCGCAGAGTCGCGCCAGAGACAGGTAGCCCGGCAGTTCCTCGCGCGGCATCCACTGGCCAACCTCCAGGCCACTGCACAGGAGCGACTCGGCCTGCTCCATCTCGCCCAACTCCAGCAAGGCGCAGCCCATCGCCTGATCGAGCAAGGCAATCGCAGGCAATTCCTGGAGCGGATGCGCAAAGTAACCAGTGTAGGTTTGCTTCTTCTGCTGGCAGAAGGCGAGCACCTCACGCAGCCGCCCCTGCATAAACATGCCGTGCGCACGGTGATACTCGGCCACGACCGCACCAAAGAAATTGCCTCCGCTTAAGGCCACCTGCATGGCGTGTTCAAACCTTTTTTCGGCCTCTGCCGCGTCGCTCAGCGCCTGGCTGGCGTAACTAATATCCAGCAACCCCACAGAGCGGCCCGTGGCATCTTCTGGGGGAAACTGCTCGTAGGCGAGTTGGCCCAGATCCCGCAGCGCGTGCGGGTCAGCCTGCTCACGGGATGAAGCCATAAGAATAAAGGAGCGCAGCAGCGTGAGATGCCCCGTCACCCAGGCCAGCAGGTTGACCGGTTGCGCACCGGGTAACAGGCGGATCTGTGCCGCAGGGTCAATCGCGTTCAGTGCCGCCTGGGCCTGCTCAATGCGGATTATGGCGGCCGGAAAATCACCCTTCTTGAAGGC
>JBAXMH010000146.1:0-12374 GCA_037134395.1 Chloroflexales bacterium
TCTATACCTGTGGGATATGGCAGCACTGCTAAGGAGTCGGCATCATGGGCGAGTACCCCGACATCAACTACCACGATATTGACGGGCACATTATCGTGCCGGGGGCATGGCTCCACATTATCCGCTCCGGGCGAATGCAGGTGTGCCAGGTTATGCGCTACGCACCATGGGGACGGCTGTGGGCGTGTTGGGTACGAGCAGACGAAGGGCGGCTTATTCCGATCACCGATGGTGTCTGTCTGCGGTCGAGTGTACGCCTGCGCTCCCCACTTCAGCCCGATACAATCGAGTGGCAGAACCTTGAATATCGCCTCCTGAGCGAGATAGAGCTTGAGGATGCCGTACATTTATTGGTGGTGCATTGAGATGCTCTGCTCAGGAAGTCGTATTGTGCTTTTTGTTCGTTGCATACGACCCTTCGTGACTTGCCATCTTATAATGGCGTATTGCACCATAAGAAGCTCCGCGACTATTGCCGCCCTCAGACGGTACACATATGGCATGTGCCGTGTACTGCGCGAAGGGAGGCGCTCATGTTCGAGGGTACGATCTGGTGGAAACGTCCGCGCCTGCTTGCTGCTCTCGCCTGTGTGCTGATCGGTTTTGTGATCATGGTGGGCGGGCCAATGTTGCGTGGGGCACCTACGCCGTCTGCTCCGACGCCCGTTGCTGACATGGAAGCGGCATCTCTCGACATACCCGAGGATCCGGCCCCCAGCGTCGTGCCGGGATCGCCCGCCCCAGTCGAGCTGATCGTCTACGTGAGCGGGGCCGTTGCGGCCCCTGATGTCTATCGGCTGCCGGAGGGGGCGCGGGTGAAGGATGCGGTGTTGGCTGCAGGCGGGCTGTGCGACGATGCGGCGAGCGAGGATGTGAATCTGGCGGCACCGCTTAGCGATGCCCAGCATGTCCATATTCCACGTATTGGCGAGTCCCCGCCCGCAGCTACTCTCTCCACGCCCGCTGGACAGCCCGCATCTGGCGCACTGATCAATCTTAATCAGGCCAACACCACTGATCTGGAGGAACTGCCAGGGATCGGTCAAGCCATCGCCGCACGGATCGTGGCCTACCGTACACAGCAGGGGCCGTTCCAGTCTGTCGAGGATCTCCAAAATGTCACCGGGATCGGCGCGAAGCTCTTCGCCAAGATTAGCCCGCTGGTGACGGTGGGGCCGTGATAGGCTGAGCGCAACGAAGCGTCCCGGCAGGCGTACGCCCGCCGGGACGCTTCGTTGCGCTCAGCGTGACAGATCACCCGCGATGGGATAATCAAGAAGGTTCGCTTCCCTATATCACTCTTGCACAAAACGACTTGTTACTATTAAACAGTAAAGTAGTTAACGACATATCATTTTGAAGCGATATGTTACTATTGTACAAGACGATTTATCGGTATTAAACATCTAATCGTGATGATTTTCTCATATCCCTTGATTTTTTATTGCACCAAAACACAATAGTTAGTAGATCTTAACCGAAAGACAGCATAAACCCTTGCGGAAGTCGCGAATATCTGCTATACTCCACACATACCCAAGAAGGAACACGCAGATAACCATACCGCCAACGCTGGCAGAGATAGAGAGACATTTCTTCCATCAGTTGGCTCCCCGTGTCCACGTAGACGTGACACCGACGTACCTCATCAGCGCCGCTCCCCCCTGCATTGACGCAGTTCACAGCCCAGTTCAGGAACTCAGACAAAAGCAATCACGCGAGACCGCGCCGACGGCCTTTGTCACCAGGAGCCGGGGGTTTTTATCCCACGGCAAGTTGCCCGGCTCACTACCGGCGCAGCCGGGCGATGCTGTGCGTTACACCATACGCCTGTAACCAGATGTTGAAACCATACTGAGGAGCAAGATCATGCGGCAAGTAGCATTCTACGGCAAGGGCGGGATCGGCAAGTCTACCACTCAGCAGAACACTGCGGCCGCGTTGGCTTCCATGGGCAACAAAATTATGGTGGTTGGCTGCGACCCCAAGGCCGATTGTACCCGGTTGCTCCTGGGCGGTACCCGCCAGCCCTCGGTACTCGACACCCTGCGCGACATCGGCCCGTCCAGCGTCCAACTCGATACGGTGCTGGTCAAGGGTTACGGCGATGTAAAGTGTGTCGAGTCGGGTGGCCCCGAGCCCGGTGTCGGCTGCGGCGGTCGTGGTGTGATCACCGCTATCCAGACCCTGGAGACTCTGGGTGCCTACAAAGAGGATCTCGACTACGTCTTCTACGACGTACTAGGCGACGTGGTCTGCGGTGGTTTCGCAATGCCTATCCGCGAGGGTTACGCCCGCGAAATCTACATCGTGTGCTCGGGTGAGTATATGGCGCTCTTCGCTGCCAACAATATCGCCAAGGGCATCAGGAAGTTTGGCGAGCGCGGCTACGCCCGTCTCGGCGGCCTGATCTGCAATTCGCGTATGGTGGAGAACGAGCGCGAGATGGTCTCGGAGTTTGCCAAGCGCATCAACACCAAGATGATCCACTTCGTCCCGCGTAGCAAGGATGTCCAGCGCGCAGAGATCAACCGTAAGACGGTGATTGACTTCGACCCCACGCTGCCCCAGGCCGACGAGTACCGCAAGCTGGCGAATGAGATCAATGTGAACGAGGACTTCACCATCCCCACGCCGATTGGCCAGGACGAGCTTGAGGATCTGATGCGCGACTACGGGATCGTGGACTAGTTGCGGATTTTAGATTGCGGATTTTAGATTGCGGATTGTTCCAAATCCGCAATCTAAAATCTAAAATCTGCAATGTGAAGGGGTGATGTCATGGAAGCTCCCGCCTCCCAAGAGTGTAAAGGCACCTGTACGCCGAAGGTTGATATTAGCACACACCCGTGCTACAGCTCCTCGGCCCACTTCCGCTTTGGACGCATCCACGTCCCGGTCGCACCACGCTGCAATATCCAGTGCAACTACTGCATTCGTAAGTTCGCCTGCCCCAACGAGAACCGCCCCGGGGTGACGATGCGCGTGGTCTCGCCCGATCAGGCTCTCAGTACGATCCGTCAGGCGGTAGACCACGACCCGCGCCTGCGCGTGCTGGGTGTCGCTGGCCCAGGCGACGCTCTGGCCAACGATGCCACCCTCGCCACCTTTAATCTGGTTAAGGACGAGTTTCCTCAGCTCACTCGTTGTATCTCGACCAACGGGCTGCTGCTGCCCGACCGCATTGACGAGATCGAGCGTGCCGGTATCACCACCCTGACGATTACGATGAATGCGGTAGATCCAGAGATCGGTGAGCAGATCTACTCACACGTGCGCTACAAGGGCAAGACCTACCGTGGGCGGGCTGCCGCCGAGCTGCTGCTCCACAACCAGCTCCAGGGTCTGCGTGAGGCCGACCTACGCGGCATGCTGGTGAAGATTAACTCGGTTCTCATCCCTGGCGTGAACGATAAGCATCTGGTTGAGGTGGCCCGCGTGGCCCGCGATCATGGTGCCTACATCATGAATATCATTCCGATGCTGCCCCTGGCCAAGTTCGCCCACCTGGAAGAGCCGAGTACGGAGATGGTCAACCAGGTACGCAAGGAGTGCGGCGAGGTGATCAAGCAGTTCCTCAACTGCCAGCGTTGTCGCGCCGATGCGATTGGTGTCCCCGGCGAGGATGGCTGTGGCACGCCTGCCACACCCGAGAAGGTCTGCATCCCCAAGTTCCTGATGCAGCGTCACGACGAGACGAGTCTCGCGGCCGATTAACCAAACTAGCACCAGGAGATCACAATGGAACTCAAGAGTAGTGCAACCCTCCCCGAACGAGCGCTGCATATCGCGCTGAAGGTTGAGGGTGGGAAGTGTCAACGCGGTGACGGTGCCGGCTGCGCAATTTCAAGCAATTCCGCGACGACCCCCGGTGATATGACGGAGCGCGGCTGTACCTACGCCGGCTGTCGTGGTGTGGTCGGTGGCCCGGTTAAGGATGCCATCCAGCTCACCCACGGCCCCATCGGTTGCGCCTTCTTCTCGTGGGGCTACCGCCCCCACCTTGCCGACACCGACTTCCACATGAAGTACACCTTCGTGTCGGATATGAACGAGACCAACATCGTCTTCGGTGGTGAGAAGAAGTTGCTCCAGTCCATTATCGAGGCCAGCCGCGAGTTTCCCGAGGCCAAGGCGGTCTTTGTCTACAACACCTGCTCCACGGCCCTGATCGGCGACGATGGCCGCGATGTGGCCAAGCAGGCCGAGGCGATTATTGGCAAGTCGGTGGTTTTCTTCGAGTGCGAGGGCTTCAAGGGCGTCAGTCAGTCGGCGGGCCACCATGTTGGCAACGAGACGATTTTCCGCCAGCTTGTTGGCTCGGTCGAGCCTGAGGGTGATTTCAGCCGCACGATCAACATCGTTGGCGACTACAACATCAAGAACGACATCCGCACATTCGAGCATCTCTTCGAGGCGATTGGCCTCAGGATCGTCACCCGCTTTACCGGTAACGTTGGTGTGGACGACCTGAAGATTATGCACAAGGCGGCGCTCAACGTCGTTCACTGCCAGCGTTCGGCCACCTACATCGCCGACATGATGAAGGAGAAGTACGGCACCCCGTACATCAACGTGACCCTCTGGGGCATGAAGCATATGGCTCAGGCTCTGCGCGACACGGCGGCTGTCTTTGGCCTAGAGGCCGAGGCCGAGGTGGTGATCGAGCGCGAGTTGGCCAAGATCAAGCCCAAGATTGACTACTTCCGCCAGCGACTGACCGGCAAGAAGGTCTTCATCTACCAGGGTGGGCCACGCACCTGGCACTGGATCGAACTGCTGCGCGAGCTGGGTATGGAGACGCAGACCGCCGCCACCACCTTCGGCCACGAGGACGACTACGAGAAGATCTTCGAGCAGCTCGACGAGGGCGGCATGATGATTGACAACCCGAACGTCCCCGAGATTGAGGAGATCCTGACCCGACGCCGGCCCGACCTGTTCATCTCCGGCAACAAGGAGAAGTACCTGGCCTACAAGCTCGGCGTGCCCTTTGTGAACGGCCACACCTACGACACGGGCCCCTACGCCGGCTTTGTGGGCATGGTCAACTTCGCCCGCGATATTGACAAGGCCATCCACGCCCCGATTTGGCAGACTCTGCACAAGAAGGCCCGGCCCGCGCCGGTTGCTCACCACTCGTCGCACGGCTTCGCACATGGCTTTGAGGAGGGCGAATAATGAGCTGCATTACAACTCAAGAGCGAGCGGTCGCGATCAATCCGACCCGCTCCTGCGCACCTATCGGGGCCATGCTCGCCAATTACGGCATCCACGGGGCCATTACGATCAACCACGGCTCGCAGGGCTGCGCCACCTACCCGCGCCACCAGATGGCCCGCCACTTCCGTGAGCCGGTTGAGGTCGCATCCACCTCGCTCACCGAGAAGACCACCGTCTACGGCGGTAAGGGCAACCTGCTGGAGGCGATCAAGAACATCGTAGACCGCTTCCACCCGACCATGATTATGGTCTGCTCGACCTGCCTCTCGGAGACGATTGGCGACGACATCCCTGGCACCATTGACGAGTTTCAGGAGAAGAATCCCGACATCACCATCCCGATCCTTTCGGTGAAGACGCCTTCATACATCGGCAATCACACTACCGGCTTCGATAACTTTCTCCGGGAGATCGCCAACAGCCTGCCCGACAAGCGCAAGAAGAAGGGCGAAACCAACGGTAAGATCAACATCATCCCCGGCTGGGTTAACCCTGGCGACATCCGCGAGCTGAAGCACATTGTACGCGAGATGGGCCTGCATGGGCTGTGGCTGACCGACTACTCCGAGACGCTGGACGGCGGTTACTACGAGCCACGTCCGCACTTCGCCCGTGGCGGCACGACGGTTGAGGAGTTGCGCAGTTCATCCAAGTCGCTGGCGACAGTGGCTATCCAGCGCTACATCGGCGGCGAGGCAGCCCATATCTACGAGCGGCGCTACGGCGTCCCGGCCCACGTATTGACCATGCCCATCGGCCTGGCCAACACCGACGCCTTTGTTGACACGCTGACCGAGATTACTGACCACCAGGTTCCCGAGGTGCTGAGCGTCGAGCGTGCCCGCCTGCTGGATGCGCTCGTGGATACGCACATGTTCACCTCCGGCCTGCGCGTCGCCCTCTTCGGCGACCCCGATACGCTTGAGGGGTTGGTGGGCCTGATCGCCGAGATGGGTATGGTTCCTGCCTTCGTGCTTACCGCATCCGAGTCGAAGCCCTGGGCTGAGCGTATGGTCGAACTGACTCAGGAGCTAGGGGTCGAGAGCGAGATCATCCTCAAGGGCGACCTGCACGAGCTACACATGCGGATCAAGGCGAATCCGGTGGATCTGCTGATTGGCCACTCGAAGGGTAAGTTCATCTCCGACGCCGAGAAGATCCCGCTCATTCGCATGGGCTTCCCGGTTGAGGATCGCTTCGGCTACCACCGCCGGTCCATTGTCGGCTACAACGGCGCAACCGCCTTGGTAGACGAGATCACCAATGTCGTGTTCGAGCGCAGGGCATCGGGCGTTGTGAGCAACACCCTGATTGAGCTGGGCGTCGAGGGTCCGACGAGCATCCCACTGATCTACAAGAACGGCAACGGGAACGGGAAAAACTAAGGCTCTATGGTAGGGATGAGCTGTAAGAGTGCAGCAGCGCGGCGCTGCTGCACTCCAACTTCTCGATCAAGGAGGCACACCACTATGGACGACGCACACGGCTACGAAGAGTACGTCAACGGAAGTGATGCGGCTCAGATCACCGCAAGCGGCGACTACCTGTCCGTCCAGCATGAAGGCCAGGTGCGCTACATCTACCGGCGCGTGCCGGCGGATGCGGCCCTGCCCCCGTTGGTGAGCCGCACGGTGTACGATGGATCGCTGTATGGCCTAGCCTGGATCGAGGGTGATGAGTAGTTAGGCATGGTTTCAAAGGAGCCGAGTTTACTTTACACTCTTGGCATGCTTACCCCCCCTAGCCCCCCCGCAAGCGGAGGGGAACCAGTGCGTTGTACCTCCCCGCTTGCGGGGGGGGCTAGGGGGGGTAGAACTGTAAAATCGCTACGAACCATGTCTTAGGCGTGAAACCAGGGGCGTGAGGCACTCACCTCACGCCCCACACTCTAGTAGAGCGAGGTGAAAATGATCAAGCTGGGATTAGCCCCGATTGAGCTGCATTTTAAGGACAAGCGAGGGTTCCTGAAGGAAGGCCAGCGGGTGCGGCTCACCATCCGCAGCGGGATTGAGTTGTGGCAAGGGAACCTGCGCATACAGTACAGAGATGGCGAGACGTATGAGGGCATGGTGACGTTCTTCGACGATGGATTAGTCGATCTGCTTACCGATAGTGGGGAACTGATGCGGGTCTACGCCCGCGATGCGGCGTTTGATTTTGAGCCAATCGAGTAAATATTGAATTTAAAAACACATACAAAAAAATATTAAAAATAGATCCCGATTTAGATCTTTAAATGCCTTTCAGGAAAGCTACCTGAGAGGCATTCATAATTATAAGATCTTATATATATTCCAAAAGGATCATATTCTGGGTCTTGAAAAAGATAAAAAGTCCAAATATACTGTAGTCACGCTTGTACGATTGATCCATAACAAGAACCACTCTTTGTTTGGATTGTACCGAGCAGGTAATCTTACTGGAGCGTGCGAGGTATGTTGCCTCACACCAAGGAACACTTTGAAGCAGGAGAGGTGTGTCGATGATGACAGCCGGACATGGCGCAGTACTCAATATTCAGGGCGGGTCGTCGGTATCGTTTGAAGATATGGGAGCAGATCTTCACGCACTCTATAGCGGGACGGGCAGCACCATCACGCTCGATACCCTCGCCGTAGACCTTCAGGCTCTCTATGGAAGCACACCGCTACCGATCAGCCAGAGCGACCTGATTTCCGAGATGCGCGAGCTGTATGGCGACGCCGAAATCTCGTGGGCAGACCTCCGCGTTGACTTCGAGGCACTTTACACAAACCACGCCGTATAGGGCGTTTGGAACGATAGCAACTCCCGGTGGGGGTGTGGGAGCGGCACTGCCGCTCCCACATTTTTTATTGTCGCCGCCCAAACTCAGCAATAAGGCAGCACTCGCGCAACATTCTCCCGGTGTACGGCGGTATAGACTGTGACCGCCACAGAACCGAAGGAGTATGCCGATGCAGGCCGCACCCTCGTCTTACCACCTCCGCCTCAAGGAACTTCCACCCGAATCGCAGCCGCGTGAGCGCCTGCGCGACTCCGGCCCCGCCGCCCTCTCCGACGCCGAACTGCTCGCCATCCTGCTGCGCGTGGGCGTGGCTGGTACCAACGTCCTCAATCTGGCTCAGCAACTGCTTGTTGAACACGGCGGATGGATGGGACTCCAGCGCGCCGACTATGCAGAGCTGTGTCGGCGGCACGGTATGGGCGAGGCCAAGACCGCCGCGCTCAAGGCTGCCCTGGAGATCGGCAGACGCCTACTGATCACGGGTATTGATGAGCGACCACAGATCCGCAGCCCCGCTGATGTCGCTAGCCTACTCATGGTGGAAATGGGCCACCTCGACCAAGAACACCTACGCACGGTTCTCCTCGACACCAAGAACCGCGTCCAGCAGATCGCCACGATCTACGTGGGCTCGGTCAACACCGCCGTTATCCGGGTGGGCGAGGTCTTTCGTGATGCCGTGCGCAAGAATAGCACCGCTATGATCGTAGTACACAATCACCCCTCTGGCGACCCCACGCCCTCGCCCGAAGACATCCTGGTCACTCGGCAGATTGTTGAGGCCGGTAAGCTGCTGGACATAGACATTCTCGATCATCTGGTGATCGGACGCGGACGCTATGTGAGCATGCGCGAACGCGGGCTGGGATTCACGAGCGCGTAACCCGCCCCAAACTCCTTTTCCCCTTGCAGATTCAAGAGGAGAAGGGCAGTAACGCTGCCCAGTTGAATGAAGCGAAATTCTTTGCGTCTTTGCGTCTTTGCGTCTTTGCGTCAAACCATACGTTTGTTTGACGCTAAAGACACAAAGACGCAAAGAGTGAGGACGTGTTGCGGACGGGAAGCGTCACTCTGCACAAACCCAACATAAAAACGCACGACAGACGGTAGTGTAGTATAATAGTGTGTCCACACCAACTTTAGCGAACGACATGACTCCCCAACCAGCATACGTCGAACAGGTGTCGATCTGTGGAACATCAGCCCACTGTTAAACAGAGCGCAGGCGAGGGTGGTGTGATCAGCGCCGTCCGCGCCGAGAGTATTGCTGCTGAAATAGGAATCCAGCCCGGTGACGTACTTGTCTCCGTGGGCGGGCAGTGCCTGCGCGATGTGATTGACTATCGCTTCGCCATTGCTGATGAACATATTGAGATGCTGGTGCGATCCGTATCTGGTGAAGAGACGATCTACGATATCGAGAAGAGTCCTGACGAGGATCTGGGGATTGATTTTGACGAGCCGCTCTTCGACCGGCTGCGTACCTGTAACAACAAGTGTCCCTTCTGTTTCCTCACCCAGATGCCTAAGGGCTTTCGTAAGACGCTCTACCTGAAGGATGACGATTACCGCCTTTCCTTCATCTACAATAATTTCGTCACCTTTACCAATCTGACCGAGGACGACTGGCAGCGCATCGGAGAGCAGCACCTTTCACCGATGAATATCAGCGTCCACGCCACCGATCCGGCTTGGCGCGCAATCATGCTCGGTAAGCGCGATGTGCCTGATGTGCGCGAGCAGATCCGCCGCCTCGGGAGCATTGGCGTCACTGTCCACACGCAGATCGTCGCATGCCCGCAGGTCAACGATGGTGAGGTACTGCGCCAGAGTATCGCCGACCTGGTCGCCCTCTACCCGACGGTTCAGTCAATTGCGGTGGTGCCGGTCGGCCTGACCAAATACCGTTTTGTGGGCAAGGCTCCCACATCAATTCGTACCGCCATTCTGGTACACGAGTCGCCTGATTGGATCGAGACCAACTGGGAGCGCCAGCCGCTGTGGGACGAGACTCCTGCCTCCCGCCTCCTGCACAACCCGGCCCTGGGCTTCTGCTCGCGCCTAGGAGCAGCCACGGATGTGCCTATGCGCTGCTACACGGGTGAGGAGGCCGCCGCCGTCATTGATGTGATCCTGCCCTTTAGCCAGACATCTCGGCGTGACTTCGGTGTGACGTTGGTCTACCCCAGCGATGAATTCTACATCCTCGCTGGCCGCGAGACTCCCGCCGCCGACTTTTATGACGAGATGCCCCAGTACTCTAACGGGGTCGGTATGGTGCGCGATTTCCTCGATAGTTGGGCGAAGGCCAAGCGCCGCCTGCCAGCGCGTATGCCCCAGCCCACTCGCCTGGCTCTCGTCTGCGGCACCCTCGTCGGCCCAATGATGCAGCAGGTCGCGGCCCGGCTGAACAAGATCACGGATCTGACCGTACATGTACTCCCAGTCGAAAATCAGTTCTTCGGCGAGACAGTCACGGTTAGCGGGTTGCTCACCGCGCAGGATGTTATCTCGGCCCTGCGCACAAGCGGCTGCACGCACGCCATCCTTCCCTTGGTCATGTTTAACTATCAAGGCACGCTTACAATTGACGAGCAGAGCCCGCAACAAATCGCCGAGGCGACCGGCATGCCCGTGGCCCTTGCTGGTGACCCAGTTGAACTTACTCGCTACGTGCGCTCACTCGCGCAGACATAGGAACTCATATCGTTGGCTGGTGGGCCATGTCTATACCATATAAACCACAAGCTAGGGGAACACCTATGACCGCCCAGCAAACTCGACTCCAGCAGTACGTCGAAGTGATCCAGCGTGCGAACCAGATCGCCGCCAGTACCGAGCTTGACGCGTTGCTCGATAAAATGCTCGGCCTGATTATCAGTGTCACCCAGGCCGAAGCCGGCACCCTTTACCTCTACGATGCAGCCACCCACGAACTGGAGTTTAAGGTGGTGCATGGCAGCCCTGCCAGTGTACGGCTGGTAGGAGCACGTATCAACGCCGACCGTGGCGTGGCTGGCATAGCCCTGCGTAGCGCCGAGCCCCTCTTCGTTGATGATGTCGCTAACGACCCGCGCTGGGATAAGGCCACCAATGAGATTGTCGGCATGCGGATACGCACGATGTACTGCATGCCCCTGATTCTACGTGGCCAGCCGATTGGCGTTGTTCAGGTCTTTAACCTGCACTCAGACATTTGTGAGGATGCAGACGAGCTGGCGCTGATTGAGTTGCTCTGCTCACGCCTGGTGACGGAGGTGGAGAAGACCCGCCTGCTTGAAGAGGCTCAGCGGCGCACAAAGCGTCAGCAGGCGCTGGTTGAAATTATCTCTAACCTGACCACGACCCTGGACAGCGATACGCTGCTGAACCGAATTATGACCCACGCCTGTGAGTTGCTGGGGGTGGGTGCTACCTCGATTTGGCTGCGTGACGCCCAGAACGGCGACTTGGTGCTGCATCTGGCTACCGGCGAGCGGCGTGAGCATATGCACTCCATCCACGTGCCTGCTGGTCACGGTATTATTGGCCACGTTGTGGATACGGGCGAAACGGTGGTCGTAAACGATGTGAACACCGATCATCGTTTCTATCGTAACATTGATCAGCAGAGCGGATTTCGGACGCGGGCGATCCTCTGCGTCCCCATGCGTGCGCCTAAAATCACGCTCAGCGGCGAGCGTGGCGAGATCGAGGAGCAGGTGATCGGTGGTGCCCAGGCGCTCAACCCCATCGGCAACCGGCCCTTCTCTGCCGATGATGTGAGCCTATTTGAGTCGCTGGCTAGTCAGGCTGCAACCGTCATTCGGTTGGCCCGACTCTATGAGGACACCGATAAGCTCTTTACGCGGATCATTGACGCGATCACCGGGGCAATTGATCTGAAAGATCCCTATACCCGTGGCCACAGTCAGCGGGTAAGCGATTTCTCGGTGGCCATCGCTCAGGAACTCGACCTGCCAAACCAGGATGTCTATCGGGTACGCATTGCCAGCAAGCTCCACGATGTGGGCAAAATTCGCGTGCCCGACCGCATCCTTAAGAAACGCAAGGGTCTCACCGAGGCCGAGTTCCGCCAGATGCGCCAGCACCCCACCTATGGCTTGGAGTTTTTACGCGAGAACGGCTTGCTCGACCTAGAGCTGCTAGAAAATTCGTGGCAGGCGCTCTCGCAGCACCACGAGCGCCTCGACGGGCGTGGCTACCCTAAGGGACTCAAGGGCGATGAGATTACGCTTATCGGTCGCATCGTCGCTGTTGCCGATGTCTTTGATGCGATCACCAGCCACCGTCCCTATCGCCCGGCTCGCACCGCCGACCAAGCGATCTTCATCCTGCGCTCGGCTGCGGGCCTTGAGTTTGACCCCACCTGCGTCGAGGCGCT
>JBAXMH010000147.1:0-12293 GCA_037134395.1 Chloroflexales bacterium
AAGGAGAATCATCATGGGCCACTCAGATTGGAGCGACGCCGCCTATCAGGCGCGACAGAACCACCGCAAGGCTACCAAGACGACCGCCTTTACCTACGATAGCGATGTGCGTAGCAGTGGCGTTATCAAAATTCACGACCAGATGAACCCCTACGGCGTGACCCGCGAGAGCCGCGATAGCGATATACACCCGGAGTCGCTGTCCATTGCGGTGATCTTTGATGTCACCGGCTCGATGGGCAATGTGCCACGGGTGATGCAGACCAAGCTGGGTGCGCTGATGCGTGTCCTCATCCAGCGCGGTTATGTGGCCCACCCCCAGGTTCTCTTTGGTGCCGTGGGTGACGCCACCTGCGACAGTGTCCCCCTTCAGATCGGCCAGTTTGAGTCTGGCCTGGAGATGGACGAGGATCTGGGCAAGATTTACATCGAGGGCGGCGGCGGTGGTCAGGTTTACGAGAGCTACGAACTGGCGATGTATTTTATGGCCCGCCACACGGCGATTGACTGTTACGAGAAGCGCGGCCACAAGGGCTACCTCTTCACCATCGGTGACGAGAAGCCCTACGCCAACGTGAACCGCGCCATCATCAAGGAGCATATTGGCGATACGCTGGAGCGCGATCTGCCGCTGAAGAAGGTACTGGCTGAGCTTCAGGAGCGCTACGAGCATTTCCATATCGTGCCCACCAACACCAGCCACGGCAGCGACCCGGCAATCCAGGCCCACTGGCGCGGGCTACTGGGCGAGCGCGTCCTGATGCTCAATGACGAGGCCGCCGTCTGCGAGACGATTGCCCTCACCATCGGACTCTGCGAGGGCACCGTGGACGATCTCGCTGTCGGTGCGGTGGATCTGGTGGCGGCAGGCTGTGACAAGGACGCGGCGACCACGGCGGCATCGGCCCTGGCCCGCTACGCCGCCGTCCGCCCGCCGGTCACGCGGGCAGCCACCGGGCTTCTGCCGGTGGCCACCGGGACGGGGGATGACGGGCGGTTGTAGTTATTTGTTTGGAATGGGCGGCATTGCCGCCCATTCCAAACAAATGGGAGGCGTATGAACCACGCATTTTTGACCGTTGACCTGGGGTTTGGCGACGCGGGCAAGGGGTCGGTGGCCGATTTCCTGACCCGTGCCTACGACGCGCATACGGTGGTGCGCTACAACGGCGGTGCCCAGGCCGGTCATCGCGTTGTTACCCCCGGCCCGCAGCCGCAGGAACACGTCTTTGCTCAGTTTGGCGCGGGGACTCTGGCTGGTGCAGGGACGCACCTCTCACGTTTCATGATCCTCGACCCGCTGGCCATGCTGGCCGAGGAAGAACATCTACGCCAGATCGGCGTACCCGATGCCTTCGCCCGCACGACCATTGACGCCCGCGCTCTGGTGATTACTCCCTTCGGGCGGGCGATCAACCGTCTGCGCGAACTGGCCCGCGCCGACGGACGCCACGGCAGTTGCGGCATCGGTGTTGGCGAGACGGTGGCCGATGCCCTGGCCCACCCGGATGTGGCTCTGCACGCAGGCGACATGGCCAATCGGGATGTGCTTTACATAAAACTATCTAAGCTGCGCGAGCTGAATCTGAGCAAACTGGCGACCCTGCGCCCATCCCTGCCCAGCAACGATCATGCCGCCGCCGAGCTAGATCTGCTCACCGACCCGGCCTGGGCCGACTGGCTGCTGGAAGCCTACGCCGAGTTTAGCGCCCAGGCCCAGGTGGTTCCGGGCGAGTACCTGCACGCCATCCTGAACCGTCCGGGCGCGGTGATCTTCGAGGGTGCCCAGGGCGTGCTGCTCGATGAGTGGCGCGGATTCCACCCCCACACCACCTGGAGTACTACAACGCTCCAGAATGCCGATACGCTTTTGGCCGAAGCTGGCTACGCGGGGCAGATCAGCCGGATCGGCATCACCCGCGCCTACACCACTCGCCACGGTGCCGGACCGCTGCCGAGCGAGGATTCGGCTCTGACCACCGCCTTGCCCGATGCGCGCAACGGGATGCACATGTGGCAGCAGGGCTTCCGCACCGGCTGGCTTGACACGGTATTTTTACGTTACGCCCTGGACGTGGTGGGGCATCTGGATGGCCTGTCCGTCACATGCCTCGACCGCATCGCGGATCTACCCGAACTTCGGATCTGCCGGGGTTACCAGGTTGGGCCGCTGCGGATCGAGCGAATCATCCCCGCGCCGAACCCGCAGGATCTAGGCTACCAGGAGCAGATCACCGCCGCCCTGGCGGGATGTCGGCCTATGCTCACGCACCTCAGCGACCCGGATGATCTGCTGCGCATCGTGCAGCGCGATCTGGGCCTGCCGATCATGCTCACCTCGCACGGCCCGACGGCGGAGGACAAAATAGTATCAACCACACATCCCCTGCTTATGCGGTATGATTGATGCGCGGCGACCTCACTCCATTGCGCAGGAGACCTATGGCATTTGATATTATCTTTCTCGGCGGGGCATCGGAAGTCGGCGCGAGCTGCGTCGCTCTACGGTTTGATGATGTATGGCTGATTGTAGACGCAGGTGTTCGCATGAGTGGGCTTGCCGAAGAGCGGCTGCCGGATTTCTCGCTCTTGGAGGGGAAGCAGGTGGCGGCCATCGTCGTCACCCACGCCCACGCCGACCATATCGGTGCCCTGCCGATCCTGCACCGCATGTACCCGAGTGCGCCGATCTACTCCACGTCGGCCAGCATCCAACTGATGACGATTATGCTAGCCGATGCCATCGCAGTGATGGAGAAGCGCGCCGCAGAAGAGCTTGAACTGCCCCTGTACGATAGCGAGGCGGTGGAGCAGATGCTGCAACGCCTGATGCCCCTGCCGGTGGATGATCGGCTTACGATCCGCGAGATCCCCGGCTTAGTCATTTCCCTGCGTTTGGCCGGCCACATCGCTGGGGCCGTGAGCGTGGGACTGGAACACCCCGAGGGGAAGGTGGTGATCTCGGGCGATATTAGCGTCGCCCCGCAGCGCACCATCCAGGGCGCACAGGCACCCCTTGTTAGCGAACCCGACCTCCTGATTTTGGAGTCGACCTACGGTGGACGGGAACACGCGACACGGACGTTAGAGGAGCAGCGCCTGGTTGCCGAGGTGGCGGAGGCCATCCAGCGCGGCGGCCACGTCTTGATCCCGGCCTTTGCCCTTGGCCGCGCCCAAGAGGTGATTCTCATCCTGCAAGAGGCCCAGCGACGGCGCGAGATTCCGCACTTTACCGTGTGGGTAGACGGGCTGGTGCGCCGCGTATGCGCCGCCTACAGCACCATCCCCACCTTCCTCAGCCCGGCGGTACGCCAGCGAATTGTGCGCGGCCAGCCGGTTTTCTTTACCGACACGATCCATATGGTCGAACCCGCCCAGCGCAAGGGTATTCTCCACGAAGCGCCCAGTTGTATTATCGCCAGTTCGGGGATGCTGACCGGCGGGCCGAGCCGCTGGTATGCCGAGCGCCTGCTGCCACGGCCCGAGGCGACGGTGGCGCTCACGGGCTACCAGGATGAAGAAGCTCCGGGCCGGATGCTCCAGCAGGTTGCTAGCGGACAGCAAAAAACCGTTGTTTTGGGCGATCAGACCATTACGGTGGCGGCGAAGGTGACGACCTACTACCTTTCAGGACACGCCGATCAGGGCGAGCTGATCGGATTTGCTCAGCAGATCCGCCCGCGTATGGTGGCACTGGTTCACGGCGACGGGGGCGCACGCAACAGTCTGGCCGATGGTTTGCGCGCCAGCGGTATGTCGGTGGTGCTGCCACCAACCGGAAACGTGCTGCACGTGCCGACGGTCAGGCGAGCTGTTGCCGCACCTTATGTTCCGCCTGCACTACCGCAGCGAACCCGCCAGGCGGCCCCCGACAACGCGGATGCCGTGGCTGCGGTGATCTGGGAAGAAGAAGGTCGTCCAGTTGAGCCGGTGGTCGTCGAGGCTCGCGAGATTACACGGCGCTGGTATGGGGTCGAGGGCACGCATGAGGAGATCCAGACGATGGTGACGGTGCTGGCGGATGGCCCGCAGCGGTTCCAACCAATAATCTCGCTCGCGGGCTTCTACCGCCTCACGCCGCCCGCCACCCTACGGCGAAGCGCGCCGGTGGAGATTCCACGGGTGGAGAATGGCAGCTTTATCCTCGTCAAAATCAACGGCGGAGCCATCGTCCCCTGGTTCTGTCAGCGCATAGCGGCGGGGATCATCACCGGCGTCGGGCCAAGCCGCCAGATCGCCAGGCAGATCATCGGTATCCGCGATGTGGTGGCATGGATCGGCCACTGGGATATTCCGCCCTCCGCAACCAGCGACGCACAGCAGCGAGTCATTGATGACTGGATGCTCCAAAGCAGCGCCCACCGTAGTCATGTCTCTGCCCGTGCGCTTGCAGAAGCGATGAACCCCGCCCAGACGTATGATCTCGACACGTTGATAGTGGCGGTTGGCCATGCGGCGGATGATCTTTCGTGGCGGCTGCATGTTGCCCTGCTGATCGCGGCGAACCCGCGCATATTTACGCTCATCCCTGCCACTCGCCCGCTTCAGGACGCCCGCTGGTCGGTGCGACTGGCGGCGCGTTGGGAAGACGCCCGCGAGGAGCAGTCCAGCCAGCCGCGACCGGACACGCACGCCATTCAGCAGCGCATTGACTGGCACCTGCGCGGGGCCAAAGATTTGTACCGACGCAGTATTGACCCGGAGACGGGAGATATCACGCTGCGCTTTCGTTTTCCGCTAACCATCGAGGCGCGCTACGGCCCCCAGATTGCGGCACTTCGCGCAGAACTGCCCGTGCGCGTGGAGATCGGCGGGGAGACGGATCACCTCGCACTGCTCAACAGTATCCAGAACCACCTACGGCCCCTGGTGAAGATCAAAGGCACGCCGACGGTACTCATGTCAGAGCGCCACGTCATGGTGACCTGCGATGGCACTCCAGCGGCAGAGAAACTTCAGTCGGCCTTAACGGCTATTGAGGAACTTACCGGGTTTCGTGTCGTCATGATGCCCTTCGCTCCGCCGGTGCGTAAACCAGTGGCGGCACCGACGACGCCCGTATCGGGCAAGCGCAAGTACCAGCTCGTGATGGGAACGGCGACAGAAGATCGCTGTGATCGGACAGTCGCCGCCGCGACAGCCGAAGAGGTACTGGCCGGGATGGCGCTGAAGATCGATCTCGATCCAACCAACGGCTTCGTGATCGTGCGCTTTCCGCTGCCGCATGTGGATATCCATCGCTACGCCGCGCAGTTGGAGGAAGTAATTCGGCGCACCGGGTGGGCGATACGTGTACGCCCTCACGCCCAACATACGGCGCTAGAAGCGGTGATCCGCACAGTAGTCCCTGATCAGACAAAGCTGGTGCTACCCCTCTCGATCTACGAACCACGACAGACGGCGGAGGTCCGGTACACGGGTCGCCTCACGCTGGAGGAGATCACAACAGCGCAAACGGTATTCCAACAGGCAACCGGCTGGCAACTGATCCTTCGTCCAATTGAAGCAGTTGCGTCGTAAGACAAGGAGGCAGGAGGCAGGAGGCAGGAGGCAGCGTGATAGTTTTGTGGTGTCCGCTTCAGTGTGCGCGCCAGAACTCCGCAGACGCCTGACACCGACATAGATCTTCAGAAAAAGAGGTGGTGAGCGCGAACGAGTTCTGGGGTTAACCCCAGAACTCGTTCGCGCTCACCACCTCTTTATGCAAACCAGATCGTGTTGGGATACCTCGCGTGCAGGAGCCGATCAAGGCCGAACCACTGACCCGATGGCGTAGCCATAAACAGGATTGCGGCAAACAGGAAGGGCGGCATGCTCGGGTTGAAGAAGGCCCCGGCGCTGATGTTTAGCAGCAGGAAGAGCGATAGGGCGGCGGTTGGGCGTACTGCGATGCCGAAAAACATCCCCACCGACACAATTATCTGCCCGATGGTGAGAACCCAGGAGATTGGCCGGTACCAGGGGATGGCGAAGTGGCGCAGGTAGGCCGCTGAAAAACTCTCGGGGTCAATTTCGCTCAGCCGCTTGGCAAAATGCTCACGCATCACCGGGCTTGTCATCCAGTGGCGCGTGGTCTTGTGGTAGGCTCCATAGAGGAAGAACGCGCCGAACCCGTAGCGCAGCGCCAGAACGGTACGCCTGCCCCGGCGACGCCAGCGGTCTGAGGGTTCCTGCGCAGTGAGATGATCTGCTTTCATAAAAAAACTCCACTCTCTTGTGCGGCCAGTTCAGCCGGAGCATCATCCACCACCGCCGCCTCAGCATCTACAGAAATCGGCAACCAGATCGCGAAGGTGCTGCCGCGCCCGGGGATACTCGCAACCGTCACCGAACCCTTATGCGCCTCCGCAACCCAGCGAACGATGGCCAGGCCCAGCCCGGCACCGCCACTATGTCGAGATCGCGAGCGGTCGGCCCGGTAAAATCGGTCGAAAATATGCGGCAGATCATCTTCGGCAATGCCTTCGCCGGTATCAGAGACTGTCATACAGACGAAGCCGTCGCGCCGCTCTAGGCCCAGAGTGACGATGCCACCGAACGCGGTGTGCTGAATCGCGTTCACCCCCAGGTTCAGCAACGCCTGCTTGAGCCGGTCGCGGTCACCCGTAGCCAGCACCTGATCTTCGGCCCCAATACGCAGAGTGACGGAGCCAGCCAGAGGGCGCAGCTCGCGGTAGACCTCAAGCAGCAGGGTGTCAAGCTCGACATCCTCGCTGCGGATCTGCCGACGGGTGTCGCTCTGGGCGATCACGAGCAAGTCGTTGACCATGCGAATGAGTCGGGCCGTCTCGCGGCGCATATCACCAATCGTCTCATCGAGAATCTCAGGGTTATTGCATGCTCCGCGTGAGAGGATCTCTAGGTTGCCCTGCATCGCCGCCAGGGGCGTGCGCAGTTCGTGGCTGACATCGGCCACAAAGCGCTGCTGGGCGTTGAAGAGATCCTCCAGCCGGCCGAGCAGATCATTGATCGTCACCGTCAGGCGGTGCAGTTCGTCTTGCTGGGGCGGTACCGGCACACGCTGACCGAGATCCTCGGCTCGCACAATACTCTGCGCCGTCTGCGTCACTTGGTCAATCGGGAGTAGCGCACGGCGCGAGAGCAGGGCCGCGCCTGCGGCGGTGATCATCAGCGCGATGGCACCACCACCAAGCAAGATCCATGTAAGAAGGCCCAGGGTCAGATCAACATCCTTGAGCGGGCGCGAGATCTGGAGGATACCGACCACTTGGCCGTTCTTGAGAACCAGGGGCGTCACCAGCGACTGGATGCGGACGCCGCTGATCTCGCGCAGCGAGATTAACCCCGTATTGATCTCCTCGGAGCCAAGGCGGAGAGAACCCTCAGGCAAAGCAATGTTCTGCCCGTCCAGATTTGGCGTGCTATCCAGAATTTGGCCCTTGGGGTCAAAGACCTGCGCGCCGAGATTTGGGTTATTGAAGATCTGGATGAACTCGCCCTTGAGAAAGAGCGAGATCTCGCCGCTGGGCGTGCGGATGGGCTCAAGCCCACCGGCATTAAAGATCGCCCGCACCTGCTGCGTGGCCGCCCAGAGGTCACGATCTGCGCCGCCGTAGAGCGACTGGCGCACAGAGAAGTAGATCCCGCAGCCAAGCAACAGCAGGGCCAGGGCGAAGAACCCGGTGTAAGCGAGAGAGAGGCGGGCGCGAAATGACATGGGGGCGCATCCGATGGCTCATGTTTCTAACTTCCTCCCATGAGTGTATCGCGCCCGCCGGGTGTTTAGCAAGGTCAACGTGGCGAGAACCTATAGCCTACTCCGCCATCACGCCCTCGCCGCCGCGTGGGTTGCCGACAAACCAGGCCAGAATGAAGGCTACCACCACAAAGCTCGTAATCAGCAGCAGCGCGTCGCGGTAGGCCATGATCGAGGCTTGCAGGCGCATCTGTCGGACGAACTGGCTCACAATCTGGGCCTGCGCCGGCAAGATCCAGCGGCCCTGCACGGCGGCCTGTCCAATCGCACCGCGCACATACGCATACAGCGGCGACGACGGGTCCGTCTGCTCTGCCAGATGCGCGAAGTGTGGCACTGATCGGTCTTTTACATATGTTGCTAAAAACGAGGTGGCGAAGGCCGAGGAGACCTGGCGCATCACGTTGTAGAATGACGAGCCGCGAGCCAGTTCTGCGGGCGGGACGTCGCTCAGGGCAATCGCGCTGGCCGGCTGCGATGCGAAGCCAAGGCCGATACTGCGGCCAATCAGCCAAAGCTGAAGTAGCGCCGTCGGGGTGGTCAGGGTGATGTGGGCGAGCAGATAGCTCGCGCCGCCCAGGGCTACCAGTCCGATCAGGATTGACCATTTTGGCCCAAAGCGATCCATAACGATGCCCGAGATCGGCAGCACAAAGATCGTCGTCAACCCGGACGGCAGCATCACCATACCCGCCTGCATGGGGTTCAGCCCGCGTAGGCTCTGGAGATAGACCGGGACGAGAAAGAGCGCGCCAAAGAGGGCCAGGGTGGTTGCCCAGGTGATCAGGTTGGCACTTGTCCAATTCCAGTGCCGGAACAGCCTGAAATCCAGCAGTGGATCAGGGGTGCGCAGTTCCACGATGATCAGCACGGCGAGGCAGATCATGCCAAAGATGCTGAACCCAATCACTTTGGTTGAGTCCCAGCCGTCGCTGGCAGCCTCGCCAATCCCGTAGACGAGCGAGGTAAACGCCAGGGTCGAGAGAACGATACCGGGGAAGTCGAGGCGTGCGTGTGTGTTGACACGCCCACGCTTCAGCAGCGTGACGCACATGAAAATCCCGACAATACCGATCGGTACATTCATGTAGAAGATCAGCCGCCAGTCCGAGTACTGCACAATGTAGCCGCCCACCGTTGGCCCCAGAGCCGGGGCGAGCAGCACCGGGATGCCAATCGTCGCTTGGCCCAGGCCACGTTCCTTCGGCGGGAAGACTGAGAAGACCTGCGCGATGCTGAGCGGCATGAGCGAGCCGCCACCTAGTCCCTGGAGTACCCGGAAAGCGATCATGCTGTTGACGTTCCACGAAAACCCGCAGAGCATCGAGGAGATGGTGAACAGCGCCAGTGAGATGATGTAGACCCACTTGGTACCGTAGCGGTCGGCTAGATAGCCGAAGATCGGGATGCTTACCGTCTGGGCCAGGGTGTAGCCAGTGATGATCCATTGCGCATCATTCAGCGTAGCCCCAAAGACCGCCTGGAGTTTTGCCAGTGCAATATTAACAACGGTGGTGTCCAGTACCGACATAAACAGGCCGAAAATGACCGCGATGGAGACCAGCCATTTGTAATCAAGTCCCAGGAAGTGCGGCTCGGCGGGCTGCCGCGTGGTGAGATTAGGCAGTCCTTGTGCTACTCCCCCCGGCAGGAACGATTCATCTGTACTCATCAAAATACCCCCCGCCTCGTGAGCGACAATCTCTTCGGTCACTGGCGGCATACCTACACTTTCGTTACTGCTCCGTGCGAATCCGCACATAGGCATTCACGCCGGGGTAGAGCGTGGAGCCGCCGGTTGGCCCAATATCAATATGGACTTCAACCCGCTGGGTGATCTTGGTAAAGTTACCATTCGAGCGGTCGCTTGAAGGAATCAGCGCAAAAGTGCTAGCGGTGGCCCCAAGAACCTCGGTGACGGTGCCGTGGTAGAGCGTGCTGCCGGTCGAATCAATAGTGACCTCGGCGGGCAGGCCAGGGTGAATCTTGTGAATCTGGCTCTCATCAATATAGGCGGTGATATACATCGTATTAAGGTTCGCGACATAGGCCAGAGCCTGGGCCTGAGCCACCACCTGCCCTTCCTTGCCATCCACGCGCAGCACCGTGCCGTCAATCGGTGCGATGATGTTGACGTAGGATGAGCCTGTTGCGGGCCGCACCTCACCAAGCACCTGCCCCGCATGCACGATCTCGCCGGGTTTGACCTGCCAGATCGAGAGCGTGCCAGAGGACATCGGCGCGATGGGCACTAGGTTCGAGTCGACCAGCGAGTCGTCCGTCGAAACATAGCGTGCAGATTCCTGAACGTAGCGCACCCCAAACCAGATCGCCGTCACCACCACCACCAGCCCGACGAACCCAAACACCAGCATACGCCCCGACGTGCGTACGCGGCGCACGCGGGGTGATGAAGCCTCTGCGGTCATTTAACGATCTCCTCTTGCTCTGTGATAAGTATGGGCTGTGGATCGTTGATCATACTTCGGAAACCCGAACTATTAGTAAAACCAAATTCTTAGCAAGATAGCACGATACGGCAGTGATGTCAATGCTGCGCTCTTGATACACAGGGCTACGTCAAAGTCAGTGAACCCCCTCTCCCCCTGCCCCCTCTCCCACGCGGGGAGAGGGGGTATTTCGCACCAGAAAGAGATCCAGCTCCCCTCCCCCCGCGTGGGGGAGGGGCTGGGGGTGGGGGAGCGAGCGGCAATCTGAGGACTTTGCATCAGCCCTATCTTGATACAAGGTTGGGAGCCGGGGGCAGGGGGTAGAAACCTAGGGCAGGAACCCGGCCCCTACCGCGAGGGAGTACAGTCGCATATTCGCAGATGTTAACGGATTACGACCGAATATAGGACGTAAATGCGACCGTAGAAACGAGAATGGCGGGCTATACTGCGCACACGTCGCCGCAGAATGCCTTGTTGAAAAGGAGCCCGCCGTGAGCACGCAGACACTCAGCCCCGACCTCATCCACCGCGCTCGTCAGTCGGATCCCCAGGCTCTCAGCACGATCTACGAGATTTTTGCGCCGAAGATCTACCGCTACATTTACTATCGTGTGGGCGACGCCGAACTGGCCCGTGACCTCCAATCCGATGTTTTTCTGCGCATGCTGGAGGGGATCGAGCGCTACGAAGATCGGGGGTGGTCAATCTCGGCGTGGCTCTACCGGATCGCCCACGACCGTATGATTGACTCACTGCGCCGGTACGAGCGGACGCATACCGTTCCGCTGGAAGCGTGGGTGGACACGGGCGAAGATCAGGAAGAATTCTCGGAGATGAGCGACGAGCAGATCGCCCTGCTGGGGGCGATGCACCAGTTGAGCCCAAGCCAGGCCCAGGTACTTCGGCTCCGCTACCACTACGATCTCTCGATTGAAGAGACAGCCAGACAAATGGGGCGCAGCCAAGGATCGATCAAGTCGCTCCAGCACCGTGCGCAGCAGAACCTGGCCCGATTGATGCGACGTGATCTCAATAAGGCACCAAGTGAGGGCTACTCGTTCGCCTAGATGTGTGCGAAGATGAGAGCGGGGGCGTGGTGCTTGGCACCACGCCCCCGCTCTCTCATTTCCGCACCCGCGACCCACCCGCCCGCAGCACAGCGACAAGATCATCAAGGGAGAGGTTTGATCGCTGCGTGGGCGGAGCCTTGGGGGTGCCGCAGAGCAGCAAACGGTGGCTGGGGTGCAGGTACCAGTCAGCCTGCGCATCCAGGCGCATCAGTTCGTGGTAGACACCCTCAAGATCAACATCGGAGCGCTGCTGGGCGGCGACACCCATAAAGCCCTGGCGATCACGATAGGCGTAGAGTACCGCACCGTGACGATAGGCCAGCCTGCTGGAGCCACCGTCATCGCTCTGCATAGCGATCCCCAGTCCCCAGCGCGTATTGAACTCCAGGTGGCGTGCGAAGGCGCGCTCCAGCCGGATCTGCCGAGCCTCATTCTCATACCACGCGTCGAGGTTGGGCAGCATAGCCTGAACCACGTGCTGAGGCCGGTTAGGGTGGAGGGCATTGTAGCCGCTGATCAGGTCGTTGATCGTGAAAAAAACCGGCTGCCGACCAGGATATGCCTCGGCGTGATCAATGCGGGTGATCTGATCAACCAGGCGCAGCAGTGCTTCGTTATCGGGCGCAAACGCACGACGCACCAATTCAGCAGCACTGAGGGTGTGGTCGTCGGAGTGGTGGTGGTCGAACCGACCGCCACCCGTATCAACATGCACAACATCGGGAAGCGAGTCGACAGGCAGATCATCGAGGGTGCGGCCTGCGGGAACAAAGAGGAGATCGGCGTCCTTTGCGTTGCCGAAACGCATCAGGATCCACATCGCCGCCAGACAGTCCAGATCAGGGGAGAGATGCCCGACAATTCTCTTAGGCGTAACCAAACTGGGCGTACTCGCATTCTAGGCTTGGACAAGGTGTCAGGTGCTAGGTGCTAGGTGTCAGGTGCTAGGTGTCAGGTGCTAGGTGCTAGGTGCTAGGTGCCAGGTGTCAGGTGTCAGCGTGACACCTGACACCTGACACCTGACACCTGACACCTGACACCTGACACCTGACA
>JBAXMH010000148.1:0-12278 GCA_037134395.1 Chloroflexales bacterium
TGTGGGAGAGGGGGCAGGGGGAGAGGGGGTTCACTGACTTTGCATCAGCCCTGGGGGCTTTAGCCCCTGCGGAGTGTCATGAGATATACCGTGCTATAATGCTTCTAGCGTCCAAGCAATTTCATCGGGTGCGATACGATGCCGTCTGTCACTGTGCGGGACGTTCTCCGCTTAGCACTACCGCTCGGGACAATGACTGCCGCAGGGGTCGCGGGGGTGGGTCGCCAGGTAACCTGGGTTGCAACGCTGCGCGCCACGTTGCCAGCCTTCGCCGAACTGCGCGGCGGTGAGATCGCCCTGCTCTCGGTTGAGGCCGCCCAGGCGCTGGACTCACGGCTGAGCCTCGCGGTGCTGGTGCGCCGTCTGGCTGATGCTCCCGTGCCGGTGTCTGGGGTTGTGGCACTCGGGTCAATTACCGCTGAGGATGTTGCCGCCGCCGAGGAAGCCCGCCTCCCGCTGCTCCAACTTCCCGCCAGCGCCGATCTGCGCGAGGTTGAGCGCGAGATCACGCGCCTGATCACCGACTACGAGGCGCAGTTTGATCGCCGTGGCGCCCAGCTCTATGATCTGCTCACCCAGCGCTCGCTGTCGGGGCACGGGCTTCCCGGCCTGCTCGACACCCTCGCCGAGCGCACGGGCCAGAGTGTGGCTTGCTACAGCCCCAACGGTGAACTGCGCACTCAGCGCAGCAAGGGATCGGCCCGCATTGCGCTCCAGGCGCTACGGCCAAGCGGTAAGGGCGAGGCGAACCTGCTCAACCAGCAGATCTGGGTTGAGCCGATTGGCCCGAGCGATTACCCCACCGGCTACTTGGCTCTCGCCGGCAGCGATCTCGATATCTGGGATCGTGAGGCTGCGATGCGCGGTGCATCCGCCCTGGCCCTGGAGTTCGCTAAAGAGCAGGCCGTCCAGGCTGCCGAAGATCGCCTACGTGGCGACTTCCTCTCAAATATTCTCGCTGGCCCGCCCTCCGATATGGCGGCCGCCATCCAGCGTGGCCAGGAGCTGGGCTATAGCCTTACGCTGCCGCATATGGCCGTCCTGATCAACTTGGACGATGGCAGCCCCCAGGTTCTCAGCCGTATTGCCAGCAGCGTGCAGAGCGAGTTGAGCCGTCGCGGGATCAACGCGCCGATCTCGCGTCGCGATAACAGCATCCTGACCATGATCCCGATCAGCGGATCATCCCGCCCACGCGACCTTGTCGAGCAGTTGCGTGAGCGTCTGGCCGTTGATTACCCCGAGATCGCAGTGGCAATTGGAGGGCAGGTCGGCGCGCTCAACGAGTGGCGGCGCACCCTGGAGGATGCCGAGCAGGCGCTCATCCTTGGCCGCCAGCTCTTTGGTACGGCTCACGTGCTGGCCTTCAGCGATCTGGGTGTCTATCGGCTGCTCGTACGTCTGCGCGAGACACCCGAACTCTGGACGTTTTACCGCGAGACGCTGTCGAAGCTGGTTGATTATGATACGCGCCAGCGCGCCGATCTGATGAAGACACTTGAGGCGTATTTCAGTCACCTCGGCAACCTGCGCGCTACCTCCGAGTCGCTGCATGTCCACCGCAACACCCTGCTCTACCGGATTGAGCGGATCAAGGAGATTAGCGGGATGGATCTCGACAACTCGGAGGAACACTTCGCGCTCTGGCTGGCGCTGCGCGCTCACCGGGTTCTCTCGACGCTGGATGAAACGTAAGGGAATCCTTACGCCCCGAGCCGGGCCAATTCCTCCTCGACCACTTTCTCGTCAAGCTTCTTAAAGAGCGCCTTTGGCTCACGCAGAGTCTGGCCCACCGGCAGTTCGCCGATCTCCCAGCGACCAACCCACGCCGTGTAGTCGCCGGTGAGAACCCGGTGGCTGCTGCCGTTCGGCTCGCGGTACTCCTTAAACTCCAGCGGCCCGGCGATATAGCCGTCATATCCCAGGTACTCGTGGAGGCGCTGGCTGCTGAAGGGCAGGAAAGGCGTGAAGAAGATCTTTAGGCTGTCTACGCAGCGCAGGGTGACGTACCAGATCGTCGCGGCGCGCTCGCGGTCACCCTTGATCACCTTCCACGGCTCCTGCTCGCTCAGGTAGATGTTCACTAGGCCCGCTAGTCGCATGGCCTCGCTGATCGCTGCCTTGAAGCGAGCAGCCTCCAGCAGTTCGCCGATGCTAGCGAACCCCGCCTCAACTTGCGCGATCAGGGCACTGTCTGAATCTGTGAGGAGACCCGGCTGCGGGACGCTGCCGAAGTTTTTGTAGACGTTGGTGAGCGTGCGGTTCACCAGGTTGCCCCAGGTGGCCACCAATTCGTCGTTGTTGCGGCGCACAAACTCGGCCCAGGTGAAGTCGGTGTCCTGATTCTCAGGGCCGGCAATCGTCAAAAAGTAGCGCAGCGAATCGGCATCGTAGCGGCTCAGCACATCGTTGACATAAATCACGATCCCGCGTGAACTGGAGAACTTTTTGCCCTCCATCGTCAGAAACTCGCTGGAGACGACATTGTACGGTAACTGGAGGTTAGCCTTCCCTTCGCCATACACGCCGCCCGCGCTGTAGCCGAGCAGCATCCCCGGCCAGATCACCGTATGAAAAACGATGTTATCCTTGCCCATGAAGTAAAAGTGCCTGGCTTGCTCGTTCTGCCACCAGTCGCGCCACGCTTCGGGGGTGCCACGGTTGTGCGCCCACTCAATACTGGCCGACAGGTAGCCGATCACCGCATCGAACCAGACATAGATCTTTTTATCGTCGCGGTCGGCGTACTCGGGCAGCGGGATAGGCACGCCCCAGTCGAGGTCGCGGGTAATCGAGCGCGGCTTCAGTTCCTTGATAAAGTTGAGTGAGAAACTGCGCACATTTGGACGCCAGTGATCCTGCGATTCGATCCAGGTACGTAGTTGCTCACCGAAGGCCGGAAGATCAAGCAGAAAATGCTCGGTCTCTTTAAAGATCGGCACCGTGCCATCCACCTTCGAGCGCGGGTCAATCAGATCAATCGGATCAAGTTGGTGACCACAGGAATCGCACTGGTCGCCACGGGCTTCCTTGTAGCCACAGATCGGGCACGTCCCCTCGACGTAGCGGTCGGGCAGAGTGCGGCCCGTGGCAGATGAAAACGCTCCGAGGGTTTCTTGGCGCAGAATATACCCCTTGTCGTAGAGCGTCTTAAAGAGATCCTGGGTAACACTGTAGTGGTTCTGGGTCGTCGTGCGCGTGAAGGTATCGTAGCTCAGACCCAGATTATACAGGTCGTCACCGATCACCTTGTTGTAGCGGTCGGCGATATCGCGGGCGGAGACGCCCTCTTTATCGGCGGCGAGGGTGATCGGCGTGCCGTGTTCATCCGTGCCGCTGACCATCAGCACGTGGTTGCCGCGCAGGCGATGGAAGCGGGCAAAAATGTCGGATGGCACACCGAACCCGGCCACATGGCCGATATGACGAGGGCCGTTAGCGTAGGGCCACGCCACAGCCACGAGGATATGCTCGGGCATTGGAACCTCTCTCTGAACATCGAATGCTGAGGGCTACTATAGCATATTCCTACCCTCTCGCCCTGATCCAGCGTTAAATGAGTTACACATCCGGTGGCTTTGGCCTATCCCGCCGCTTGCAAAGCTCTAACCATTGTCATATTATATTGTCAGGTACCGTTGTGGTATGGCCGCATCTGAACAAGGAATTTCGCTGGCATGCAACAACTCCTCGGCCGCCTCGACCCGGTGATCGTGATCATTCTGCTTGTTGCTGTCGTCCTCGTGGCAGTGGTCGTTGTTGTCGTCATGAGGCGTATGCGACAGCGCCCGCCCTCGATTGATGAGGCGCTTGGTGCCGCATCCGGCCTGACCGGCCAGGTTGACTATACCTCGCTGCCGCTCGACGATGAGCCGACCGGCTGGCGCGAGCGATTCACCAACCTCTCGCTTGCCAGCAAGATCCTGGTGATCCTGGTGCCGATTCTGGTTGTCCTCGGCGTGATCGTGTTGGTTCTCGCTCTCTCGAAGGGGGGGGCTCCGTCTGTTCAAAAGACCCCTGTGCCGGTGACTCTCACGGTGACGAAGGCTGAAATTGTTGGGGATAAACCCGAGATTAAGCTCAGTGTGGCGGCTGGAACGACGGGTTTGAGCGATGGCACCGAGGTGACGGTGGAGTTTTTGGCCAACGGCACACCCATCCCTTATCTGCGTTCGGATGAGGCGAAGGGTGTGGTTCGGCGCGATCTCGTCGAGATCAGGCCGAGAAAGTCGCCCACTGGGCCAAGTGCGCAACAGAACGTGGAGTACGCCATTCGGGTGAGTACCGCCGATGGGCAGGTGAGCGGTGAGTTGCCTCTGACGGTGCTGCCTCAGTTCAAGGCTGGCTTTTTTGGGATAGCCGCGACCGAGGTGACGCCAACCCTTACGGCTACCTCAGAGCCTACCGCCGTACCTCCAACCGCGACTCCGGCAGCCCCTGGTGTGACGCCTGAGCCAACTGCTGTGCCGCCTACCGCAGAACCCACCGTGGCCCCCACCGCGCTGCCCAGCGGCGGTTCGGAGGTGGTCATTGGACATGGCGGGAATGTCCGCGCTATGCCCTTCGTCACATCGAAGAATCGTGTTGGCGGGGTAGACGCGGGTAACAAGGTGCAACTGCTTGAGCAGACACCCAACGGCCAATGGTATCGCATCCGCTTCATCAACACCGACGACAAGAAGGAACGGGAGGGCTGGGTCAGCGCCTCGCTAATTTCGCTGCCTGCCACTGTTAAGGCCAAGATCTCGGTGGCTACGATTGTCAGCGTGTTCAAGAATGGCGGGGTGTATGAGCAGCCTGATGCGAAGAGTACCGAAAAAGATCGGGTGAACGTCGGCGAGGTGGTAGAACTCAAGCGGAAGAATGCCGCCGGGAGTTGGTACGAGGTGACGAGCGTACGCGGATTGAGCGGGTGGGTGCAGGCCAGTTTGCTCGGTATCCCGCCTGCGGTTGCCGCGAAGGTGTCCGTTGCTCCTTAGACATGGTTTCAGGTGCAAGGTTTCAGGTTTCAGGTCGAGCGCATCAGGATGCCACATTCTGGTCTGAACTGCAAAGTATCTGCGAACCTTGTCTTAGCATCACATGGGCGCAGCGAGCGTGACACGCTCGCTGCGCCCAAGCATTTAATGATACAGACACGTGACAGGCACAATCTCCACGACATTCCCTTGGTCTTTTTTGACCTTGAGACGACGGGACTTGATCTGGGTGACGGGCATCGGGTATGCGAGGTGGCGCTGCTGCGGGTGCGCGGTGGCATGGTTGAGGATTACCTGGGCGCCCTGACCCGTCCGGGCCGTCGGCTCGACCCGCAAGCGGCGAAAGTTAACGGGTTTAACGATGACGAGCTTGCGGCTGCCCAGCCGTTCTCGGCGGTTGCTGGCCGGGTGGTCGCGCTGTGTCGGGGCGCGGTGATGATCGCGCACAACCTGCCCTTCGATATGGCCTTTCTCAGTGCGGAGTTGGCCCGGATTGGCCTTCCTGCTCTCAGCAGCCCGTCGCTTGATACGCTCGCCCTCGCCCGCAGGCTGCTGCGTCGGTCGTCGTACAGTCTGGCATCGCTCGCCGCCGATCTTCGGCTGCCTATCCCGTCCCACCGCGCCCTCTCCGATGTCCTCGCGCTGCGGGGACTCTTCACCCACCTTCAATCGGCAATGGCTGAACTGGGCGTCGTGACGCTCGACGACTCGTTGCGGCTTGAGCGTGGGCTGCTGCCTGGTATGGCGGAACTTGGTGCCCCTCCGCTGATCGCTCGCGCCCTCGCCGAGGGCCGTGCCCTTGTTATCCGCTACCGATCCCGTGGCAGCCCCGAAGCAATTACCCGCACTATTCGCCCCCTCTACCTCACCCGCGAGTCCAACGGCACGTACCTGCGGGCCTACTGCGAACTGCGCCAAGATGTACGATCTTTTGTTCTAGACAAGATTGAGGCGGCAGAACTTCAGTAGCATCCGCCGGACTACCATCGTAGACTGCGCTCAGTGATGGTAAGATGCCCGCATGAGTCCATATCAACGTAACCGCCTCTCGCGGGCGCTTCTTCTCCTGGCTATGGCCCTGACCTTCGCCGGCTGCGAGGTGGTCGAGGCACCTGCTCCGGTGACGCTCTCTGCCGCAACACCAACCGGGGATCGTTCGGCTCCGTCCATCTCCGCACTTACCCCCACGCCTATGCCCCTAACGGTTCCTCCAGCACCTGTGCTGTTGAGCCGGGCGATGGACGCACGGGCTATCGGTGAGGATGCCGCCGCTGGGGCCGATTTGGACGCGCTGCTCCACGCCTACCCCGACGCGGCTGAGGCTCGTCCGGCCCGCCTGTACCTCGCCGAGAGTCTGGCCCTGCGCAACAATTGGACGGCGGCAGTGGATCTGCTGCGGCCCTTTGTTGATGCGCCGGTTGACGACGCCCTACGCGCCCCGGCGATCTTCTGGCTGGCCCGTGGCTATGAGTCGGCAGGAGATCATGCCGCCGCTATCGCTGCCTACCAGCGTTACCGTGATCTTGGTACGCCGCTAGAGCCATACGCGGCCATGCGTCAGGCGGCTCAGTACGAGGCAGCCGGCCAGCTCGCCGAGGCTGCTGTTGCCTACGAATATGTCGCTCGTGCTGATATTGTGCGCGGTGAGCGGGCCGGTAGCTTCGAGCGGGCCATTGCTCTGCGCCGTCGCATGGGCCAGGCTGGGGCTGGAATCGCGCTCTACACAGAATTGCTAACCCTGGCCGACATACCCGCCTACCGGGCGCGTATCTTGAGCGAGGCATCTGCCCTGGCCCACGATCTCGGTCAGACCGAGCAGGCCACTCTCTGGCTGCGCCAGATCATCAGCGACGCCCCCGACACGCCCGAGGCTGCCACTGCCGCCGATCAGCTCCTTGCGGCGGGCGACCCGGCGCTGACGGCGGCGGCGGCGGGCAGAATCTTTTTTGATAACGAGCGCTGGACCGATACCATAACTCAACTTGACGCAGCCATCGCTCAGGGCGGGGATGCGGGGGTGGAACTTCGCCGCCTGCGCGGGCTGGCCCTCCGCGCCCAGGGCAATTTTCCCGCCGCCCTGGATGCTCTGGCGAAGGCTGGTGCCCTCAGCCCCAACAGCGAGGCTGGCCGTCAGGCTCAGCTTGATTGGATACAAACCCTTGGCCAGAGCGGTGAGATTGACCGGGCCAGCCAAGCGTACCAGGAGTATGCCACCACTTACGCCAATGATTCGCGTGCCCCCGAAGCGATCTCGCGTGCGGCGGAGTTGCGCGAGCGGCTGGGTGATGGCGCTGGCGCAAATACCCTGCGCCTCGACCTTAGCCACCGCTACCCGCAGAGCGATCAGGTTGCCGCCGCGATCCGCCGCGTGGGCCTGGATCTCTTTGGTGCCGGGCGTTATGCCGAGGCAGAGTCTGTCTGGCAGATTCTTGCCGATGTCCGTGTCGGCGATCTCCAGGCCCAGGGCGCGTTCTGGGCAGGCCGATCTGTCAGTGCCCAGGGCGACAAAACCCGCGCCGCCGACCTCTTCCGCCGCGCCCTGGCGGCGTCTCCCACGAGCTACTATGGTGCTCGCGCCGCTGAGGAGCTTGGCGGTGTGGCCGAGGGTACGCTTGCACTTGAGACACCCCTCGGCGATGCCGATTGGGAGTCTCTGCGATCCTGGGTACACAGCTGGCCCGGTCAGGGGACGGATGTGGGAGATGTGGGCGTAGAGGCGGATGGATTTGTGCGCCGGGCAAACCTTCTAGCCGATGTAGGGCTGAGCAACGAGTCGCGAAATGAATGGATGGCGGCGGCTGATCGCTGGGAAAAGGACGCGCCGCGCCTGACGGAGTTGGCTCGTCTGGCGTATGCCAAAGGAGCAACCTCGATTGCCCTGCGCAGCGCCGCACGTCTGGCCCGACTGGCCCCTGCCGAGTCACCTTCGCCCCAGGTTCTTGATCGGCTGCTCTACCCCGCGCCGTACCCGCGCCTGGTCGCCCAGCAGTCTGCCGAGCGTTCGCTTGATCCGCGCCTGCTCTACGCACTCATGCGCCAAGAAAGCCTGTTCGACCCGCAGGCAACATCGTGGGTGGGCGCACGCGGCCTTGGTCAAGTCATGCCTGAGACCGGACAGGGGATTGCCCAGAATCTGGGCGTGGCCAACTTCAGTGTAGACGACCTCTACCGCCCAGCGGTAAGCGTGCGCTTTGCGGCCTTCTACCTAAAAGAGCGGATTGATGATATGCACGGCAGCGTGCAGGCAGCCCTGTCCGCCTACAATGGCGGGCTAGGGAATGCCCAACGCTGGGCCGGTGGCAGCAGCGTGGCCGACCCGGATCTCTTCACCGAAGGTGTGGATTTTGCCGAGACCAGAGGCTATATCAAGGCGGTGTACGGGTTCTACGCGACGTACCGGCGGTTGTATCAGTGATCATGTCACACCGTAGGGCTGGTACACAGTCAGCCCGCCCCCTCTCCCCCTGCCCCCTCTCCCACAAGGGGAGAGGGGGTATTCCTCACCAGAAAGCGATCTGGCTCCCCTCCCCCCGCGTGGGGGAGGGGCTGGGGGTGGGGGGGCGGGCTGTACTCTGCGGATGCCCTATGTTATACCGGCCCTCGTTTGCAGCGCCCGGTGAAGAGCTATATACTGGCAGCACGACATTGAGAAAAAATAATACGCTTGTGTGGGATTCGGCAAATGTTTGGAGATCTGGCATGCGATTGCCGATTGCCTGTTCTCTAAGGAAGTACTGATGGAATACGCCCTCGAACGCTTCACCGAGGAGGTGAAGGCAGTCATTGCGGCGACGGGGCGGGTGGCCCCGGCCTTCATTGAGATTGCCACGCCAAAACCAACTATTCCGGCTGACGTGGCCTTTCCGGCGTTCCGTGCGGCGAAGGAGTTGCGGGTATCACCGGCGCAGTTGGCGGCTGATCTAGCGGTGGCGATAACCATTCCCGATGGCTCGCTGATCGGTAAGGTTGAAGCCGTCGGCCCGTTCCTCAATTTCAGTATGCACCCGCAGCGCCTGGCTGCTGCGGTGCTGGCGGAGATCGCGAGCCGTGGCGATGGCTACGGACGGCAGCCTGATGGCCTCGGCAAGACCATTGTGGTGGATTACTCGGCTCCCAACATCGCTAAGCGCATGCACGTGGGCCATATCCGCAGCACGATCATCGGCCAGAGCCTGGTGAATATCTTCCGCGCCCTTGGCTATACAGTGGTGGGCGATAACCATCTGGGTGACTGGGGCAAGCAGTTTGGTGTGGTGCTGGCCTCGATTGCGCTCTATGGCACGCCCGACGCCGAGGGCGAGACCGCCCTTGAGGAGCTGGAGGCGCAGTATTCGCGCTACGCTGCCGCCGCCAAGGATCAGCCGGAGCTGGATGAGGAGGCTCGGCATTGGTCGCTGCGGCTTGAGCAGGGCGATCCCCACGCCCGCGCCCTCTGGCAGTGGTGTGTTGACCTGACGATGCGCGCCGCCCAGCGTAACTACGACCGCCTGGGCGTCCATATTGATCACGCTTACGGTGAGAGTTTCTATGAGGATATGTTGTCCGATGTGATCAGTGCGGCGTTGGAGAAGGGCGTGGCCTTCCGCGAGGATGGCGGCGCGGTGGTGATCGAGAACCTGGATAACCTGCCCACCTTCCTGCTTCAGCGCAGCGATGGCGGGACGCTCTACATGACCCGCGATGTGGCCACGATTCTCTTTCGCCTGAAAGAGTTTCATCCCTCCCGGCTAGTTTATGTGGTTGGTGAGCCACAATCTCTCCATCTGCGCCAGCTCTTCGCCCTGACACGGGCAATGGGCAACGCCCAGGATGTCGGCCTGATGCATGTGGCCTTCGGCACCGTATTTGACGCCAACGGCCAGCCGCTCTCGACCCGGCGCGGCAATATGGTCTACTTAGAGAGCTTGCTTGACGAGGCGGTGGCGCGGGCGCGGGCGGTGGTTGAGCAGAAAAGCCCGGAACTGCCGGACGAGGAGAAGGCCGCTGTCTCGGATGCGGTCGGCGTGGGCGCGGTGGTTTATAACGATTTGTACCAGGATACTAAGCGCAACATTACGCTGGACTGGGAGCGTATGCTGGCCACGGACGGCAACAGCGCCACGTACCTGCAATACTCACACGCACGCTGTCGCTCGATCCTGCGGCGGGCCGAGGTGGACGGAACGGCCCCATCCAACACCGCCCTGCTGATTCACCCCGCCGAGACGAGTCTGATCAAGCACTTGGCCCGGCTGCCCGAAGCCCTGCGCGAGGCCGGTTCGCGCTACGCCCCCTTTGTGATCGCCGACTGGTGCTACACCACGGCTCGCGAGTTTGGCGTCTTCTTTGAGCAGTGCCAGGTACTCAAGGCCGAGAGCCCGGAGTTGCGGGCGGCCCGGCTCTCTCTGGTAGCCGCCACCGCCCACGCACTCAAGGCTGGTCTGAGCCTACTGGGCATCCGGGCACCAGAACGGATGTGACGGAGAGGCGCACGACGGGAGGCGGATCGCTTCCCGTTGTGCGCGATGGAAATTTTATGGTTGACCTCAGCCTGATCCGTGCGGTGCTGTTCGATATGGACGGAGTCCTCTACCGGGGCAAACAGGTGCTGCCGGGGGTGCGTGATCTGCTGGCGTTTCTAGATGTGCGCGGCATCGGCTATGCCTGCGTCACGAACAACGCCTCGATGACGCCGGGTCAGTATGAGGATAAACTGGCCGACATGGGCATCACAATGCCGACACAGCGGGTTCTCACGTCGGCCCTGATCACCGCCCACCACCTGCGCAGTGTCTACCCACGGGGAACGGGGGTGCTGGTTGTTGGTATGCGTGGCCTGCGCGAAGCGATCTTTGGCGATGGTCACTTTGTTGAAGATCTGGCCTCCCCGGAGCTGGTGGTACAGGGTGTGACCTTCGATCTGACCTACACCATCCTCAAGGACGCGGTTCTCGCCATCCGGCGCGGGGCGCGCTATGTGGCCACCAATCCCGACCGCACCTTCCCGTCGGAGGAGGGTCTGATCCCCGGCGCAGGCGCGATTATGGCCGCCATCATCGCCGCCACAGACGTGACGCCCCTGGTGATCGGCAAGCCCGCGCCCACGATGTTTCTGGTGGGAGCCGAGATGCTTGGGGCCGACCCGCAGCACACGCTGGTGATTGGCGACCGGCTCGATACAGACATTGCCGGGGCGAATAGCGCCGGTATGCCCAGTGCCCTCGTCCTCACCGGTGTCTCCCAGCGCGGGGACGTTGGTGTCGGCCCCGGTAGCCCCACAATGATTATCTCCGACCTCCCCGCGCTGCTGGAGGCGTGGCGCACATTACCCTGATGGTTGCACATTTGCCACCTTTACCGTTCCTGGCTGTCTACGACCGGGTTCATGCCTGCGATCTGCTGCGCAATTGGACGGCCCAGAGTCTGCGAGACGCGCTACACAGCGGGCATTTTGGGGCAACCCTCTCTCCCGCCGACCGCGCCGAGCTTGATGGCTTGCTCACAGCCTGGGTTCAGCGTGCCCTGGGCGGCGTGTTCCTGCGCGATGCGCTCTGCGTGGATGAACAGCGCGGCCCGCAGGTCTTTGGCCTGATCTGCGCCGGTCTCACCCGCGCCCGCGCCACGATGCAGGCTGATGTGGCCGCGCTGCTGCGCTCGCGTGGATCGGGCGACCTAACGCCCTCGGATCTGGCCGATCTGGCGATTCACGACCCGGCCCTGGCGCGGCTGGCCGATCTGGCCGCGCACGAGGGGCTAGCCCTGGCCTTGCTCGATCAGCCCACCGGCTATCCGCCCCCCGTCAATCTAGACGATTTGCTGCCTATACAGCTCAGCGTGCGGCCCTTCTCCCGTGAGGTGTTTACACCCCCAACCGGGTTGCGCAGGGCCGCCGCCATCTCTCTGGCGGTGGGTGGCATGGCCTTGATGATCATCCCGATGCTTGGCGGATCTATCCCGCAGCATCCGGCGGGTATGCCCCTAGCCCTGATCACCCTGGCTCTCGTGATCGGCATTAGGGCGATGTGGACGGGGTGGATGGGAGCGATATGCATCTGGCTCGTGGCGAACCTGCCCGTTTTTCGCCACGATACCGGTTTGATCGCGCTCCTTCCCGCGCTGCCTTTGCTCGCGCTGGGATTGACCTTGCTCTTTTTCGACCGCCGAGTCCGTGCGCTGTGGGGATGGGTTCGTCGGCAGATAGGCCGATGACGTGCTGTATAGGTAATGCCGGTTTGACGAGGTTTCAGGTGTCAGGTGTCAGGTGCCAGGTGTCAGGTGTCAGGTGTCAGGTGTCAGGTGTCAGGTGCCAGGTGTCAGGTG
>JBAXMH010000149.1:0-12195 GCA_037134395.1 Chloroflexales bacterium
TGAGCATCCTGGTTCTGGCCGTACTCCCCGGTGCCGATGTCGGTAGCATTCGTCGGCTCTATGTCAGCGCGCCCTTTGAGGCACCCACGTGGCCCTCGCCCATGTAGGGGCGGCTCGCGAGCTGCCCGGGCAGCTCGCGAGCTGCCCCTACTCATATTTATGAACCGTGACTCTGTTTCCCATCGCTCTCGCAGCGCCCGTGAGCGGGTCGCCTCCCGTCAGCACGGCAGCCCCTCCCCTCAGCCCGATGAGCAGCGTGGGGGATGCGGGCCACGTCTGCTCGGCATAGGAGCGATCCTCGCCGTTATTGTGATTATTGTCGTCACCACGGTCTTCACCTGGGTCGGGGGCTCGCTCCGTGCGATCCAACAGGCCGACCCACGCCGCCCTACTGCGGTCGCAGGCCAGACTGACGCGCCCCTCCCGCCGGGTCTGCGCGACCCGTTCAACATCCTGCTGGTTGGCGTGGATCGCCGCCCCGATATGCAGGAGGGTGTGCGCAGCGACACGATCATCCTCGTCCATATTGATCCGACTCAGGGCTGGGCGGGTATGCTCTCCATCCCGCGTGACTCGGTGGCCGATATTCCGCACCTCGGCCAGCAGAAGATCAACACGGCCTACGCCTACGGATTTAACCATGCCACCGAGATCTACGGCGAAGGGACAACGCCCGATGCGGGCGGCGGTGCCCTGGCTGCTGAAACGGTTGAGGGCTTTCTGGGCCTGAAGGTGAACTACGTCGCCCAGATTGACTTCCGTGGCTTTCAGCGAGTGGTTGATACCTTGGGCGGAGTGACGGTTGATGTACCGAGACCTCTGCTCGACCCGGCCTACCCGACCGACGATTATGGCTACGAGCGACTCTATGTGCCCGCCGGCCTACAGGTACTCGATGGGGCCACGGCCCTGCGCTACGCCCGTTCGCGCCACAGTTCCAGTGACTTTGACCGCTCGCGGCGACAGCAACAGGTACTCCGGGCTATCCTCGCCGAGGTACGCGCCCGTGGCATTCTTAGCCAGGCTACCCTGCTGCCTTCACTGGCCAACGACCTTAAGCAGAGCATCAGCACAACCATGCCGCTGGGAGATCTGGATACTCTGCGCGGCCTCGCCAACCTGGCCCAGCGCCTTGAGCCGAGCCAGATCGTGCAACTGAACATTAACCCGAACGATGTGGCGGTGATCCAGGAAATTGGCTCGGACATCTACTGGAATAAGGATGATGTATCCACCCTGGTGGCCCGGCTCATGGCTGGCCCCGCCACCGCCAGCGAGTCGGCCCGCGTGCAGGTGCAGAATGGTGCGGAGGTGCAGGGATTGGCCAGCCGGGTGACGGACACTCTGCGCGCCCACGGCTTTCAGACCGTTGACCCGACTGACGCTCCGGCGTCAGTCGAGTACAGCCAACTGATTGACTACGGCGGTCACCCGCAGACTCTTAAGCGTCTTGCGGATCTGCTCCAGATTGACCCGCGCTACGTCTTTAGCAGCCCGCCCCCCGGTACCCCGCCCGCCCCGCTACGCACCGATATTGTTCTCGTCCTGGGCACCGATCACCGCGAGAGTTGGGCCATTCCGTAACAAGGTTTCAGGTGCCAGGTTCAGGTGCCAGGTTCAGGTGCCAGGTTCAGCGTGACAGCTCGTAGTGCGGGCTTCCAGCCTGCCGATGCACATCTGGTCGCCTGGAAGGCGGCACTACGAATACCACACACGGTAAAGCTGATCTGAACCATATTTTGGTTAAAAAAAATTCCAGCGAAGCTGGAATTTTTTTATAGACAAGGTTCGTGGATACTTTACAGTTCATGCCAGAATGTGGCATCCTGATGCGCTCGACCTGAAACCTGAAACCTGGCACCTGAAACCTTGTCTTAACCAAAATAGGACAAAGTTTGAAGATTCTACAGCCCCGCCCCACGCAAGGCGGCTCGGTAGATCTCGGTCAGGGGCACCCCAGATTCACGAGCCAGAAAGGCGCAGTCCTCGTATTCGGGTGCGCCTCCCACGACCACCCCGGCGAGCAACTTGCGCTTCACTCGCACCGTGCCCCAGGGTGTCTCCACCAGCACACTATCGCGGCCAGCGGCGCGGCGCGTTACCATTGACCAGCGCACCCCCAGGCTCGGCGTCTCGCGCAAAATGATCTCGGATAGGAGCGCGGTGGTGTCTGGCCGAGACAGGCAGGCGAGTTGGTAGGCCGGGCGTCCCTTCTTCATAACGAGCGGTGTGGCCCAGGCATCGAGGGCACCCGCAGCCAGCAGCCGCTCGATGGCGTAGGCCAGTACTTCGCCGGTGGAATCGTCCAGGTTGCAGCGCAGTTCGGCCAGATCCTCGTACGCCTGATCTTCCCGCATATCTTGCTCACCGATCCAGGCCCGCAGCCCGTTGAGGCGGGAAAACTCCTTTGATCCCAGGCCGTAGCCGACGCGCTCCACACGCATGGGTGGCTGACCAAAGTTCGCCAGTTCGGCCAGAAGCGCGGCAGCGGTGGGAGTAAGCAGCTCGCCCTGGCTGTCGGGCGGGGCGGGGATGATCGGTGCGGAGACCTCAGCCAGCAGGGCCAGAGTAGCGGGGGCAGGCACCGGCAGTGGGCCATGCTGGGTACGCACCCAGCCACTGCCAAGGGGCAGCGCCGAGGCGTAAACTTTGCGCACTGCGAGCAGTTCTAGTCCCAGGCAGACGCCTACGGTGTCCACGATGCTGTCCACCGCGCCGACCTCGTGGAAGTGAACCTGATCAATCGGGACGCCGTGGATATGGGCTTCGACACGGGCCAGGCGCTCGAAGACAGCCAGGGCCATCCTGCGCGCACGATCGGGCAGGCGACTGCTCACCAGCAGCGCACGGATCTGCGCCCAGTCGCGTGAGGGCTGATCTGCCTCGACCCGCACCCGCAGACGTGCCCCGCTCACCCCGTGGCTCTGTACGCGCTCATGCTCCAGGGCGTATCCACCCACATCAATCTCTGCCAGCCCACGCTCTAGGGCTGCCAACTCCAGGCCGGCATCGAGCAGTGCGGCCAGAAGCATATCGCCGGCTGCGCCGTGAAAACAATCGAAGTAGACAACGCGCATTGCGGCCCTCGTTACCGGCCATCGGCCATATACGCCGCCAGGGCCGCACCAACCTTCGCCGAGTCGTAGCGCAGAGTGTCCTGTTTATTCCAAAGCTGACGGCGGGGGCCAATGGTCTCGCTATAGTCGTCCACCAGGGGCCGGACGCCGAGGGCCGTGATCGCCGCGATCTCGTCGTCACCAGGGACGAGTATCTGAAGGCCATCGGCAGCGAGACGCTCAACCAGTTCATTCGGCAGATTCGGGCTACGGTTGATCAGCGCCGCATCGAGATGTCCTGGGCCAAGCACCTCATCAAGACGGGCCACATGGGCGAGGACGCCCATATGCTCGGTTTGACCAGGCTGTGTGGTGGAATTACAAATATAGATCACCTGCGCTCGGGTTGAGCGCAAAGCCTCGACGATACCGCCAAATTGAAGGGTAGCCAGGATCGAGGTAAAAAAACTCCCTGGCCCGATAGTCACGAGGTCGGCGTCGAGGATGGCCTCAATAGCCGCCGGGGAGGCAGAGGCTGGCGGATCGAGGAAAAGCCGCCGGATTGGCGGCTGCCCCAGGGCACGCACAGATACCTCGCCGCGCACGGTGGAGCCGTCGGCCAGTTCCGCACAGAGCTGCACATCGGCGCTGGAGACGGGCAGCACCGTCGCGGTGCTGCCCGCCAACTCGGCCACCGTGGTCACCGCTGCGGCGAAGTCGCCGTTCATCTGGGCGAGGGCCGCAATCAGCAAGTTGCCAAAGGCCATCCCGTCAAGGGCCGGGTATTCGGGGGCGCGGAAACGCTGCTCTAACAGGCGAGGCCAGAGGGCATCGCGGTCGGCGGCCAGGGCTGCGATAGTGGCGCGCAGATCGCCGGGGGCCGGAATCTTACCCACCGCCCGCGCTATCCCCGTGCTGCGGCCCGTGTCCGTCACCGCCACAATCGCAGTGCGCCGGGCGACGTAGGGGGCCGCACCTAGCAGCACTTGGGATGCGCCGCCGCCGCCGCCGATGGCAACGAGTGAATGGTGAATATTCATGCCCGCCCCGCTGGGAATTCAGGTGGTGCCAGCGTCAGCAGCCGCCCTAGCCCGCCGGCCTCGCCGATGGCGTACAACGCTGTAACCCAGGGCGCTGCCGATACGCCCGTGTAGCGTCGGCCCGCCTGCGCATCTTCTACCGGCCCTAGCCGCTGGTCGGCATAGGTTCGCAGTTGCGCGGCCTGGACCGTATCGCCCAGTTCTACGGCCAGCAAGTAACTGAAGGCCACTGTCAGTGCCTCGCCCCGCGCACAAATCTTTGGCAGAGCTAACCAGTGCCGCTCGGCCAGCCGCGCCGCCAGATCGCGATCCAGCGGCGCGATCAGCGCCAGTGTCCAGGCATCTTCCAGTCTATCCCCGGCGAAGCTCGCCCGACGACTGCGCAAGTCGTATGATCCGGCGAATACACCCCGGCCCGGTAATCGCGGCCCGCGTATCGTCATCCGCTCGGTCAGAGTAGTTATCCATGTCGCACCCGCCGCCCCGTAGTCGCTGCCGTAGGCTCGGTCGTGCAGGCGTAGTGCCCAGAGGACTGCCGCCATCGCGCTGGCACTGGCCGTCTCACCCTCGCAGAAAATAGCCCCGTCGGGCGATGCCCGCACCTGTCGCCAGAGTGCCTCAACGAGTTGGGTGGCGGTGTAACTGGCCCGCACATCAGCCGACCAGCGCAGGATAAAGGGATCATAGGTGTAGCGCACTCGTCCGCCGAGAACCGCCTGAAGTCCTAAAAGCATACTCAGGGCACCACTATAGATCCCATAGCCCGCGTCCACCGGGTCGGGCTTACGGCTGGCTCGCTCGGTCTCGGTGGCCCAGGTGGCCCAGACTCGGCGCTGGATAAAGCGGTCAATCAGCGCGTCCAGCGCAGTGAGGGCCAGGGCGGACTCATCGCGGCCCGCGTAGGGATGACACGCCAGGGCCGCCAGGGCGCAGCCGGCAAAGGTAATCTGTCCGCGCAGTGAACTGGCGCGAGCTTCAGCCGCGCTCATGTCGAATCCATCCCAGCGGTTGGCAGGCTGAAGGGCCAGGCCGGTGAGGTAGCACAGGTAAGCAGAGAGTCGTTCGGGGAGCATCAGGGGTTCCTCATAACCAGCAGATTATCGAAGCTGACCGTCACCTTGCCGACATCAAAGCTGCTTATCGCTAGACCCACATCGCCCCCCGTGAGGGTGTCGTCCTGCGTGGTCTCTAGCAGATGGCCGTTTGTCTTCAGGGTGATCCGGTTGCCCTTCATTTCAACCCGCAGGGTATTGTGCGTCGTATTGATGATGTCGGACTGAGTCCAGTCAATCAGAGTCTGCCATGTGTCATTCTTCAATACTTCCAAGGCGTAGTAGCCGTCACTGGAGACGCTAAAGAGGTAGAAGTTCTGACTATCCTGGTAATGAAAAATCAGTCCGGACGCAACGGCGGCAGAGCCAGCGGCGACCGAGGACTCGGCCTCGACGGCGACATCGGCGTAGGTATCGTTGGTGATCGCCCATGCCAGGGTATCGGCGTCCTTCACTTCAATTACATAAGCCCCATCCTCAAAGGTCGAACGTGAGAAGGTGTCCTCCTCCTTGGTGAGAACGCTCTGCTGAGGGTGAGAGAAGTCGTCGGAGATCAGTATGTCGCTCTCCATCGCGGGAGTGGGGACGGGTATGCTTGTCGCAGGTACCACGGTGATCAGCGCGAGAGGTGTGGGTAGTTCGGGCGCAGGCACGAGACTGCTGCGCAGAATAAAGAACATCAGCCCGATACAGGCCATCAGTATCAGCACGCCGAGGCAGCCGAGGATGCTAAGGATGCCCCATAGCAGACGACGGTCGCTCTTTGGAGATACGTCCATATAATTGCAGATTGCAGATTGCAGATTGCAGCGTCAAATCTATCGCAATCCTCTCGGGGTTGTTGCGTGGAGTCAAGGCTTTAGCCGGCTGAAGCCTTGACTCCTCTTCACGACTCCAATGAGGATTGCCGATTGCTGTTTGCCGATTGCAGCACCAAATCTGCAATCTGCAATCTGCAATTGCCTCAACTGAGTACATCCTTCAGCGCCGCAATCAGCCCGCGATTCTGCACATCGGTGCCGACGGAGATGCGGATCAGGCCGGGGAGACCCCAGCCAGCCAAGGTGGTGACGGTAAAGCCCCGGTCGCGCAGGCCCGCGCCTACCGCCGCATCATCGCCGACGGGCACGGCCACAAAGTTCGTCTCGCTAGGGATCGGCTCCAGTCCCAGAGCGCGTAGCTCGGCCATGTAGAAGGCGCGGCTGGCGGCGGTGTGGGCACGGCTGCGCTGAAGGTGTTCGTCGTCGTCTAGGGCGGCGATGCCAGCGACCTGAGCGAGCAGGTTGACGTTAAAGGTCGGGCGCACCTTCTCCAGATAGCCAATGAGTTCCTCGGGGCCGTAGGCGTAGCCCAGGCGCAGCCCGGCCAGCCCGTAGATTTTGGCGAAGGTGCGCAGCAGGAGCAGATTGGGCCTGCCCGCATGCAACTCCGCCAGCAGGTCGGGGTAGTCGTCGCGCTCGACAAACTCCACATACGCCTCATCCATCACAATCAGCACGTCCTCGGGGACGCTCGCGATAAAGGCGCGTACCTCGGCGGCGCTGTTGCTGGTGCCGGTGGGGTTGTTGGGGTTGCAGACAAAAACGATCCGGGTGCGCTCGGTGATCGCGGCGGCCATAGCCGACAGATCGTGGGTGTAGTTACGTAGGGGAACCCGCACCGGGCATCCGCCCAGTTCCAAAGTCCGCATGAGGTAACTGATGAAGGTGCCGTCGGCCAGCACCGTCTCATCGCCCTCGCGGATCAGCCCCACGCAGAGCAGCAGGATCAGTTCGTCGGAGCCGTTGGAGCAGGTGACATTGCCCAGGCCGAGGCCCGCCCGCTCTGCCAGAACCTGGCGCAAAGCGGTAGCACCCGAGTCCGGGTAGCGATGAACTCCGGCGGCGGCATCCATAATCGCTGCCAGCGCCTTTGGCGCGGGGCCAAGCGGGTTCTCGTTTGATGAGAGCTTCACCACGTCGGCGGACGGACCGGCGATTAGTTTGGCCGGCTTGTAGGCTGGCAGGTTTTGAATATATTCTTTGTAGCGCATATGTCCCCCTACCCCGTCGTCATCGGCAACGCAAATGAAAAAGTGCTGCCTGCGCCCTCGACGCTCTCCACCCAGATTGCGCCACGGTGCATCTGCATAAACTGGCGGCTTAGATAGAGTCCTAGGCCCAGCCCCTCGGCACGGTGGCTGCGCACGCGGTAGAAGCGCTGGAAGAGCTTCGTCTGCTGCTCGGCCACGATCCCGTTGCCCTCATCGGTGACGGAGACAACCGCCGCCTCCGTTGTCCCGCTGCTGATCAGCATTCCCTCGCCGATCAGGTGATCACCAAATACACGCCGCTCATCGTTTGCCGCTACCCACAGCCGCACAATCACCCGGCCCGCGTCTGGACTATATTTGATCGCGTTCCCGATCAGGTTGGTCATCACCTGATGGATGCGCAGCGAGTCGCAGGGTACGACTAACTCTTCCGCAACACTCTCAAGCACCAGATGACGCTCCCCGGCTGAGGGTCGCTGCTGATCAATGACTTGCGATGCCAGGGCCACCAAGTTTACTGGCTGAATCTGAAGATCGAGTTGGCCTGCGTCAATGCGCGACACATCCAGCAGATTGTCCACCATACGCAGCATATGCGAGACCTGCTGGGTCAGGATGGTCAGGCCGCGCACATCGCGTGAGTCGGCCTCGCTGCGCTGCTGCTCGCGGCGCAACAGCAGGTCGGCGTAATTGCGCACGGCGGCGAGAGGGCTACGCAATTCGTGGGCAGCCACGGCCAGAAACTCATCTTTGGCGCGCTCAAGTTTCTGGCTGGCGGTGATGTCGCGGAAGACCACCACCGCTCCCTCAATCGAGCCATCGTCAGCGCGAGCGGGCGCACCGCTGAAACTCATGACGGTTTCATCGCCGCTGGATCCGCTCAGGATCAGCCGGTAGTCCTGAAAAATCTCGCCAGCCAGGGCGCGGGCGAAGGGGAGCTGATCGAGGGTGAGCCGCTGACCATCGAGATCGCGCATGCGGTAGAAGTCGGGCATCTCGCTTAGCCGCTGCTCAAAGGGCAGCGAGTCGAGGCGTAGCAGAGTCAGGGCGGCCTCGTTCGCCAGAGTCAGTCGTCCGCGCCCGTCGCAGAGCAGCACGCCCTCGGCAATTGACGTAACCACCGTATTCAATTTGCGGCGCTCGCCGGTACTATCGGCGTAGAGCCGCACATTGGCTACAGCGAATCCGACCTGGTTACAGATCGGCAGCAGCATCTCGCGGTCGGCACGTAAGGGCAATTCCGAGTCGCCGTAGATCGCCAGCACACCCGCCACCGTGCCGCCAGCCAGTAGCGGGAAGTAGGCGCAGCCAGCCAGACCCTCGGCGAGAAAAGGGCCTTCACCCCGCTCCTCCAGCAGCGGTCGCAGCATGGGCTGGCCAAAGTGGACAACTTCCTCGCAGGGTGACTCTGTCACCAGCACGCTGGTAAGGATACTGATGCAGGCGGGCGTCAGCCCCTGCTGCGCCCCCAGGTCGAGTCGATCATGGGCCACGTCGAGTAGGAGCAGGGCACCGATGGCACCGGGCACCAGTCCCAACACCACATCAAGGATGCTATGTACGAGATCGGGCAGATCTGCCGCCGTGCTGATCGCCGTGACGACCGCATCAAACGCTTTCAGGCGGCGCTCACTACGCTGGGCCTCATCATAAAGTTGGGCATTCTTGATCGCCGAGGCAGCGAGGTTAGCGAAGGTCTGGAGTACCGGCAGATCGCCGTGTTCCATCGGGCGAACTGCCGGGCCGCTCGTTGGTTCACCCAGCGTAAATAGCTCCAAGACGCCGACGATCTCATTGCCCACGCGCATCGGGATGCAGGCGCAGGCGAGATGGCGCGGCAGATGCTCGCTCATATGCTGGATGATCGCCGCGCTGGCCAGGGGTATCGGGCCGACAGCATCACGATAGCCGAGTCGGGTTTCGACGATCTGCGGCTCGCCCCGCTGGAAGGACTGGCCCGCCAGCCCTTCCCCACTGCGCAGCGAACTGGTGAGCAGCATATCGCGGGTGGCGTCATTAATAGGCAAACCCGTGGTAGCACTAGCCCGCAGCCGACCACTCTTCGTGTCATAGATCCAGAGCGTACCGCCCTGCACCAAGGGCAGCGCCTCGACGACACGATTGATCAGAGTTGAAAAAAGCTGCTCGGGGTCAAGGACGGCAACGAGACTCGATGACGCTTTAAACAGACTCATGACCTGAGCGGCGGCGCTACCACGCATACGTGGCACTCGCCTTGGCAGCCTCGGCTTCTGGGCCATCAGCGGGCCTCCCCGCCACGCCCCCAGGCCACCGCACGGCGGATACCCTCGGCCAGATCTACCTGTGGCGCAAAGCCGAGCATGTCGCGGGCCAGGGAAATATCGGCCACATAGTGGCTCACCTCGCCGACGCGCTTGGCTGGCTCGATAATTATCTCAGGCACCCGGTCGAGGGTCGCGCCGATCAACTCGGCCAGATGCACCAAGCTATTCCCTTCGCCGCACGCCAAATTGATCGTCTGGTCACGCACCTCGCCCGTCAGCAGCCGACTCATCCCGCGCATGATTCCATCCACACAGTCATCCACATAGGTGAAGTCGAGTATCTTCTCGCGCCCATAGACTGTCACAGGTTCGCCGCGCTCAATCCGGCGAATAAAGAGCGGGATGACCCGTTCCATGCGCTCAATGTCGTTATCATAGCGACCGTACACGTTCGAGAAGCGGAAGACCACGTAACGCAGCCCGTAGCAGCGTGCATACGCATAGATCAGCGCTTCGCCCGCGATCTTCGATGCCGAGTAGGGACTCTCGGTATAGCTAAAGTCGGCGCTGGTCTCCTCGGTGGTGATATAGCGGTGAATATCGCCATAGACCTCGCGTGAGGAGGAAAAGATCAGCGGCAGTCCATTGATCCTGCAATACTCAAGCACATTAAAACTGAGGTTAATATTCTCAAGGGCGCGGTGCGGCTGCTCAACCAGCTCGTGAACCTTCGCGTTTGCCGCAAGATGGACGACCACATCGCAGGCCGGGTAGGGCGCACCACCGATGCCGCCACTGAACTCGCGCTGCGGTGCGGCCAGATCCTGAAGCAACGTGGGAAAGGCGTCGGTCCACGTATTCACCCGCCGATCAACGCCAAACACACGATGGCCCTCCGCAAGCAGCCGGAGGGCCAGGTTCGTACCGATTTGACCGCTCGATCCCGTGATCAGCACGCGCATTGGTTACACCTCTCGCAGGGGCGTTATGACAGGGCGCGAGAGTGCCTTTTTGTGATCCGAATCCTCCCCGGTGAGCATCTCGTGCAGGCCAGAGAGTAGCAGAGTCAGCAGACACTTCAGATCCTCGATCTGGACAATATCAAAGTGCCGGAGAATGCGATCCATGTCCTCGTGGCGCGCCTGCTCAACCCGCGTCACTCGCTCCTCGCCCGCAGGGGTAAGTGTTACCTGTACCACCCGCCGATCTTCTACATCACGTACGCGGCCAACCAGATTATCCTCGATCAGCCGGTCAACGATACCGGTCAGCGTTCCTGCCGACTGCTGGGTAATATCGGCGAGTTCACTCATCCGACATGTCTGCGCATCCCGGATGGCGAACAGAGTCACCATCTGCGGCATGGTCAGCCCAATATCGGGGTGGTTCAGCGTCTTCAACAACTGCTTCTGGCTTTGCCAGGTGATCTGGCGCACCACTTCGCTGATGGATGCCACGCAGGACGCACGCTGGTGTAACTGGGACATCGCACCCTCCTCCGTGTGGTAGAGCGAACCGCGACGGGCCACGCACAGATTTTGCAAAGTGAGACGTGAATTGTTTTTGATACAGAATATTTCGTATTGCTCCATAATAGCCGATGACCGGGTGGCTGTCAATCGTTTGAATCGCATTTCTTGACAAGGGTATAGGGCGGTGCTATCCTGTACTCCACCGTGAATGCTCAATATGTCGCGATCGCAGATGATCGTGAGCGATAGGCGCAGACTGGCGTTGTACGCCGGTCGTTTTGTTTATCAGGGCACGTTTATCCAAGTGATCCCGCAGGCGATACCGGGCATGACGCCTCTCTCCTGCCGCTGGCCCCTTGTTTGCGCCAGCTATACATCTGAGGAAGCGCTATGGACGACTCGACTGCCACCGCTATGCTAAGCGATTACGAGGAGCCGACGCGACACGGCGCATTCCACGCGGCATCTAGCCCGTCGCGACGTCAGCCTGAACCCGATCCCTCAATTTTCCTCAGCCCCTTCCTTCAGCACCCCATCATCGAGACGTTTGCTGAGCATCTGCGCCGCAAAGAGAACCCCGAGGCGTCGGCTGATGGCGTGCGCCGCGCCTATGTGGCGTCGCTCACGGCACCCACGGTCGAGGCGATCATCGGCCAGATGCACCAGTATCTTCCCAGCGCCGATGCAGATCTGGTGCGCCGTGCCTACGCCCTAGCCAAGATCGCCCACGCCGGTCAGTATCGGCAGAGCGGCGAACCCTATATTGATCATCCCGTCGCTGTGGCCTCGATCCTGCTGGAGTTGCGTCTTGACGCCGAGTCAATCGCCGCGTCGCTGCTCCACGATGTGGTTGAGGATACCGGCGTACAACTCGATCTGCTGCGCACCTATTTCAATCCCTGTATCGCCCATCTGGTTGATGGCGTTACTAAGCTCTCTGGACTTGAGAATAAGTCGAAGGAAGAACTTCAGGCTGGCTCTTACCGCAAGCTGATCATCGCCACCGCCGATGACCCACGGGTGATTCTGATTAAACTGGCCGACCGCCTGCATAATATGCGTACCCTCGGAGCGACGCCGCCCAACAAGCAGAAGCGTGTCGCCCGCGAGACGCTGGACATCTACGCGCCCCTGTCCAATCGCCTGGGTATGTGGCAGGTGAAGTCTGAGCTAGAGGATCTGGCCTTTAAGGCGCTCAACCCCGAGCGCTACCACGAGATCGCCCAGGGTTTGACGATGCGTAAAGAGGCCCGCGAGCGGATCATCCAGCGCGTGATCCGCAAGCTGAAGGAGTGCC
>JBAXMH010000150.1:0-12001 GCA_037134395.1 Chloroflexales bacterium
GCACGGTCATGGCCCTCATTGGTGGTATGTTCAAGTTCGTCTTCCGAAGGCGCTAATCGCACGGTCACTCCGCCCCGATAAGGCGACCTCAGATGAGGTCGCTTTTTTTGCTCTATGCATATGATCACTTCATTACGTCGCATTACGACGCGCCACACCTTTTGGATGTCCACAATGGCGTATCTGTTTGCCGCCCTCCTGCTCTGCTATCCGCAGTGGACGGTAGACGATGCGTTTATCTCGCTACGCTACGCCCGCAACCTGGTGGAGTATGGCCAGCTCACATGGAATCCGAATGAGGCTCCGATTGAGGGCTACACCGGTATCGTGTGGACTCTGCTGGCAGCGGGCGCGATCTGGGCGCATCTGCCACCGCTGATCATGCTCAACCTCGTGACTCTGATCAGCACGCTGGTCATGCTCGTGCTGGTTGACCATATCCTGGTGGATGTTGGCGCAGAACTTCCCCAGCGCCTGTTTGCACGGGGATTGCTCATTGGAGCGGGCTGGTGGCCCATCCACGCCATGAGCGGTCTGGAAACGATGCTCTACACGGCGCTGATTCTGGCGAGTGTGCGGGCATGGCTGCGCAGATCGCCGTGGTTGCCGCTCATTTGCTTAGTGTGTGCGCTGACACGACCCGAGGGGGTCGTGCTGGCGCTGGCGCTGGTCGTGGCCAGTTGGGGGCGTGGGGAGCGGGGGTCATTGCTGCGCTGGGGCGGGTTTGTGGTGCCGGGGGTGGCCTACTTCGCATGGCGCTGGAGCTACTACGGTCAACTGTTCCCCAACACTTTCTACGTAAAAGGCATGAGTGGATCCAATAGCTGGCTGCATATCCTGAATTTTCTCATTCTGGGGGTGATACCGCTGGCGATTGCGTGGTATCAGAGTGGGCCACAGCGCGACCGACTCCGGCCATACCGGAGTCTGGTGATCAGCATGGGCACCATGATCAGCATGCTGATGTTGTTTTATGGCCAGAGTGAGCTGATGATGAACTACGGTAATCGGTTTCTTGTGCCGTTGCATCCGCTGATTATCATTGGCCTGGTTGCGACATGGGGCACCATCCGGCTACGCAGCTTCCCGCTCGTCGCCTATGCGCTGCTGAGCGCCATCTACTGCCTGGGGGGCGGGGTCAATGCCTATTTCTACGCAGTCATGGAGCGCGAGGAGCACTCCGCAGCGGCGACGTGGATTGCCGACCATCTTCCGCCAGATGCCACACTCATGACCATTGTGGATGGGGGACTCGTCCCGTACCAGACCGGGCTTCGCACTATTGACGCGGGGGGACTCAATGATGTCTATCTGGCACATACACGCGATCCGCAGGCCCGCGCAACATATCTGCTGAATCAACAGGCGGATGTGATACTCCTGGCGACCGGCGATCTGGGCATCAGCGCGGCGGAGGCCACCCGACAGGTGCTCGTGGTCGATCCTCGCTGGATACAGCACTACCATTTGGAGCAGACGTTCCGGCGACAAATGCAGTTTGAGTATCATCAGGAAGTGTGGGTGCGCAATGGAACAAGTCTTCGCTGATACGTTTAAGGCCATGATAGACTACTGGATGACCATGCCACAAATGGGAACATATATCAATTTCATCGCCGTGTTGGAATTAGCGGCGCAGGCGTTTGTGCTGGTGATGTGGGGGAATACCGCCCCGCTGAATGAGAAAGAGGATTGAAGATGCTCCCCACGGCCCTCCCCACCGTCCTGCCCGATCAGACCCTGGCCATCCTGCCGATGCACAGTCAGGCGATAACGACGCTTGGCACTCAGCCCACCGCATGGGGCATCGTGGGACTGCTGATTCTCTGGCTGGGGCTGCGTCAGTTGGTGGTACGCTCGCGGCGGTAGATGGTAGTCCTTTCGGTTCCGAACCGATGCCTTTACACATGGACGCCCCGATGTCCGGGGCGTTTCTCGGCATTACAGGATCGGGAAGTGTAAAACGATAGGCGCAAAAAGCATCCTTGTAAGGGTGCTTTTTGCGCCTATGTGTAACTTATGTGGGACATATGTAACACTTGGAACGGCTATCGGCGGGCGAAGTTTTTACACCTCATCCTCTTTGACCCGCTCTGCGGGTACGGGTAACATAAGCCGCGCCGCATCCTGGGGTAACAGGGCGTGCGGGGTACTCTCCAGATAGTCCCCCTCGTGCATCCTGACGACCCACATGCGGGCGGCGATACCCCACGCCCCGGCGGGGATCGCGAAGGCCGTAAGGACGAGGGCGGCGACAACTGCCCACATCAGCACGTTGCCCGCCCCGCTCACGGCGAACCACGACTCCACGCCGCTGGTGATGCGCCACCCGATAAACCACGCCAGCGCGACCGCGCCGACGGCGATGGTTGCTCCGAACAGTTTCATACGTTCCTCTTTGGGCTAGGTGCGCCTTTCCACCAGGCGCGGCTTTCCTCTGAGTTTCCGCCCAGCTCGGCAAATGCCTTGCGGTGCGAGATTCCCGCCGCTTTCCGCGCTTCGTAGGCGCGGCGCAGCTCATCTTTCTTCGTGTCGCTCTGCGCAGATTGGGCCAACTGGCGACGGCGGCGCATATCCAGCCGACAGCCACGTAGGGCACGTCGGCGCGTCCCAGGGGCACCGCTGGCGCTGGCGCTGACATTGACCGTGAGGTGCCCGGTGGGTGCGTCTAGCGCCAGTGAGACGGTGGGTGCGCCCACGTCTGCGCCCAACAGCATGGGCGCAGACGTGGGCGCGGTCGCGGGTGCGTCCTGGCGTCCTAATGCCGTAGACACATTGGGCGCGGGTGCGTCCAAAAGCGCGGCCAATAGGTCGTAGGGCGCGGGTTTGGACGCGGGTTTGGACGCGGGGTTGGGCGCGGTCGCAGGTGGGATGATCAGGCTCTCCGGGTCGCGCAGCGGGGGGATGTCGTGGCGCACTCTCGCGCCGGTTTCCGGATCGCGCAGGACGGCCACGCGCCGCCCGTCGGGCGCTTTAAGGACATCGGCAACCTGGAGGTTGCGAAGGAGCTCACTCTTTCCCTTGAGTCCCAGAGTCGCCACCTGCTTATCTTGGACTCCCACGGTCATGCGTATGTTGAGTTTCCCGCCCCGGCGGGCGACATCCTCAAACAGATCTAAACCGCCCTCGATGGCAGGCAGCACGTCTTGGGCCTCATCAATGACCAGGTGCAAGGGTGCAAACCGGCGCACGCCCTGCGCACGTTGTACGCGGCGCGTCGCCACCTCTCCGGCGACGATGGTGAGCAGTTCGCCAATAGCGGCGACATCGTCACCCGCCCCGCGCACCTCGCACCCTGGCCACAATCCGGGCGCGGCGTCCGGGTCGCCTACGAGTACCCGCTGGCCAGCGGCGGCCCACTCGGTCGCCATGTGATGCATCAGCGTGGTTTTGCCGCCCCGCGTGTGACCGATGATGAGGCGGTGTGGTGTTGACTCCAGGGTCTCGACCAGGGTGGCCGCTGTGGGCGGGGTGGCCGCTGCGGGCGGGGTGTCCGCTGCGGGTAGGCGTGCGGTGTGGGATTGGATCATTTTGGGCAGATGGGTGATCTGACGCATCAGGGGGAGTGGTGGGAGCTGGCGCACGGCGGCGACAATCTCGCTGCGTACCTCTGGCACTGTGAGGGCGCAGCCACCGACCGCCAGCCCAGCGGGCACCAGCCACAGCGCCGACCCCGGAAACGCCAGTGTGCAGACACCCGCCGCCCCACCAAACACGCCAATACATAACGCCCGCCCTAATTCCTCAGCAGTAATCAGGCTCATGGCTGTTCTTTCTGCGCGACGTAGCCGAAACGACGCCGCGCACGAAACCTATTATTGCTGAATGGTGACGACGCGCCCCGCTCCACCACCTCCACCCCGAATAATCGTGATTGTCCCGAAGATAACGACGGTGACACTCACGACCAACAACGCCTGAACACCGACTGACATAAATGCACACACAAAGACCGTCGTAACGAAGTGGTAAAAGGTGCTACTCATCCACGTTGACACTAGTTCTGATGATTTTTGCCAGTCCGTAACGTAGTCAAACACAATGGAACACGTCAGCACGAGGGTGAGTAGGGGGTGAGAGACGGTAGGAAAGGCTAACTCGAATAACGACGGCAGCAGCGTGAACGCGGTAAGGATGACGCCAGCCAGTGCAGCGCCGATACTCATCTGCAAATAGGAGTCAATCTGGGCGGTGGTGTCGGAGATCGCGGGCCGTGCGGCATCGCGTAGTCCAGACGTGAACGACCAGGTACTCCCTAGATCGAATGTGAGCCAGAGCGGGAAGAGGCACGCGCCGATAAGGCCAAAGACAACGATCAGGAACAGACAGGCGGCGGGATCGGCGTTGGACATGGACCCGCGTGCGGCCACGACATACGAGCGAACGTCGAGCATGCGTGCAAAGCACGATGGGCGGGTCTGGTTCTGCATGATGTGGTTCTTTCTGATACTATGATGACGTTCCGGTTGGTTTCCCTCGTCCCGGTGGGCGCAGTTCACGACGACTGCGCCCGCTACTCGTTGGTATGCCGCACTCCTGTCTCAATCCACTCCAGATCGATCCCCTGTCCAATCCGCTTCTTCCCCCATCTCCACAGTTCGTCTGCTACGAAATCGTTGTGGACAGGAGATCCCACATTGAACAAGGCGAGCAGTAATCGCTGCTCTTCCGCTGTGGACTTGTCAATCAGGCCGGCCAATAGCGCCTCGGCGTGCTGGAGCAGGACGGTGCGAGATGTCGCGGTCGAGGTGGTGGTGGACTTCTTTGCGGGTAAGACCACGGGCGATTCGATAATCGGGGCGTCCAGATCGATCTCCCACGTGGCTGCGACATCCCGGATCTCCGCGATCCGTCCGGCGCGGATCGCCGCATCCTGCATTGCCTCTGCTGCGGTGAGAGCCTGCTTGAGCCGCCAGCGGGCATCTTCACTGCCTACCGGCCACTTCTGCGCTTCAAAGAGGCTGTAGCAGATCTGGCAGAGCTTGCCGATCAGGATCTCTGGGACACGACAGTGAGCGCAGCGGAGTTTTTCCTGCGCCGCCAGCACCCCCAGCGCGGCCCGCACCGAGTGAAGCCGCGCCGACCATTTCCCATAGATCTCCGGCTGCATCCCCTCTCGCGCAGCGTCTAACTCCGTGCGGTATTTCTCTGCCCTGGAAATATCCTCTGTGAGCTGCTGAGTCCCGTCTTTCAGCCGCCGCTCAATCGCGCCAATCCCCGCCTCTACATGGCTCGGCGGGAAGTCAGACAGCGCAGGTGCAGGTGGCGCTTCCAGCATCGCCAGTACCGTCGCGATGGATTTGCCATCCACCCGTGCATCCACCGCGTCGAATGCCCGCGTGCGCTCTTCCAGGTTATTGATGACGGCACGGGCGGCGGCGTAGGCCGCGTGGATGTCATCCTTCCGCAGCGCCTCGGAAACCCCGGCGAGATAGTCGGATGTGGCCACCGGCGGCGCGACTGTCTCCCGTACCACAGTGCGGATCTGGGCCGCCGTGGGGGATTTGCCGCCTGCGAGTTCCCTGGCCTGCTGAAACGCTACCCGCTGCGCGTCGGGTTCCAGTTGTGCCAGCTCTCGCGCTTGGCTCTCGCTGGTCAAAGTGAGACCAATTGGTCTCACATTCTCCTCAACAATGGCTGCGTTGATCAGCCGATCCGCCTGCCGCCGCGTCCCAATCTCCGGCCAGCGTGCCTCAAGATAATCTGCAAATGAGCGATGGGTTGCCCGGTACAGCCGTCCCTCGCGAATGGCCAGCATCGCCGCGCCCGTCGCCAGAAATCCCGCCATGCCGTCGGCGATCTGCTGCTCGTACTGCGCAAGGTTTGTGGCCTCGGCTACGGTCAGTGGTTCGGTTATCATCTCTGCGATCAATCCATACCTCCCTTCACGGTTTTGCGCCTCTCCATCTGCGTGCAGAACTGGGTGAGTTGCTCGGGGGTGAAGCTGGCGAGGTCGGTACTCATCTCTGAGACCGTGCCGTATGCCCGCAATAGCGAACGTGCGTGTGTAAGTTGGGTAAACGTTACGGACGGGCGGAAGGGAATAATTCTCTGATCAAGGGGATCCATGGATTTTTGTCGATCCTTTCGATCCCAACCCGTTTCATCCCGTCCTGATGCGCTGGATTTGGGATCGAATCGATTCGATCCCGATTCGATCCTTTCGATCCCAACCTCGTCATCTCCCTCTGGGATCGAATCAGGATGGCCTGGGATCGACTGGGATCGAATCAGGATCGAATTCTCATAATCACTGTTTGGCGCATCAGGACGCGCCGTTTCGGGCTGGGATCGACGGGATCGAAAGGATCGAATCGAATCTTCGCCACTTTCATGGAGAATTTCCGAATCTAGCAGATTTACACGAATAAGTAACACGGTTTCAGGTTTACCCTTCCCGTCTGGCCCTCGGATCGCCGGGTTGCGCCGGGTGACGTATGGCCTGCCGTTCGTGTTCTTCTGCGCGAGCGCCCCGTCTGCCTCCAACTGCTGCCAGATCGCCGGGGCAGAGTAGGCAAAGGGCTGGCGCTGATCATTCCTGATTCGACTCACTTCGCGGAAGACCTTCTGCGCGAAGAGGCCGATCCCATCCGGGCAGTGGAACCCGGCGATCCGGCTGGCGGGTAACTGATAGTTACAGGTTGGACTGGTACAGAACCAACCGTCCGTTGCCCGTTTGAGTGGGTTATCACAGCGCGAGCAGGTCATCTCTTCCTGTTCGATCACCAGCTCGCCATTGCTGATCAGTTCGCGTAGCACCGATAGGAAGATCTGGCTTGGCCGACTCTCCTGCTGGCGGGCGTTCAGATCGGCGGTCAGGAGCGTCCGGGCTGCCAGATGGGCGTCGTTCAGTGATCGCGCCTCGTCGGCGGTGATGTATCCGGCCTGCTGGAGCCACGCCCATAGCAGCAGCCACGCGGCCCGGTTCTGGCGCAATGCTCCTGCCGTCCGCCGGTGGCCACTCAGATCGGCGTCGTCGGCCCGGATAAGCGCCTGCATGCGCTCTTGGACGTGTAGGACACCGTGGGTGTCCAGTTCGTGGGCGATGCTTTGCAGGAAGGTGCGCCAGAACGCGGCGAGATGTCCGGCGGATCCGGCCCGTTGCAGCTCGCTCAGCTTCTCGGTGCTGACCGTTTCGGGCTTGATGACGAGGGAGAGCAGACGCGCCTGCATGCCGGGGTCGCCCTGGGGAATGTCCTCAGCGGTCGAGAAGATGAGCGCCCGTGCGGGCTTTGCCTTCTCGATCTGGATCTGGTAGGTGCCCCGTGTACGCGAGGTACTCTCCGAATAGGCGTGCAGGAAGCGCCGAAACGCCTCCGGTGAGATCATGCCGCTCTTGTAGTCATCAATACAGAGCGCGGAATCGCGGTAGTAGAACGCGGTCAGGCCAAGGCCCACGCTGGTGGCGTCCCACTTCGGGATGGGCGCGCCGTCGGCACGCTCAGCGGTGAAGCGTGGCCCAAACAGCGCAAGGACTCCGGCCCGGATGATCGCGGTCTTAAACGAGCCGGTTTCGTGGTGCAGCCAGACCATTGACCGCGCCGCGTTCCCGCTGAAGCGGTGGCTGATGGCGAGTGCGGCCTGACCGGCCAGCAGGAGCGCGAGCGGTTGCGGGCAGACCTCCCCCCGCAGGAACGAGAGCCACGCTGCCGCACCAATCTGCGGATCGCCGGGGCCACACAGCGCGTAGTGGTTGCCCGACGCCTCGGGGTCAATCTCCGCACGGATCGTGGGGGTCATGCCGCTGGCGTGAACCGCCCCATCACTCGAAAGATAGTGCCACTTCTTGTCGATCAGCTCCCAGCCGGTACAGGTGTAGACTCGTCTATCCACGGGCGGATCTCCTTGGTTACTCAAGATACGGATAGCGCGCAGCGCGTGGGTGGGCATATCGTCGAAGGTGCCTTCACGCAGACCCACGCGCACGCTTTTGAGCGCCTTGCGGTCGTCTGCCCAATCTTCATCCGGCACGTCTACGCTGAGCCGCTGGCCGGCGGGGGTTTGGAGCGCAATGCGGTGCATGGTGGTGATGTCCAGACCGTCATGCAGATACACCGTTTCTGAGATCCGGGCCTTGTAGTTGGCGATGGGCTTGCCGTTATGCATGCCCGTGCGGGTGTACCCGAACTCTCCCCCACTATGGGCTGCGTGCCAGTCGGCACCGTCGGGAGCCTGGGCAATCAGTTGGCGCAGCACATCCGGCCCGTAGCGCAGTAAGAAGGCATCTACATCTACTTTGCGCTCATCGGCCCGCCGGGGTAGGCGCACGACCTTCACACGAATCTGGAGCTTCTTGATGCGCTCCTGCTGCTGCTTGAGCTGGGTGATCTTCTCCTTCGTTGCCTCCTGCTGAGCCAGCACGAGATTTTTCTCGCGGATGTCATCGGACTTCGCCTTGTCCAGCTCGTCCAGCACCTGATACAGCCGGTTGATCTGCTGTTGCTGATCAATGCCGCAGAGCCGCCCTACCGCAGATAGGGTGTATTGTTCACCAGGGGAGAACTCGAACGGATCGCGGCGTTGCTCTACGTCATAGCAGATCACCACGGTCTTTTTGGCGAGCGCCTGCACAAACGAGTCGGGCAGGTAGCCGACTCCGGGCTGTGCGACGGCGGCGATCCCGCTCTGATGCGCAGCCAGTGCCTTGAACTCGCCTTCACACAGCAGAATGGTGTCTGCCTTCGCAATGGAGTCGGCCAGATAGAGGGTCGGCGCAGAGCCGCCGTAGAGCGGCACGCCGCCGGGGGAGAGATAGCGTAAGGGTTTCTCCGGGCTGGTAACGTAGCGCGTCTCCCCATTGGGCATGACGTAGCGCAATTGCCGTTCCGGGCTGGTGACGAACTGGCGACCGCGCAGCAACGTGCATACCCCCGCATGCCAGTAGGGAATAGTGATGGTGCCCCGTAGCACGTTTTTGGGCCTGCCCTGTGAGCCAAGCAGTCCGCCGAGCTGGGCGGCATGGGACTCCTCGTGAGAGATCTCGGAACTGACGCCCCAATCCAGCGCCTTACAGCCGGTTTTCGCGTAACCGTGCGGGGCAGGATGGTAGCCGAGCTTCGCTGCCTTAATCGTCTCATCGCTAAATCCACGCTGGCGCAGATAGTTCAGGGCCGCGATGGACTCGGGGTTGGATGCCCACAGGTGGGCCGCGCACCAGTGGGCGACGGCGGTATATCCCGTGTGCGCCTGGGCGATTTCGTCCGGGCTGAGGGTGCGCAGCGGCGTGCGTGTGCCCGTGGTGTCCGCGTCGGTCGCAGGCTGGTAATGCTTGCAGCGCCGACAGAGCCAGAAGGGTGCGGTGGTGGTTCGCGGGTTGCTGACAAGGAAGAAACGGTCGCTTCCTCCGCAACGCGGGCAAGGTTGATTCATGAGAGATTAGCCCTTATTTCCAGCGTCGACTCATACGGAAATTCTGGCGGTAGAACGGCATACCTTCTAAAGAGATCCGGTACCCTCGGGGGATGGGCAGACCGAGCCGGATGTTACGGCGTGCCAGTTCGGCGAATGGGCGAGGAACGGTGTGAAATGTGCCAACGGGATATATCATGGTGCGCTCACTCCGAATATGGTGATCAGATAGCCTCCAACGCAGCAGCACGATCCGGCGATTGCTATCCCCATCGCATGTTTGGAGTGGCTGTCGATCACAGTCGCCACAAACAGTAGTGCCGTGCCGACGATGATGAGCGGTGTGACGATGCTCATGCCGACACCTGCTCTTCCGCCATCCGTGCGGCAAGTACGTACCGCCCCTCGGCATCACGGATAACTTCGCCTGTCTTCTTCTCCATGTGCCAGAGGGTGCTACTAACCTGTATGGGTACCACGGCAAGACCAGATGCCTGAAGCAGTGCGGTGATCTCCAGAGGGCGTAGCGGTTGATCGACTTGGCGCAGTGCCGCCCGAACCGCAGCGATGCGTTCGGTGATCCGACGTATCACCAGTTGCCCCATCCCGTCGCGCCGACGAATGCGCCGCCCATCCTCAAAGGGTACCGGGCTGGTGGATAGCGCCGACGGATGCGCTCCCTTCGCCTCTAGCGCCGCGATCCGCGCCTCCAGCGCCGCTAGTCGCTCCGATGATCCTCCTTCTCCCCCGAATGCCTTGCTGAGAACGCGGTAGCACTCGCGCTTGTAGCGGATAAGGTTCTCTCGGTTCTCTGGTTTGATGCGGTTAGCACTTACTCCAAACAGCCAGCCGTTAAGAAAGTCCAAGGGCAGGCAGAGCATTTCGTAACGTTTCCCGTCTGCCCCAGTTGTGTGTGTTACACACATAACTGAACTAAGTACCTCGTCGCGCATAATGCGCTGATACTGGCTATTCCAATCAATCCCCAGGATGTCGCACACCGGCTTGACCGGCGTGAAGTCAACCCCGTCCTGGCGGATAACCATCAGATCGTCACCGTAGAAACTCACCGACCGCTGTACAAGTTCTGTCATGCCGCCGCCTTCTCTTCCACCATCCGTGTGGCCTTGATGTACGTCAGATCCCGCTCCTTCTGCCATCCCGCCTCATCCTGAATCCCTTTACTGAGCAAACACGCCAGTGAACTCTCTAAGCTCCAATCCCGCCCCTCTAGATGGAATCGAGAGACAAAATTCCGCATATGCACCGCGTCCCGTGCCACAATCTTGTACTCCTCATCCGTCAGGTGAACCACCAGCGTAACCGTGTGCATGTATCCCTCCTTATAGTCGCCTTTAACCCGATCTTAACCTGTTGCTTATTCCCGTTCGGCTCTACCCCTGATTTCCTTCCTACTCGTGTGTGGTGACAAGGGGTAGTATACTTTATTCAAGGACTTTTGTATATGCTTGAATTAGTTGAGATATTACAATTATTCAAGGACTATCAGGAAGGCTTGAGAACGTTTCGCAGTGGGTTATGACCAAAATGGGCGAGGGGATGGTATGCGGCGTGCGTGCGGGCCTACAGACGGGGTTGGCGGGCACAAAAAAAGCCCCCTGGTATTCCAGGGGGCTTCGTGTTTAACGCACGGGGTGCTTATGGGTTGGTGCTAGGGGGGCGACCACCAACAAAGAGTCGGCTCACGATCTGGGCGAAGCGGGGCAGCAGTGGCGACTCGATGGTGTCATCGGCGTAGAGGGTTGCGGCTAGGCGCAGCGTAGCCTGCTCGCGCCGGTAGATCTCGACCTGGCGGGTACGCCAGTCTACGATCCAATATTCGAGTACCCCACGTCGGGCGTAGAGGTCGCGCTTGGTCTCGCGGTCGCGCTCCTGGTTTCTGCTGCCGGGTGAGAGGATCTCGATTGCCAGTTCGGGGGCCATGTGGAACTTTCCGTCGCCCACGTCGGCGCTGTCGAGGCGCTCAGAGCTGATCCAGACCACATCCGGCACCACATCGTCATCATCGGCAAAAATAAGCCCCGGCGCGGCCACGGCCACCCCGTTGCCGGAGATCTCGCTCCATTCTTGCAGAAAGCGGGTGATCTGCCCGGCGGCGAACTGGTGATGCCAGTGGGGTTGCTTGGACACGTAGAGCGCTCCATCAATGATCTCATAGCGCTTCCCGTCGCCCTCGGGGAAGCTGGCCAGATCCGCAGCTATCCAACGTGCTTCGGTTGTCATCAGCGCTCCTTCCGTGGACGCCCGCTGCGCGGCTTGGCCGGGAACACGGCACGGCCAGCAATGTGGCCTTGGAGATTCGCAATTGCCTTAGCGAGAGCAATATCGCCCTCGTCTACTTGTCGTTTTGGTTGTTCGATGAGTACTTTCACCCATCCGCCAATAACCCAGTTGTAGATTGAACCTGGATTAAACCCATACTTCCGCGCCGCGTCGCTAATCAGGATGGGCACCCCCACAAACGGAGCCATCGCGGTACGTAGCTCGGCTACCACGCGGGCGGCGTCATCCAGGTCAATCAGACTACCGTCCCCGGCCACCAACCCGTGCTGGCGGAGCTGGGCCAGGATTTCAGCGGGGAAATCCAGCGCGGCCCCGGCTGCCTTATCGCTCACACACTCCATAATCATGC
>JBAXMH010000151.1:0-11990 GCA_037134395.1 Chloroflexales bacterium
TGGGTTCATTCATGGTCTCATCCTACCGCAGGTGAGGCCAACTGCGTAAGTCCTAACCGTATCCTCGCTTCGTTCAGGGTGACATAATCACTGTGATCAGACGATTAAAAAGATCCGCTTTCCTTACCGGGTTGAAAGGGTAGCGAATGCTTCGCTCCTACATTGTCGGCGCAGGGCAGGTGACTTCCGCTAACGACAGCCTGCGCCTGAGTACGCATGACGCGACGGCGCAGGTATACTCTGATGCGCAAATTGACGACTACGGCCTCCTGTCTCCTGCCCCCGGCCTCCTGCCCCCGGCCCCCGGCCTCCGCCTCCCCCACCGCCCGCCGCTGACCATCCGGCTACGGGCGAGATTTTCGCACCCGGCGGGTGAGCTACGTGGCACTGCCGGCTTTGGCCTGTGGAACTACCCGTGGGCGCGGCTCCCGGTTCCGCCACGGGCGATCTGGTTCTTCTACGCCTCGGCCCCCTCGGATATGCCCCTGGCCCTGGGGGTGCCGGGGCGCGGCTGGAAGGCGGCGGTGATTGATACCGGGCGACCGCAGGCGCTGGCGTTGTTGCCCCTGGCTCCCCTGGCCGTACCGCTCATGCGCAGCTACGCGGGATACCGCGTTCTCTGGCCGCACATCCAGCGTGCGGTTGGTGTTGTCGAAACACTGTTGGAAGAGAGCATGGAGGACAGGCACAGTTTTGTGATAATCTGGGGCGAGGAACATAGCTCGCTGGCGGTAGACGGGCATCTCGTTCTGGAAGGGGGACCCTCCCCACGTGGCCCCATGTGTTTCGTGGCCTGGATTGATAACCAGTACTTCATTGTGACTCCGCAAGGGCGCTTTGGCTGGGGACTACTAGACGCGCCGGGGGAGCAATGGCTAGAACTGGACGAACTCAGTGTTGAGAATGAAAGGAACGTCCAATGAGTGACGAGCAACTGGTGTTGACCGAGGTGTCGGAGTATATTGCGACGATCACCCTCAACCGACCAAAAGCCCTGAACGCCTTGAGTCCTGAGTTGATGGACGAGCTGATCGCGGCGGTGAACGCCTGCGATGCCGACGACTCGGTTCGCGTACTGATTCTTACCGGCGGGCCGAAGGCATTCGCCGCCGGTGCCGATATTAAAGCGATGATCGAGTCCTCGCCGATGAAGATGCACGTCAGCCAGATCATCGCTAAGTGGAATCGCATTCGGGATTGCCGCAAGCCGATCATCGCCGCCGTAAGCGGCTATGCCCTGGGCGGTGGCTGTGAACTGGCCATGATGTGCGACATCATTCTGGCCAGCGAGACGGCCCAGTTTGGCCAGCCCGAGATCAACATTGGTGTTATCCCCGGCGCAGGCGGCACCCAGCGCCTCACCCGGGCCATTGGCCCCTACCGAGCAATGGAACTCATCCTCACCGGCGATCTGATCTCAGCCCAAGAGGCCGCCGCCTATGGTCTCGTGAGCCATGTCTACCCCATCGAATCGCTCCCAAGCGAAGCTCGCCGTCTAGCCGCAAAGATCGCCTCCCGTCCGCCCCTGGCTGTCCAGATGTCCAAGGACGCCGTGCGCTACGCCGCCGAGACCACCCTGCGCGAGGGCTTGGAGATCGAGAAGCGCAACTTCTACATGCTCTTTGATACCCAGGATCAGAAAGAGGGTATGCGCGCCTTTATCGAGAAGCGAACACCGACCTTTACGGGGGAGTGAGGGAAGCGGATTTCAACAACCGCTGCATCGTCTCTACGAGTCCCTTCAGACGGACGGGTTTGGTCAGGTACGCGTTTGCGCCGGCGGCTAGGCATTGTTCGCGGTCGCCGGGCATGGCCAGGGCGGTCAGGGCGATGATCGGCGTGTTCTGATAGTCGGGCATGGCCCGCAGACGGCGGGTTGTCTCCAACCCGTCCATCTCGGCCATCTGGATATCCATCAAAATCACATCCGGACGTGCCTCTGCAACGATATCAAGAGCCTCGCGGCCATTGCGGGCAATCATCAGATGGTAGCCCCTATCTTGCAGATAACCACCGACGGTGGTGATGTTGATCGTGTTATCCTCGACCATCAGGACGCGCCCGCCTGCCAGGGATTGCTCATGTGGCGGCATGGTCATTGGTGCCTCGTGGGAGGACTCCCTGTTCTCGATGATGGGAGTTGCGCGGAGAGCGTTGTCCCCCACGATCAACGCATGGTCGGCGGGATTCTGCGCCATCATCTCGCGTGAAGCGTAGGGCAGCGCGACGGTAAAGCGGCTGCCCTGGCCGAGTTCGCTCTCCACCGTGACACTGCCATTGTGCAATCCCGCGAGACGGCGCACGAGGGCGAGTCCCAGCCCGGTGCCTTCATGCTGGCGGCTCAAGCGAGAATCGAGTTGGACAAAGGGTTGGAACAGCTGCGTCACTCCTTCCGGGTTCATCCCAATGCCCGTGTCTTCCACGACAAAGCGGACGACGCCTGCTTCGGCGTCGGTCTGAACTTCCAGGCTAACCTGCCCGCCCGCCTCGGTGAACTTAACCGCGTTGCTCAGCAGGTTCACCAGCATTTGCTTGAGACGTTTGGAGTCGGCATACATAATCGCCCGCTGATCATCCAGATGGAGCGCCAGATGGAGTTGCTTCTTGAGCGCCTGCTCTTTGATAAACAGCAGACTGATCTCACACATCTCTGCGATCACGACAGGACCCATCTGCAACTCCATCTGCCCCGACTCGACCTTCGCGAGATCGAGGATGTCGTTGATCAGCGCAAGCAAGTGATGACCGCTGATCTGGATATCGCGTAACGACTCCTGCTGACGCTCGTTGAGTGGGCCACGGAACTGCTCCAACAGGACTTCGCTAATGCCCAGGATGGCGTTGAGTGGGGTTCGCAGTTCGTGGCTCATGTTAGCGAGAAACTCATCCTTGGCGCGCACCACCCGCGCCAGTTCCGTGTTGACGTGGCTCAGGTCGGCGGTGCGTTCCTCCACTCGGCGGGCCAGCGAGTTGCGCTCCGCAATCAGCGCCTCCTCCGCCTGTAGTCGCTCGGTGACATCGTTAAAGAAGCTGACGAGAACCTCCAGGTTATCCAGGCGAGCCAGCGCAGCTTTGACATCGGCGTAGAACACGCTCCCATCCTTGCGGATGCAGGGGATGTTGGCGACTAATGTCTTTTCGCTGCGCACCAGCGACTCAAACTCGGCAAGCACATACGGCAGGGTTTCGCTCGGGTGCAGATGGGTGACGGTTAGCTGCAGGAACTCGTCGTGCGTGTAGCCAAACAACGCAGACATGGCGGGGTTGATGTACAGGAACGACCGATCCTCGTTACGCACGGTGATGATGCCCTCATTGGCACCCTCAAAGATCACTCGATAGCGCGCCTCGCTCTGTTTCAGCGCCACCTCGGCTTGCCTGCGGGCGGTGATGTCGCGGCTGACGCCCAGAACGGTCAGGGTGCCGGTCTGCGGGTCGCGCAGGATCTTTGTGACCACCTCGACAGGGATGATGTGCCCGTCGCGGTGTGGCTGATCTACCTCGTTCACCTGCACTGGGTTCGGATTCTCGCCGGCCTCTAGGGCAACCAGATGGTTGCGTAACCATCCAGTCACATCTCGATTCGATTCAGGGGTGAGGACATCGCTGACCGAACAAGCCATCACCTCTTCGGAGGTGTAGCCGCGCAAGTGCTGCACCGACGGGCTAACGTAGGTGAACTGCCCACTGGCGATATCCAACTGCCAAATCACATCGCTGGTGTTTTCGGCCAACAGGCGGTAGCGCGCTTCGCTGGTGCGCAGTTTCTCCTCAGCCAGGCGGCGCTGCGCGTCCTGCTCGATGAACTCAATGGCAAAGGCAATGTCGGTCGCTATCTCGTCAAGCAACTTGAGTTCATCCGCATCGAAAAAATCGAGTTCGGACGCATACAGGTTGAGTGCACCGTATACCTCGCCCGCGACCATCAGCGGGAAAATAGCTGATGCACGATAGCCCAGGCGCTGGGCGGCGTCGCGCCACGGCCCCATGCGCAGATCTCCGGCAATGTCATTTATCACCACATGCCCGCCCGCATGCAGCGTGGAGGCGTAGGCATCGCGGGCGGCGCTATCGTCCACCACAATCGAGAGCGTTTCCAGATAGCCATCGGCCGCCCCTGCGTGAGCGACGGGGTAGACCCGTCTGGTCTGCGGGTCAGGTCGACCGATCCAGGCCATACAAAACTCGCCTTGCGCGACCACAATCTGGCATGTAGCAGCGAACAGTTCGTGCATGTCGCGCACGCGCACGATGGTCTGGTTGATCTCACTCTGCAAGGCGTAAGTGCGATTGAGCCTACGCAGGCGCGCTTCGGTGCGATGGCGTGCGGTAATATCGTGTACGGCCCCGGCCAAGCGAATGGGACGCCCCTGTGCGTCCCTAACGGTATGTATCGTGACTTCAAAATGCCGAACCGCATCTGGTGGCGCTTTGTCACGATGCTCAACCGTGACTCGCTCGCCCGTTGCGCCTGCATGCATGAGCGCTGCCTGCAGGATGGTGCGATCCTCCGGGTGAACCCCTTGGAGGAATTCCTCAAAGACGGGCGGGTGGGTGGTCGGGTCGCGCTGAAAGAGTTGATACATCTCCTGTGACCAGACACCCCTGCCGGTAGCGAGATCCAGTTCCCAACTGCCGAGATGGGTCACCGCCTGCGCCAGTTCGAGGCGGGCTTGGCTCTGCTGAAGGAGATCGTCGGCCCGCTTGCGGATGTACATGTAGAGGAGAAAAACTACCACCGAGAGCAGCCCGATGATCAGGCGCGACCAAGCATCCCAGCTACGCATCGCGGCCACATAGGCCGGGCCAGGTCGGGCCACGATCCGCCAGGTGCGTCCATAACTCTCGAACTGGGTGGTGGAATGCAGCGTCGTCTCCAGGCTAACCGGATCAGGGGACGCGCCTGCAGGCAGAACTTGTGCGCCAGAATGCGAGGCATGGAAGGCGAGCAGTTGCGGCTGCGCGTCACTCACATCGAACACATATAGCTCAATATCGCGCGGGTTGAGCTGAGACTGCGCCTTATCGAGCAACGCGCTCATCTGAAAGCGGCTATACACCATGCCCAGCAGATTTTCTCGGCGTGCGGTGAGCGAGTCGGTCGGCGCATCTTGGCGATAGACCGCCAAGATGAGGAGGAGGCCGTAATTCTCGTCGGTCGTCTGCACCAAGTGGACTGGCGGCGTGAGCGCGGGCTGTCCGGTGTTGCGGGCGCGATCGAGCGTCTGGAGGCGGCTGCTGTCCGAGCCGATGTCAAAGCCGAGGATCTCGCGGTTGAGTGCGAAGGGTTCAATGAACGTGGCCGGAAAATACTCAGGCCGCTCGGCTACCGGGACGCGCTGACCGTTGGTGTTGCGCTCGTACAGCATGAAATCAGGCACGCCGGTCGTCTGCACAGACTGCTCGAACGCCGCACGTGCAGCGGCGGGCACCCGTGGTGCCCAGCCGATGGCCTGTGTGCGTGCCAAGCGCTCAAGGAGCGGCGTAACAAACTCGCTAAATGTCGTGCGCTCGATCGTATGCGAGGCGGCGAAGAGCGCCCGCGTCGCGAGCAGAGAGCGCTCGTTCTCGGTCATGGTGTCTTCAATCAGGCGGGTTATCTCGGTAGTATCGGCGTTCAGGCGTGCGTCCAGCAGCGACTGTTCATCGCGCCAAGCCAGAGCAAAGGAGAGTAACGCCAGCCCAATCATAAGACTGGAAAGCAACCAGATCAGTGGTTCTGTGAAAAATCGCAACGGGCGGTATCGAGATCTGGGATCATACATATTCGTTCCTTCACCTATGAGGAAGAGCGAAGGAGCGACCCCGAGTGATGCGAGGAAATGCTAGATCACGTGGGGTCGATTGGGGAGTCTCACCACATTATCACATCAACAGATCTGAATTCAAGGTTTACGAGTACTCAGGCATATAGAACTGAAATTCCAAGCATGACGCCTCAGTGATGAGGATCGCATGCACAACCATAGACGACAACATCGGTGATGTTGAAGTGTACCATATTGTATTCAGGTAGAGCCGGATCCGATAGCGGGGAAACCCTTGGGGCATATCGGTGATTTAGGGACACGGAATTTTCAGCGTGACACGACGCTGGGACAATTAAAAATTTCCACATCCCTTACTCCACCCACGGTAGCGTAACCGTGAACCGGCTCCCATGACCCAGATCGCTCTCCACACCGATTCCTCCGCTGAGAACCTCCGCTAGATTCTTGACCAGCGCCAATCCTAGCCCTGTCCCTTCATACTGGCGTGCGAGACGTGCATCCAGTTGCACAAAGGGCTGGAAGAGGCGCGGTAGATCCTGCACCGCAATCCCGATACCCCGATCCCACACTGTCACCATAACCTGCTGCGCATTCCGGTCGCCGATGACCTTAATCCCAAATTCCCCGCCATCAGGGGTGAATTTGCTGGCATTGCTCACGAGGTGCTTTAGAAGTTGGTACAAACGCCGCTCGTCAATCTGGATCACGATCTCCTCGGGGCTGATCGTGAAGTGGATCTGCTGGCGCTTCTGTGCTGCCTGGGAACGCATTGTTTCCAGAGCCATCGTACACATCATGTCCACGGCGCATGGGCACGGATCGAGCGAAATCGTGCCGCTCTGGAGCGCGGTAAGCTCCAGTACGTCATTGATGACATCTCGCAACTTCTTCCCGCTCTTCTCAATCATCTCCACTGCGCCGCGCTGTTTGGCTGTCAACTCGCCATACCTGGGTATCTGGAGCATTTCTAATCCCCCGATGATACCGTTCAGGGGCGTCCGTAGTTCGTGGCTCATTGTGGCCATGAACTCATTTCTGACCTTCAGTGCTTTCTCCAGGGAGAGGTTCGCGATCTGTAGCTCAGCGGTGCGCTCCTGCACGTGCTGCTCCAGTTCCTGGCTGAGCAGTCGGTACTTCTCCTCGCTCTTACGGAGGTTCTCTTCCAGTCGCCTGCGTTCAGTGATGTCGCGGCAGACGATCAGCCGCCCGACAAGCTGCTGATGCCGGTCTTGGATGGGCGAGACCCGCACATCCACATAATGCTGCGTGGTGGTCGTAATGGTGATTTCGGTGTGTGCCGAGATCGATGATGTGATCACGCCGATGGCCGCATGCCAGACGATGCCCAGGTTCTCACCCGGATTACCGAGTGTCAGGTCGGTCGGCACAGCCAGCAGGCTTCGTGCAGCCGAATTGATGTCAATCACCCGGTTCTGGGTGTCCAGCACAATAATGCCGTCATCCATTCGCTCGACGAGGGTATCGCGGGCGATGGGTATCACATCGAGCAGACGGTAGCGAAACAGGGCGAAGGCAAAGCCAATGGCGGCGAGGCTAAAGGCAAACGGGGTATTATCTGCATCCGGCAGTGGGCTGAGTCCAGAGATAAAGACCACGCTGTTCAACCAGGCGAATCCAATGATGGCGAGCAGGAGAATTGCCTGACGACGGTAGATCTCGGAGGAGCGGAGAACCCGCGACAGGATGAGTCCAATCGAAAGTAAGACTAACGTATAGGAGTAAATGACGTTGACCCAGAACGCGGGGCCACCCGTAGAGATCATCCCTCGACTGAGATCGCGTGGGTGGGTGAAGAATAGTCCATACCAGGGATCAGTCCACAGGGACGCCAGTACAAGGGCGGGTTCGATGGCAAGCACGACATACGGGAACGAGCGATGCCTGTCCACCTGATTCGTAAGCTGGAGCGCGAACGCCAGGAACGCAGCCGGCGTGATGACCACCCCTAGGTAGGTGAGGTCGAGCCAGAAGGAGGGTTTCGGCCCAGGAATCCCGGCCCAGAAGAGGGCGTAGGTAAGATCCCACCATGTTAGCGCGAGCAAGAAAACAAACAGCGCACGAGCACCCGTTGCCGTCCGCCGCCACTGCCAGATGAAGATTGCAACCACCAGACATGCGATACCGGCAATCATGAGGAACGCGCTGTACGTGTGGGCGGATGAAGACGGTAGCATGAATGTTTGCCTCTTTACACATGTCACGCTGAGCGAAGCGAAGCGTCTCGGTGTGCATTATCATCGCCGGGACGCTTCGCTTCGCTCAGCGTGACAGAGCGATTTTACCCCTAGCCCGCGCCGAAGAGCAACTCGCGTGCAGCCTCGCCGCTGTCGGGGCTAAGAAAGAAGAAACCCAGGGCCACAATCACATAGACCGCCAGCAACTGCGCACCCTCCAGCCAGTTGCTCTCGCCATCCGACGAGATGATTGTGGCGATCAGCACCGAGAGGGTCAGGGCGGCCACCTCTAGGATGCTGAAGAAGAGGGTCATCTCAGCGGGGGCGACGAGCAGGCTGACAAAGACCAGCAGCGGGGCCACAAACAGGGCCACCTGGGTGCTCGATCCCATCGAGATGGCCAGCGAGAGATCCATCTTGTTCTTGACGGCCATCTGCACGCCGACGATATGTTCGGCCACATTGCCCACCAACGGGATAATGATGATCCCGACGAAGAACTCGCTCATGCCCAGTGCCTTAACCGTCGGCTCCACCGCGCCCACCAGAAACTCGCTCAGAAAGACTATCGCCAGGGTGCTGGCACCCAGCACGCCAGATGCCACGGGCACACTCCACTTCGCCTTGTGCGGGATCGCCTCGCCCTCGCCGTGATCATCCACGCCCACCGGCGCGCTCACTGCCAGATCCGGCTGCTGAAACGCGAAGATCAGGCTGAGGACGTAGAGCAGCATCAGGATCCCCGCCACGCCCAGGCTGAGCCCGTTCAGTGCCACGTCGTTGGCCTCGGTACTGAAAACATTGAGTTCGCGGGCGCTAACTTGACGTAATACTTCAAAGAGCGTCGGGATGGTCAGTCCGATCACCGCCAGAGTCATCATTGACGAATTGACTCCGGTCGTTCGGCGGTCGAAGCGCTGGATGCCGTTCTTCAGTCCGCCAAAGAACATGCTTGCGCCCAAGATGAGCAGCAGGTTGCCCAGGATCGAGCCGGTGACAGATGCCTTCACCAACTCGAATTTGCCCGCCTGGAGCGCAACAATCGTGATGATCAGCTCGGCTGCGTTGCCCAGGGTGGCGTTGAGCAGGCCACCGATCCGTGGCCCAGTATGGACGGAGAGTTCTTCGGTGGCTTCACCCAAGTAACCGGCCAGCGGGACAAGACCGAGGCAGCAACAGGCGAAGAGCAGGATGTCATTCTTTAGGGCGGGAACAAACTCTAGCAGAAAGGCCACCGGCACGAACACCATCATGTAGCGTAGCCATTTCATGCGTCACCCTTCGGCTCTTTTTTCTTCAGGCTAAGGAAGTAGGAGAGTGATGCAATCACCAGTGCAACGGCGGCACCGGGGCTGAGTAGGTCGCGCTGACCATCCCAGGAGATGACCAGGCCGAGGAAGAGGACGCCCAACACCACGATCACCACGCCGATCAGCTTTTCCTTCAGGTCGTCCAGGTTATGGATAACCAGCCAGCTTGGCATCGGGATACTATCATCTACAAAAAGTTCGTACAGGCCGACGGCGATCACATAGAGGACTGTGGCAAGCAGAAAGAGATCAACCAACTCAATAGCGGAGAGCAAAAATCCCTTGACACCTTTAGAGCTTACTTCGGTAGCGAAAGTATGTGCGATGACCTGAATTGTCTCCGCCGCCCCGTAGATCATTAGTGCTGTAGCCGTCACGAAGATACAGACCACCGGCACAAGCGCGATATAGCGCGTCGCTGCAAGGAATCGCTGCATGCTTTCTCCTCTGTCACTGCGAATGCTTGGCGAAGTGTACGGGAGTCAACGGCGCTTGTCAATGGGGGCGGAAACCGCCCGCATGATACTATGTGTAACATAGCATCCAATATGTTACACATACAAATGGAATTATGCTATACTCCGCTGGGTGTACCAAGCCGTGATCCGCTGCGTAACATCGCGATCTTCGCCCTCCGCCGTGATGCGGGGAGATGAATGACAACTGTGGTGTGGTATTGACTAGAATAAAAAGGCTTATTTTTATTATGTCAACTAAAATCACGCTGTAACACAACTAATCAGCAACGCGAACGGGACGAAAAATGGCATACTTCTGTACACCGCTCTTTCGTCCCGTTCTTGCCTGACGATTCAGCACCGCTCTGCAACCGCATGCGATGATGCGAGACCCTGCTAGCCCACATCAGATTCGGCATGTGGTTGCCCTGGTCACGTCCGCGTACACCTGGAATTGGCCGCACATCACCTTCGAATGAGAGGAAGGAAGACATCTTGGAACGGTACCGTATTGGCAGGGATGGCTTGCAATGGCGTTCCAACCAACCCAAGATCTGGGTGAAACACCCCATTGCTGAAGAGTTTTATGGACGTGATGTTACTCACCGCACTACTCGTCAGTTGCACTTGGGCGGTGGTCTGTGTTCCCACCGTGAGTTTATACGTACCGAGCATCTGGTCCGCTGCGGTGGTGATAACAAACCGTATTGCGCCAGCGGAGTCAGTAGATAGGCTGCTGAAAGGTACGCTGCGCCCATTGATCGTCACATTCAGCAGCGTGCTAGCAGGAAATTTATTTCCTGTGATGACAAAAGAGCTACCCGGTTGGCCTGTGGAATAGTCAATGTCCAGTTTGGGTATGACGGGAACATACTCGTAAGCTCCCATGTCCATAGTGCCCTCAATGATGCGCGGGTTCCCGTCAAGGTCGGTGGGCGTCGTGTTGGCGCTGTTATCGCCTGCGTTGATCGCGGGTGAAGCAGCTTGCAGCCGATAGTCGCCGGTGGTGGTGGGCGCACTCGTTGCGTCAATGGGCGCGATAAAGAGCGGGTCGGTATCAAGGTTGCCGGTGCCTACGTAGCCCCACACCCCCAGCGAGTAATTGACCGTAGAAGCAGCATTCGCGTCGAAGATCTCTGCACCGCTAATTGCAGCATTTCCCCAGAGGATGCTATTCTGAATGGTGATCGAGTCGTGGTTGTATGTCCCGCCGCCACTGGCGGAAGCGCTATTGCCACTGATGGTGACGTTGTATAGCGTGGGATTGCCACTGTTGGACATCCCGCCGCCGTTGCCGTGGGTTGCACTATTGCCACTGATGGTGACATTGGTGAACGTAGGACTGCTGCTGTCGTTGTACACCCCGCCACCGTCGGAAGCGCTATTGCCACTGATGGTGGCATTGACAAGCCAGGGACTGCTGTTGAAGTTGTACATTCCGCCGCCGCTGCCGGAAGCGCGATTCTCATTGAAGGTCACATTGGTAAGCGTAGGGTTGCTGCTAAAGTTGTATATCCCGCCACCGTCAAAAGCGATATTGCCACTAAAGGCGACATTGGTGAGCGTCAGGGGGCTGGTGCGGGTGTAGCGGATGTACATTCCGCCGCCGCTGGTGGAAGCGATATTGTGACTGAATGTCACATTGGTGAGCGTCGGAGTGCTGACATAGTTGTACATCCCACCGCCTGTGGAATTGCCACTCATGTTAGCATTACCCCCGCTGATGGTCACACCATCAAGGATCGCGCTTGTCGCTCCGGTGACGACGTGGTAGCTATTGTCCCTGCGGGTGGGCTCGGTCGCGCTCACCGTACTGTTATCGTTCCCAAGGAGGTCGCCACTGAGGATGACGACGTTCGTCACCCAGTTGCGCTCGCTGCGCTGGGTCTCACTGCCCGCGAAGCCACCGTAAATCGCCACATTGCTCTTCATGGTGAAGGTGGCTATGCGTGGGTCCACATCGGTGGTCGTTGGCGTGTAGCTACCCGCAGCGACCCAGAGTTCGGCTCCATCGCGGGCACTGAGCAGCGCGGGTGCCAGATCTTTGGCGGTCGCCCACGAGGAGCCATTGCCGGTGCCGCCTGGTTTCACGCGAACGATGGTGGCGGCGTGGGCCAACGGAACGGGGGTAAGGCTCATATAGGTGATGAGTAGGGCAAAGAGCATGAGGGCGGACGAGACGGCGCGGATGTACCGTTGGGCGGGTGAGTAGGATGGAGACATGGGATTTTCCTCGCTACCACGACAATGCGCGAT
>JBAXMH010000152.1:0-11987 GCA_037134395.1 Chloroflexales bacterium
GACACCTGACACCTGACACCTGACACCTGACACCTGACACCTGACACCTTGTCTTGCGTGAAAAGTGTCACTTCTAATCCCCGGCAGGCGTCGGCGCTACCGCCGTGGCCGGGGCAGTCAGAACCGGCGCACGGCGTGGGCGACCAGGTAGGGTGAGGGCGAGCAGTGCCACCGGCAGGCCAAGCAGGGTCGTGCCGAGCATCACCGTCTGTAGGCCAACGACATCAGCGAGCAGCCCGGCCAACCACGTGCCAATCGCCCCGCTGGCAAAGGTGAAGCCCAGGATCAAGCCGGCGGCAAAGCCCTGCTTCACCGGCAGCAGTTGTTGGGCGTACACCACCAGCACACTATGCTGACCACCCACCAGCAGGCCGGTGATGGCACAGGCGACAAAGATCTCCCAGCTTGTGGGGGCCAAAAAGCAGATCAAGCCAGTGGGAATACTCAGCAGCAGCGGCCAGATCACCGTTACCCGCATGCCAAAGCGGTCGGCTATCATGCCACTGATCACCTGGCCAATCGCGCCAGCGCCCATAAAGACACCCGCCAGCAGCCCGAACAGCGCCGGATCCCAGCCACGGTCGCTAAAGAGTTTGGGCAGGAACGACTGGTAGGTGGCCTGGATGGACGAGCGCACAGCCACCAGTACGATGAAGGCCACAATCAGGCTGATGGCGATACGGGTGCGCTCGACCTGCGGGCGGGTGGCTTTGGCCGAACGGTGGGAGTGAACGGTTTCGGCGCGGCTGGTGTGGAAGAGGAGCAGAGCGGGCAGCAGAGCGATGGCAGCCAGAGGGATCATGCCGATGCGCTCGAAGTGGCCGACCAGGTAGCCCGCTAGAAACGGCCCAAGGGCCAATCCAGCCTGCCCGCCAAAGAAAAAGATCGCCGTAGCACTGCTGGCCCGATCGGGGTCAGATGCCGCCGCCGCCGCCGTACCGACCGGGTGAAAGAGCCCGCTGCCCAGCGGCGCAAGCAGGAAGACTGGCTGCAGCATGGCCCAGTTTGGGGCCAGGGCCACCAGAGCGGAGAACATAGACATCCAGAGCAAGCCGATTCCGGCCAGCAGCATGGCCTTGCCGTGTAGCCGGTCGGCCAGCAGGCCAAACAGCGGCTGCGAGAGCGCACCAATCAGTATGTAGGCCGTCAGTGCGGTGCCGATCTGAATATTGCTTAGGCCAAGTGGCCCGGCCAGCACCGCTAGCAGCACAGCTCCAGTACTATTCAGCAAGTCAATCATAAAATGGCCGCTCACCACGGCCATAAGCTGTCGGTTACGGAACATGACGTTCTACTTCTTTCATGTAACAGATGGGGACACCTGGCCTTAGGCATGTTTCAAACTAGCTTGACAATCTGCCCGACAGCCCGACAGCCCGACAGAGCCTTTTGTTGAGATGTGGAACTGTCGGGCTGTGAGGCTAACTGTCAAGCTGGAAACACCCGATTTGAAACATGCCTTACCGTTCGAACACAACCTTGCCCCCCACGAAGGTGATCGCGGCAGTGATCGCGTGCAGCTCGCTTAGCGTGCTGTGAAATGGGTCGCCAGTAAGAACTACAAGGTCGGCGAGCATGCCGGGAACGATCCGGCCCTTCTGATTCGTCTCGCCACTTGCGATGGCCGGGCCGACGCAGTAGGCGTCAATCGCCTCATCCCTCGTGAGGCACTGCTTGGGGTACCAGCCACCCACCGGATGTCCGTCTGGTCGCTGGCGGGTAACGGCGGCGTGAATACCGGGCCAGGGGTTCATCGTCTCCACCGGGGCGTCCGAGCCGAAGGCTAGGGCCGCTCCGCTGGTGAGCAGCTCGCGCCATGCGTAGGCGTGGGCGCTGCGTGCGCCCCACAGCTCATTGGCGCTGTCCATGTCGCTGGTGCAGTGGATGGGCTGCATTGAGGCGACCACGCCTAGTGCGGCGAATCGGCTAATATCGTGAGGGTGGAGTACCTGGCAATGCTCGATCCGGTTGGGCATCGCCAAGGTCGGTAGGTTGCCGTTGCCACGAGCCAGTTCAATCGCGTCCAATACCTTACGGTTCGCCGCATCGCCAATCGCGTGGACGGCCACGCTGATCCCGTTAGCGTTGGCCCGCGCCACCATCTTCTTTAGTACCTCATGCTCAATCGTGGCCATACCTGCGTGATCGCGATCCTCGTAGTTGCTCAGCATCTCCGCGCTCTCCGAGCCAAGGGATCCATCAGCGAAGATCTTCAGCCCGCCGATACGCAGCAGATTGTCGCCCATGCCGCTGCGCAGCCCCAGGGCAATTGCTGCGTCGAGGTCGTCTGCCGACATATGCACAAGGCAGCGCACGTTCAGCTCGCCACGCCCGCGCAGGATCTGGAGGTCTGATAGAACCTCGCTGCCGTCGCTGGGGCGAATGGCGGGCGGGATGTGCAGGCTCGTGATCCCGTAGCTCAGCGCCTCGTGCAAGGCCATCCGCAGCATGGCAAGACGCTCCTCGGGGCGAGAAGATGGCACCACAGCGCGAACTAACTCCATCGCATTCTCCAGAAGGATACCCGTCGCCACACCGCTCTGGTCGCGCTGAATGTGACCACCGACCGGGTCGGGGGTTGTATCACTGATACCAGCCAGAGCCAGAGCCGCGCTGTTCACCCAGATCGAGTGACCATCCTTGCGCGTAAGGATGATCGGGTTTGTGGGACTGATTACATCGAGATCATGGCGCGAGGGCCACTGACCTCCCCATGCCGAGTGATTCCATCCGCTGCCGTACAGCCATGCGCCGGATGCCAGACCGCGAACGCGGTCGGCTATCCGACCCATCGCCTCGGCGATACTGCCGGCATCGGTGAGTCGCACCTCTTGGCTAGACATCCCCTGGTAGTTGATATGCACGTGGGCGTCGGTAATACCGGGCAGCACCGCCCGCCCGTGGAGGTTGATGCCTTCACTGCGACCGGCTGATGCCGTGTTGGCCTGCACATGGCTCTCGCTGCCCAACGCAATGATACGCCCATCGCGAATAGCCACCGCCTGCGCAACAGGTATCTGCGGATCACGTGTATAAATTGGACCGTTATAAAGGATTAATGTCGGCATCGTGTAACCTCCTGTGAAAATAGCCGATAGCCGATAGTACTACAGTTGTAGTTTTAATTACCCCCCCCTAGCCCCCCCGCACGCGGGGGGGGGAATCAATGCATCGTTCCCCCCCCCCGCGTGCGGGGGGCTAGGGGGGGTGATCGACAGGAGCCTTTCTGTGAAGATATTTACAACTGTAGTAATAGCCGGTAGTTGGGCATCAGCGGCTATTTTCATCGATCCTACTTTCACCTCAACTGATTGTCAACTTTCGCTCCTTCACCCTTCATCCTTCGAGACGCAGAGGTTATGGTATTATTCTCGCGGATAGCGTCATATACACCGTTACAGACGTGTGCGAGGAGTACCACTGATGACCAGCACCATCTACCTGATCCGCCACGGTGAGACGGACTGGAACTTGGCAGGGCGCTGGCAGGGCCACGCCGATGTGCCACTGAACGATCTTGGACTGCGCCAGGCCCGCCTGCTCGCCCAGCGAATCCAGTCTGAGCAGATCTCGTTCGACGCGATCTATAGCAGCGACCTCGCCCGTGCCTACCAGACTGCCTGGGAGCTAGGTGCCGCTGTGCGTGTGCCCGTCCAACTTTACCCACCTCTGCGCGAAATTGATCTGGGTACCTGGAGCGGCATGCACTACGACGAGATCCGCGAGCGATTCCCGATTGAGGCCAAGCTCCTTGAGCAGGGCCAGGACATCCCTCGTGGTGGCGGGGAGACGCTCTTCGCCCTGCGCAGGCGAGTGGTTGAGGCGCTTGAGGCGATTATCGCCCATCGTGACGGCGAGACAATCGCCCTGGTGACGCACGGCGGCTGCATTCGCATGCTCCTGGCCCATGCTGAGAGTTTTCATGGGGATGGCTTTGTACGCTTCCCGCATATTGGCAACACATCAATCAGCACCCTGCGCTGTGCCCCTGGAGACTGGGAGACGCTGAGTATCAATGATATGCGCCATCTGGAGGCCAGTGATGAAGTAGATCTCGCCTCCTCGCCCCCCGACGATGCCGAACAACCGGCGCTCTGATCTCTTCTGTTTACTGCGTACTCCTGAGGAACCTACATCATGCCTGCTGATCGTCTGCCCCGTCGTGATCTTCTTCGTCTTGCTGGATTGGGCATCCTGAGTGCCGGACTCACCGCCTGTAGTTCCTCGGCATCGGTGGCAACTCCTACCACCCTTCTCCCTCCTCCTGCCTCTCCTGAGCCCACCACTGAACCGGCGATCGCTGGCCCTGATGAGGCTCTGGCCCGTTTGCGCGAGGGCAACCAGCGCTTTGTAGCCGACAAAGAGGGTCACCCCAATAGCAGTCCGTCCCGCCGCACCACGGTAGCCGCCGGTCAGCAGCCCTTCGCCACCATCCTCGGTTGCGTTGACTCACGGGTGCCGCCCGAGCTTATTTTCGACCGTGGCCTTGGCGATCTTTTTGTGATCCGCACCGCCGGTCATACGCTTGATCGCGCCGTGACGGGGAGCATCGAGTTTGGTGCCGCCGAACTGAAGATTCCGCTGATCCTGGTTCTTGGCCATGAGCGCTGCGGTGCGGTCAAGGCAACCATTGATTTTCTGGGTGGCAGTGGCGAGGCTCCTGGCGATATTGCGATGCTGGTGGAGGCGATCACCCCCGCCGTTGAGGCGGCCCGCGCCCGACCTGGCGATCTGCTCGATAACGCAGTCGAGATAAACGTCACGCGCACAATTGCCGCCCTCAAAACATCGTCTGTGCTTGCTGAACTGATCGCGCAGGGCAAGGCGAAGATCACGGGAGCTGTCTACGATCTCGACACCGGTGCGGTGCGATTTCTTTAGCTATCTGGTGGCTCAAAGCCTCATTTTTCGCCTAACCCACCCGATAGTACGAAAGTATTAGAGCCTTTTTTGGCGTTCCAAAGCCATGTCGCCACAGGAGCGTTACTCATAGGTACTATTGAAGTCTCGTCAGCCATCTGCTATAGTGGCATCCAGAGCATCATAGTAGCGTCTTGGTGTTCTGTCTGGTAGCTTCGCAGGTTAGTGTGTTGGAGGAAGAAGTCATTATGTTCACATCGGTCAAACGGGCTGCGCTCGGTCTGATGACACTCACCCTCGCCGCAGGGTCGTTCGCGTTCGGTGGCACAAGCACCTACGCCCAGGTTCAAACAGGTACGAACATCCACGGCAAGTGGGGCAGCGCCATCCTGGTCCAGAACGCAGGTACGGCGGATCTGGCCTCGGGCAACTACAGCATCGCCTTCTACGACTCGGCTGGCACGCTGGCCAACACCTTCAACCCGACGGACACCATCGCCGTTGGTGCCTCGAAGGAGTTCTACGTACCTACTGCCGTGACCGCACTAACCGCTGGTCAGTACTCGGCGGTGATCAGCAGCGCACAGAAGGTCAAGGCTGTGGTAAACAGCTCGACCGACAGCAGTACGACGGCTCCCTGGTCGGCCTTCTCCTACGAGGGCGTAGAGGCTGCTAGTGCTAAAGACACCCTCTACTTCCCGGCCTTCTACAAGAACTACTACACCTTCCTGAGCGAGTTGGTCATCCAGAACACCGGATCGAGCGCCGCAACAGTTACGGCCACCTTCTATAACGGCATCACCGGCGCCGTCGCTGCGTCGGACGTTGCGCTGGGTTCCATCGCGCCCAACGCCTCTAAGACCTTCAGCGCCAACGACGCCCTCTTCACCGCTCTGACGAGTGGTAACACCGGTATCTACGGCGTAGTGGTCAAGTCCACCAACGCCCAGCTCCTCGTCGGTGTCTCGAACATCTGGTCCTCCGCCGCAGAAAACGTCGGTGTCGGTAGCTACAATGCCTTCACCTCCGGCAGCACGACGGCCTATGCTGGCGCTCTCTACAACCAGTACTACGGCTTCGTCTCGTCGCTCACCGTCCAGAATGTGGATCCCGCCGTGACGGCGAATGTGACGATCACCTACAGCAATGGCGTCACCGACACGATGGTTCTCAAGCCGAACCAGTCGCTTGAGAAATTCCAGCCGAACAATACGAATCTGTTGAAGGGTAACACCGCCGGCCTGCTCTCGGCCACAGTTACCGCGTCGAGCGGAAGCATCGTGGCGATTGCGAATATCCAGCGCAAGGCCGTTGGCAGCCTCACCGTTGCCGACCCGACCAACCCGGCCTTTGGTAGCTACAGCACCTCCAGCGTTGCTTCGACTGTCTCCACCAGCGTGCCCGCGATCTTCAACGACTACTTCGGTTACTTCACGGCGGTTTCGGTGAAGAACGCCGGTACGGTAGCAACGGACATCACCCTGACCTACGCCAATGGAGCGACACCTTGGGTGCAGACGGCTGTTGCGCCTGGTGCAACGGTGAACTTCACACACCTGGCCAGCTACGCCAACAACAAGCTGGCGTCAGGCGTTGTGACCGGCGGTACGGTCACGTCGAGCAATGCACAGCCGTTGGTGGTCATCGTTCAGCACAACACGGATCCGACCCTGCCCTCAGCCCGCGTCACAGCACGTGCAAAGCTGTCGCCGAACGACTTCCTCTTCGTCCTCACGGGCTTCCCGAACTAGGCTACCGCTCTAGAGCGTTGGCCCGTGTGTCCTGATGCGACAACAGAATGCAGGGCTACTAGGTATAGTAGCCCTGCATTCTTGCTGTTATCGCCCGTACTAATTCTCTACTCGTCTCTAGGAGAACCTCTATGACCTCTTCGCGTACCAAGACCGCACTCGCGCTTGCTGGCGCGTTGCTCCTCGCCGCATGCTCCAGCAAGCCGGCAGAGCTCCCGTATAAGACCACCCCCATTCCGGTGACGCCAACTGTTGCCCAAAGTGCGACCGTAGAAGGTGCCTACCCTGTGCCGTCTGTGCCGGTGGTTACCGATGCCTACCCGAACCCGACCTCGCTCACACCTGTCGCAACCGACGACGGGCGCAGCGGGACGGTTCTCAAAGGCTATCAGGTTGCGTTTGATTGGGCCAAGCAGAATTTTGGCGCTGATGTCCAGCTCTACGAAATCGTCCCCTCGCGGGTGATGCTTGCGAACCTGGGCAACCCACCCACCGCCCTCGGCTGGTTCTATAAATTTCGTGCCGCGAGTAAGCAGGGCGACGACCTGTTTGTGCAGGTGGTGAACGGCCAGTATAGCGGTTCGCGCATTCTCTCCCCGCTGGGTGAACTCCCCAAGCCGGAGCTGCCCATTGATATGAGCAACGTAATTGATGGCGACAAGGTGATGGAGCTATTTGCGCAGCGCGCCCCGGCACTGAAGGTTACGGTTGAGCCCAATACGTCCTACGACTTCCAGTTGATCAACCTGAAGGGGACGCCCGGCCCGGTCTGGGGCGTGATCTCACCCAAGGACAACACCCCGATCCTTTGGCTTGATGCCGTCACCGGCAACGATGCGAGCGACCCGAACAAGTAGGCAGGGTCTTAGGTTTTAGGTTTTAGGTTTTAGGTTTTAGGTCTTAGGTTTTAGGTTTTAGGTCTTAGGTTTTGGGTTTTAGGTTTTGGGTTTTAGGTTTTAGGTCTTAGGTTTTGGGTTTTAGGTTTTAGGTCTTAGGTTTTAGGTCTTAGGTTTTGGGTTTTAGGTTTTAGGTGCAGCGCATCAGAACACTTGCGGTAGTGTATTTAAACGCACTACCGCTGTCACGCAGAGCGAAGCGAAGCGTCCCGGCGGCGATAGTGCTGCCGGGACGCTTCGCTTCGCTCTGCGTGACATAATTCCTTAGACCAAGTTCGCAGATACTTTACCGTTCAGGTCAGAATGTGGCATCGTGATGCGCTCGACCTGAAACCTGAAACCTCACACCTGAAACCTTGTCTTAGTGCGCTCTGCCAGGGACAAACGTCGTGTAGATCACGCGGTACTCGCTGAGTTTGCCGCTGACCGCCGCAGATCGCCCGGACAGAAAGTAGATGCTCGATTCGAGCAGGATGCACCTGGGGGCGAGGGATGCAGACGCCGGAATATCGAGGGGCTGCCAGGCGTCGGCGGTCTGATCGTATTGCCAGCCAGCGGCGGAGGCGGCATCAAAGATAAGCAGCGTGTTGATCACTGAGATGGCACCGGGACTGACCATTGGCTGGGGCAGGGGGGCCATCACATCCCAACTCCGTCCATCTAGCGACGGGTCAAGGCGGATGCTCTCGCGCAGTGCGCCGCCATCACCGACGCCACCAACAACAAAGATCCGTCCTGACACCACTGCGGCCCCGGCATCTTGCCGTGGCGAGGGCAATGGTGGCCCCTCGCTCCATGTGTTGCGCTCAGGGTTGTAGATAAAAATCTCGCTCCGAGCCTGCGTATCATCTCTCCCGCCGATCACATAGATCTGACCCTCTACCGCCACCAGAGCGTAGCGGCTGCGTCCGGACGGTAGCGGCGCAGCATGATCCCAGCGCCGCTCGTGCGGGTCGTAGATCTCAAGGATGTCGCTCACCTTGCCGCCCGCCACCTCGCCGCCGGGAACATAGATCCGACCGCGCAGCACGATGGCACCCGCGTGGCTTACAGCGGTCGGCTTATCCGTCAGCGAGACCCACAAGTTGCTCTCGGGATCGTAGCGGTCAACAGCGGCGCTGGGGATACCACCAACCTGCCCGCCGATCAGATAAAGCTTGCGCTCCTGGTCGTAGGCAGTAAGTGCGGCGTCGTCTCGTGGGTTAGGCAACGGGGCGCGCAGGAACCAGCGTTGATTAGGATCGGGGGTGGCAGTCGCGATGCTGGATTGGGTTGGCGTCTCTGTTAGAGCAGCGGGACGGCTGACGACCTGCACACTCACAGCAACCGCGATCAGTAGCGCGAGACCGACAGCAACCCCGATGAAGAGCGGCAGTCGGCGGGATGGGGGAATCGGGAGCGGGGCTGGATCAGGGAGGCTGACCACCGGCTCGTCGGGGATAACGAGAGGCGCAGGCTCCTCCTCCACACCGAGATCCGTCGCCTCATCCGCCACCTCGTCCTCTAGCAGATCAGGCACCGCTGCTGATAGGGCCACAGCCCCCATATCAACAGTCACAAGACCATTACTGATCGCATAGACCGTTGCCTCGGTGCGTGAGACAACGCCGATTTTACCGAAGATATTTCGCAGATGCACCTTGACGGTGTTGATACTGATGCTCAGTTGCTGGGCAATCTGTTGGTTTGACGCCCCCGTGGCAACAAGGCGCAAAATCTCCCGCTCACGATCACTAATGGGGATGTCGTTCGCCATAGTTCCTGTCGTCTGATCCGCAATCACTAAATCGGCCTGATGATAGCATGACCATCAGAACAGGGCAAGGAGACCGGCTGGTGCATTAAAAGTAACGCCGTGAATCATGTCACGCTGAGCGCAACGAAGCGTCCCGGCGATGATGACGCTTACCGGGACGCTTCGCTGCGCTCAGCGTGACAGCGTTACTTCTGCTGTACTGCGTATTGGGTCTAGCCGATGTATCCGCCGACAATGAATGCCGACATGAACTGAATCAGCAGCACGAATGGGTTACTAGCGATGATATAACGCTTAAAATTTGTGTGAGTGGGATCGCGGTAGAGCTGCACCTGACTCATGATCGGAATGAGCAGGGCCAGGGCGAGGACGACTGTTGCCCACAAGTGTCCAGCCATCAGCGATAGCGCCAGGAGCAGCAGTTCGCAGATGCCGATGATCGCGTAGGAGATCAGCAGGGTACGGCGCGCCCCGAAGGCCACGGTCATTGATCGTAACCCCAGCTTACGGTCGCCCTCAATACTCTTGATGTCGTTAAGGAAGAGCAGGCCGGCCGCAAGGGCGCTGTTGATCAGGGCCAGGATGAGGCTCGGCCAGCTCATCGGCGCGAAGATCAGGTGGCCGGTGATCCAGCTCAGAAAGACGTAGCCGAAGCCCACTGCCGGTGGCCCCATCCAAAAATGCTGCTTGAGCTTGATCGGTGGGACGCTGTAGGCCGCAGAGAGGACGAGGCTGATCGCCGCCAACATGGGAACCCATACGCTTTGGCGCACCAGGACGAGCGATGCGATCATCGTCGCCAACGCGAGTGTGATCCAGTTGAGACGTGCTGCCCCGAGGGTGACCCGCTGCGAAGGAATGGGACGGGAGGGATCGTTGATCGCGTCCAGATCACGGTCGAAGTAATCGTTGATGCTCTGGCTGAAGCCTGTGCCAAATGGCCCGCACATCAGCGCCGCTAACCCGACCAGCACTAGGTCGCGTAGCATGGTTCCATGAAAACCCGGCGTGCCTTGTCCGGTGGCGATGGCACCACAGATCACCATGGTGATCGGGGTGATCCACGTCACAGGGTCGGCCAATTCGATGTGAGCTAACAGGCGTCGGGATCGCGGCGCTTGTTCGGGAGGAAACGGTCGCGTGAGACGCTCCGCCATAATAAGTGTTCTCGAAGCCTGGCCCTGCCAGATGCAGGGCCGGATGCCGCCACTGTACCACTGTGCATATGTGGAAAACATTAAGAAATAGCCCTAAACCATGTGGTTTGTATAAAGATGCCGCATGGATGAGATTCGGTGCGGCAAAGCAGGTTTATACTGCCTGGATGTAAGCACAGACATCTTCCCACGCACCATATTGCAGGCGTACTACCACCGTATCCCCTTGGCACCACATCCGCGTAACTTGCTCCAGACAGCCGCTGTTCCGTACATACGTCGGCGAAGGGTATCATTGCAATGAGTGTTCGGCTGCTCCTGGTTGACGACGACCCGCAGATCGGTCGCCTGCTGAAGAGTGTGCTGGATGCGGAAGGCTATACCATGCAGATCGCCACCAATGGACAGGTCGCCCTCGATCTGGTGGCTCGCTGGCGACCCGACGTGGTGCTGATCGAGTTGCGGATACCGGTGATAGACGGTTACGAGGTCTGCCGACGAATCCGCGACTGGTCGCAGGTGCCGATCATCGTGCTGACCATGTGTACCGCTGAGAACGACAAGGTGACGATCCTCGATCTGGGTGCCGACGACTATCTGACCAAGCCTTTTAGTGTCCGTGAGTTGCTGGCACGTATCCGGGTGGCTCTCCGTCATGGGGCACGTCTTCACCGCGACGGTGGCTCGGTGGTAACTTTCGGCATGCTCCAGATTGACCGTGCGCGCCGCCTCGTAACGGTGGATGGACAGGAATTGCGGTTGACGCCAACCGAGTACAATTTGCTCGTCCTGCTGAGTGGACATGCTGGCAACGTGCTGACCCACCGCATGATCCTGCGCACGATCTGGGGGCCGCACTCTGAGAACGACCTAAACACCTTGCGGGTTTTTGTCACGCAGTTGCGGCGGAAGATCGAGACGGACTCGGCCAGCCCAACGCTGATCATCACGGAGCCGGGTGTCGGCTACCGGTTCCGCCCCCCTGATTAAGCGGCTCCGCTCCTACGTTTGGTGTGTACTCGCTGTCAATTGTCTTTACGCACAATGGCTGGCAGGGAAGAGGTCATGATGTCTCAGGAAACGCCCTTTATCGTTGATCTGACCAACTGTGATCGTGAGCCGATCCATATCCCGGGCTCCATCCAACCTCACGGCGTACTCCTCGCCCTCGCGGAATCTGACTTGACGATCATCCAGGTCAGCGCCAACACCTTCACGTTTTTGGGCCGTCACCCCCGCGATTTGATTGGCCAGCCGCTCCATACGCTGCTCGATCCCGATCAGATCACCGACCTTTACGACTGCCTGTCGCACGAACACGTGGTGGATGAGAACCCGCTCTACGCGCTCACCTTGGCGTTCAGCGGAGTCGAGTCGCTGTTTGATGTGATCGCCCACCGTATTGATGGGATGCTCATTTTGGAGTTTGAACCTGTTGGCCAGAGCAACCAGGCGGTGGCCCTGCGAGTCTACCGGATGGTGAAACATGCGGTGATGGCCTGCCATCGTACGTCATCGCTGCATACATTTGCCCAGGCTCTCGCCCACTCTGTCCGAAAGCTCACTG
>JBAXMH010000153.1:0-11978 GCA_037134395.1 Chloroflexales bacterium
GCAGCCCTCACCCCCCAGCCCCCTCTCCCAGAACGGGAGAGGGGGAGCCGAACGCGCTCTGGTGCGGAATCTTCCCTCTCCCCTGGTGGGAGAGGGGCCGGGGGTGAGGGGGAAAGAATCGGCATGGATCTACTTATTCGTAAAGTATTGGCCTTAGGCAAGTATATGGGTACGCACCGTTATAATCAGCATCTGGTAGTCAATTGGTTTGGTGAGATAGTCGGTACAGCCGGCAGTGATCGCTCGTGAGATATCCTCGTGAGTAACATGGCCGGTCAAGGCGATCACCGGCACGTGGGACAGGTCAGGGCTGGCCTTGAGGCGGGCCGTGGCACTCCAGCCATCAAGTACGGGCATGGACATATCCATCAAGATCAGGTCGGGTTGCTCGCTGATGGCCATATCTAGGGCGTGCAGTCCGTTAGTAGCGATAACGGTGTGGTAGCCGTTGATGTTAAGCATTTTGGCGATGATGGTGCTATTGTCGTGGTTGTCATCAACGACAAGGATAGTCTTGGGTTTCATAGGATTCCTTACGTGAAAATAGCCGATAGCCGATAGTCGGGCATCAGTGGATCTTTTCATCGGGCGTTGTGCGCGAATCGCATGGACATTTGATGAGATGAGGGCTGTCATTGGTTGGCAGAGGTACGCGGAAGGTTGATCCGTAGGTTGGCAGACAGACGCGGAAGGTTGATCCGTAACCGATGCTGCTTTCGACGTTGATGTCGCCACCAAGTGCTAGGCAGAGCTGCCGACTGAGGGCAAGCCCCAGGCCGGTGCCGTCGAATCGCCGTGTCACTGACGAGTCGATCTGGCTGAAGGGTTGAAAGAGCTTGTCCAACTGGTCGTCAGCGATGCCGATGCCGGTGTCAATCACGTCAAAGAGGAGGCTGGAGGCTGGAGGCGGGAGATGATCATCCTGCCTCCTACCTCCTGCCTCCTGGGTGACGCGCAGCGTCACCGTGCCGTTCTCGGTGAACTTGGCGGCGTTGGAGAGCAGATTGAAGAGTATCTGGCGTAGCTTCGGCCCATCGGTATCGAGCGTTCCGATGTCGGGCAGGCAGTCAATTCGCAGCGTGTTCTCCTGCCGTTGCACCAGGGGCAGGACAATATCGGTGACCTCGTGTACCAGGGCGAAGACATCAACATGGCTGATGTTCAGATCGATTTTGCCCTGCTCGATCTTCGAAAAATCAAGGACGTTACTGATCAGGGTGGTCAGATGCCGTCCGGCGCTAAGGATACGGTCGAGTTGCTCCCTATCCTCAGGGTCAGTACTCCCGCCCATCGCCCGCAGCCGCATCAGTTGGGCATAGCCGAGAATGGCGTTGAGCGGCGTGCGCAGCTCGTGGCTCATGGTGGCGAGAAACATACTCTTGGCCTGACTGGCGGCCTCGGCAGCAATCTGCGCCTGATAGGCTTCCTCCTCAGCTTGCTTGCCGCGCACTAGATCGGCGGTGAGTTGCTCCTGACGGCTCAGGCTGATCTGAAGTTCGATATGACGCTGCTCCAGGGCACTGCGCTGTTCGCGTAGACTATCCAACATCTGGTTGAAACTGTGGGCCAACACGCCGATCTCATCCCGGCTAATGATCTCGACTTTGCGATCAAGCTCACCAGATGCTACTCTCGTCGTAGCCCCAGTGAGCCGACTGATGCGCAGGGCAATACGCCCAGAGAAGGTCAGTCCGATCACCGCCGAAAGGATGATGGTCGCGGCGGTGTCGGCCAGAATGAAGTTGCGGGCACTCTCGTAGGCTGATCGCACCTCGTCGAGGGCGCTGGTAGCCTGACCCTGACTCTCCTCGGATAGCTGCGTCATCGCAAGATCGAGCCGATCATAGAGTGGGTTCATCCGTGAGTAGAAGGGTTGCACGCTGCCGGTGTTGGCGAGACGAACGGCGGGGATGAATTGCTGGTGGTTTGCGTCTACGATGTCGTGCCATACGGTCGTCACCGCCTTGAAGCGAGTATCCTCGCGTTCCGTATTAACCAGTGGCTGGTAGTCGGTAAAATATCCATCCATCTCCCGCTCAAGGTCGCCCATCTTCTTTTGGCTGCGGTTCTTGTCGGACTCATTGCCGTAGATTAGGTATTCGAGTTGGCGCACGCGGTAGGCGTTGATGACCGTGGCAATGCGAGCGACGCGATCCTGTGAGGGGATGGTCTGCTGCTCGACAAACGCCGCTCGCTCGTTCATTCGAGCCATCTGCTGAGCGGCGAACCAGCCCAGTCCTACCACGAGTAACAGGTTAAGGGCGAAGGCAGCTAAGAGTTTGCTGCGGATTGATGTATGCACTGACTACTGCCCTCCCTCAAGCTGGAGAATTTCTTCAATGGAGACACCCACCTGCACACCGCCATGGAAGACCGAGCCGGTGATCCGCCGCTCAAGCCGACGGATCACCAGCGGGTAGGCCCGATCCGGCAGCGAGATATAGCGGGCCTCACGCACCAGTGCTGGCCCGTTTGCGAGGTAGAAGTCCACAAAGGCGTGCAGATCAGGGCGATCCAGTGCGTCGGCTCGCACGTAGAGGAAGATAGGTCGTGCGAGGGGTTGGTAGCTACCGTCGGTGATGGATGCTTGGCTCGGGGCTACGCAGCCGCTGCCGTTGTCAATTGCGATGGCGCGCAGTTGGCCTGCATATTCAACATAGTAGGCGTAACCAAAAAAGCCTAGACCGCTGGAGTCGGTCGCGAGATCCTGGGCCAGAAGATAGTCATCCTCGCTGGCAGTATAGTCCTTGCGGCTCATCCCCTGGGTGCCGACCACAGCTTGGGTGAAGTAGTCGTAGGTTCCCGAGTCTTTGCCCGCTCCGTAGAGGCTGATCGGCGTATCGGGCCAACTGGCGCGCACCTGACGCCAGCGGCGTATCTTCGCCTCGGCAGCGGGTTCCCAGAGCGCCTTCAGTTCGGCCACACTCATGCATGTGGCCCATGTATTGTCGGGGTGAACCATCACCGTGATCCCGTCAAAGGCGATGGGCAGCTCGACATAGGCCACGCCCGCCTTGGCGCAAGCATCAGCCTCAGCCTGGGTGATCGGGCGCGAAGCGTCGGAGATCAGCGTCTCGCCCGCGCAGAACTTCTTGAATCCGCCGCTGGTGCCGCTCACGCCCAGGCGGATCTCGACCTGGGGGGCGTAGCGACGAAAGGCGATACTCGCGGCCTCGGTGATGGGGAAGACGGTGCTAGAACCGTCAATGACAATGGTTCCGCTGAGACGTGTGGGGTCATCTGCGGGCGGGGTGAGGGCGGGAGAAGTCGACTCGGCGGTGGTATGAGGGATTGTCGTAGGTGATGGAGCGACGGTGGGTGGTGGCTGGGTAGCGCAGGCAGCCAATACGAGGCACACGAGCAGAAGCACACATGCCGGTAACGATCTCACAGAACCCCCGGTGTACGTAGGCAGCCCACCATACTCTCACCTGCCCGACGCCGGGATTGTGGTCTGCCTTGACCGTGGGCCGCACGCGATAGCAATGCGAACAACAGAATCTCTACCGTGATTGTATGCGCCCTTCATTAAATTTACGTTAAGCCAGCATAAACATCCGAGGGTGCTTTCCCCGCGTTCTGGTGAACCATGAGCGATCTCCGCTGTCGCATCGGTGCGCTTAACATAGGCATAATCTTGCTATGCTATCGTGCGGTAGTCATAGATTCGACAGAAAGGGATGGGTATGCGTGGACATTTTGAACGTGAGCTTGAGGCAGTGCGCGCCGAGCTGATCGCCCTGGGGCAGATGGCTGTAACGGCACTTGGCCACGCGGTGGCCGCACTTCAGCAGCGTGACCTTAGGTGGGCGCAGCAGGTGATTGCGGGCGATGCGCCGATTGACGAAGCAACCGTGCGCCTGGAGTCCCATGTACTCCAGATCATCGTGACGCAGCAGCCCGTAGCAACGGATCTGCGCCGACTGATCGCCGCATTGAAAATGAGCAGCGAGATCGAGCGGATCGCGGATTATGCACGAGGAATCGCCCGCATCGTCGTGCGTGACGCCGACCAGCTTCCGGCGGATCTCCCGCCCGGCCTGGTGGCGCTGAGCCAGCAAGCCGTGCTGATGCTGGATAGCGCCCTCGCGGCATTTGCCGCGCAGGACGTGGCGGGCGCAACCGCACTCAGTGCCGCTGATGAAATCGCGGATAGGCTGTATGCGCAGGCCGAGGCGGCGTTGCGTGAGCAAATTGAGCGTGATCCGACGGCGGTACACTGGGGCACCGGGCTGTTGCTGGTGGCACACCACCTAGAGCGGGCGGCGGATCGCGCCACGAATCTGGCCGAGTCGGTGGTCTTTATGGCTGTTGGCACAATTGTTGACCTCAATTCGTAGGTCGCCCAAGATAGTCCTTGCCGTGCCATGCTGCCGCGCAAGGATACGCACCATGAGGTGAAAGATGCCCCCGCTTGAGCAATCGTTCGATCCAATGCACATGCCCGAGCCCGTCCGCGTGCTGGTATCCTGTGCGCTCGCGATCTTCGATGCGACGACCACCGCCCACCGGCTATCGCCTGAGCAGCGCGATGGCCTGATGATCGCCGCCACATGTTACGCCGCCGCACGCCAGATAGGCGCAGCGCGGCATGAGATCGCCGGGCGCGACGCAGTGCTTGCGCTTACGTATGATATGACACCGGAGCAGCGCAGTATCATCGCTAGCGCAGTCACCTTCCAACGCGCCCGTCTGCGCCGCCGACGTGAACCGGCGTTTCTGTGGCTGTCGTCGCACGCCCAGACAACGGCATTGCGTCTGAGCGCCTTGCTTATGCTGGCCGATGTGCTGCACACACGTCCTGCGACCGCGTTTCGGATCACTTGTGCAGAGAGGACGACCACGATCCACGTCGCCGAGATTCCCGCCGATCTGGTGGCTGATGCGACGCCAGTCAAGCGCTGGCAGAAATATATTGGCCCACTCCAGATCGTCGAGCTGACAGCACAGCCCGTTGAACCAGTTCTCGACACGACCATCGGGTGGGAACTTCCCGTCGCGTGGAAATCGGTGTCCGTACCGCTCCGCCTGCACACCTCCGAGCCACTGGCCGAAGGTGTGCGTCGCATCCTGCACCACCAGTTTGAGCGACTGCTGGCACGTGAGCAGGCCGTGCGTGCTGGCGAAGACATGGAAGATGTTCACCAGATGCGAGTCGCCACACGTCGCCTGCGCGCCTCACTTTACGTCGTGACGCCCTTCTTCGACTCGCAGAAGATCAGTCATTTTCGCGGTGGTCTCCGGCGTGTCGCAGCGGCCCTCGGCAGTGTCCGTGACCGTGATGTCTTCCTCAGCCACCTGACCCGTTACCAGGAAGGCATACCGGAGCATGCCCATGGTCACCTTCAGCGGCTGCTCGCAGCGATCACGCAGGACCGAGCCAAGGCGCGGCAGACACTCCTGGAGCGACTCGATACACCGCGCTATGCGCGATTCGTTCACGACTTTGCCGCGTTTCTCACCACGCCAGATGCTGGGGTGGCCCCACTCCCAGAGAGCGGCGTACGTCCGCGTATCCGTGATGCGGCTGGCTCACTGCTCTGGCGACGCTATGAGGATCTGCGCGCCTTTGAAACCGTCCTCATTGACGGCCCAGAGGAGGTGCAGCACCACGCACGGATTGCGGGCAAGCACCTGCGCTATACGATTGAGTGTTTCGCCGAGGCAATCGGCGACCCGGCCACCGGATTGCTGGATCCCCTGTCCATCCTGCTCACCACCCTGGGCGAGCTTCAGGACGAGGTTACAGCGCGTCAGTATCTCGCAGAGGTAGGTATGACCGACGATCCTGGCGCACAGGCATACCTCACGAGCCGCAGCGCCGAGTATGCGGCTTGGCGTGCGGCCCTGCCAAACCACTGGGAACAGGTCGTTGGGACGTCCTACCGGGGGCAACTCTTAGCGGTACTTGCGGCGCTATAGGTGATACGGTAGCCACAGCCATGAACATAGACGATCTGCGGCACCGGACGACCAGTGGCTTGGTTCAGTCGGCGCCGTAGGTCGTGGAGGATCGATGCGAGGTGCTGCGACCGATCCGTCGTCTGGACACCATACACATGCCGAATGAGTATGTCAGACGGAACAACGCCGCCATCATAGGCGAGCAGGAGTGCGAGCAGACGGGTTTGCACGGAGTTGAGGTTGATCACGTCGCCCGCAGCCAGCATAACGCGACGCGCACGAATATCAAGACGCATGCCGAGGGACTGGAGGTACTGCGCGTTCGGGTCGCGCCCGCGTTCGCGCTGCGCCCGGCGCATCAGCGCAATGCAGCGTGCCGGTATCTCGGCTGGATGTGTGTGGAGCGTAAGGACATCGTCGGCACCGCGATCAAGCCACGCGATCCGGTCGGGCTCACTCGCCCCCGACTCCAGGATTAAGATCGGCATGGGGAAGTAGCGACTCAGCTCTGCGACCAGCGTTTCGATGGTTCCGGCGGGGTGCCCCGCCGTCTCGATCAGCACCAGATCGGGCGGTCGTTCCCACAGGTGGTGCAAAAACGCGGTCGCATCCGGCAGCAGATTTACCCACGCCGCAGCCAGTGCCAGGAGCGGCTGCACCTGCGCGTGGATCCGGTCGTCAACGAGGACACTGATTGACGCGGGCAGAACGCGCGGTTGGGTACGCCCGGTGGGGATCACAGCCTAGCCGAAACGCCCGCTAATGTAGTCCAGTGTGCGCGGATCGCTCGGACTCATGAAGATCTCCTGAGTCGGCCCGACCTCCACCACAAAGCCGGCGCGGGTCTCCGGGTTCATCGAGAGAAAGACCGTCTGGTCAGAGATGCGCCCGGCTTGCTGGAGATTATGCGTCACGATCACAATCGTGTAGTACTCCACAAGCTCGCTCATCAGTTCCTCGATCTTCAGGGTGGCAATGGGGTCGAGGGCAGCGCAGGGTTCGTCCATCAGTAGCACCGCAGGCTCGACGGCGATGGCGCGGGCGATGCAGAGCCGCTGCTGCTGGCCGCCTGACAGAGCGAGGCCCGACTGGTGGAGCTTGTCCTTCACCTCGTCCCAGAGCGCGGCACCGCGCAGGGCCTGCTCAACCCGCGTCGCAATGACATCCTTGGGGGTGCGCTGTGCATTCAAACGCAGCCCGTAGGCTACATTCTCGAAGATTGACATGGGGAAGGGATTCGGGCGCTGAAAGATCATGCCCACCCGCTTGCGCAGGGCGATCAGGTCGGGGAAGGCGGTAATATCTTTGCCCTCAAGCAGGAGCGCACCCTCGCTTGAAATGCCCGGTGTTTCATCGTGCATACGGTTCATGGCCCGCAGCAGGGTTGATTTGCCAGCCCCCGAGGGGCCGATCAGGGCTGTGATCTGGTGGCGCGGTGCGGCCATGGTGATGTGTTCCAGCGCCCGAAAGTCACCGTAGTAGAAGTTGAAGTCTCTGGCCTCAATGGCGGTTGTCTGCTCACTCATACGATTCCACCTCCGGTGGGGTCTATCATCAGATATGTCATGTGCGTAAAATTGCCAGCGAAGCTGGCAATTTTACGCACATGTCGATTCAAGAAGATCGCCTACCCAAACCGTCCACTAACGTAGGCTTCGGTCTGCGGGTGCTTGGGGTTCGTAAAGATCGTGTCGGTCTTGTCTACCTCGATCACATGGCCGGCCCGGTCAATTTCGTCCATATTCATCATCACCGTGATGTCGCTGGCGCGGGCGGCCTGCTGCATATTGTGGGTGACGATCACCACCGTGTAGCTGCGCTTCAGTTCGGCGATCAACTCCTCGACCTTGAGGGTTGAGATGGGGTCGAGGGCTGAGCAGGGCTCGTCCATGAGCAGCACATCGGGGCGGGTAGCGATGGCGCGGGCGATGCAGAGCCGCTGCTGCTGGCCGCCCGAGAGTTCGCTGGCCGGTCGGCGCAGCTTGTCCTTCACCTCGCCCCACAGCGCCGAGGCGCGCAGGGCGGACTCGACCATCGCCTCAAGGTCGGCCCGTTTCGGCGGAGCGTAGAGAGTCAGGCCGAAGGCCACGTTGTCAAAGATTGACATCGGGAAGGGGTTGGGGCGCTGGAAGACCATGCCCACACGGCGGCGCAGATCGACCACGTCGGTGGTTGGGGCATAGATATCAACATCCCCCAGGCTGACCGTCCCCTCCACACGGAATCCGGGCACGCGGTCGTTGATGCGGTTGAGCGAACGCAGCAGCGTACTCTTGCCGCATCCGGAAGGCCCGATGATCGCCGTAACGGCGCGTGGGCGAAAGGCGAGGTCAATCGCCTTGACCGCACGGAAGGTGCCATAGGAGAGATTGGCCCCACGAATCGTCATTGTCGTGGCAGGGGAAGGGCTGGTATCCATCGCGAGCTATCCCTTCTTGCTACCGCCAGCGCGCGGGGCACGACCCGCCCCGCGTAGCCGCTGAGACAGACGGGCCGTGAAGGCGGCCATACCGATATTGATCACGAGTACGATCAGCAGCAACACCGCCGCCGAGCCGTCGGCCACCAGTTGTGCATCCTTCAGACCGGGCACGCCGACGATCTTCAGCACCCAGATGTGGACCGCCAGGGTCTCGCCCGTCTGGAGCGGGTTGAAGCTGTACTGCGCGTTGGGAGAGATCGTGGTGCCGGTGGTGAGGATGAGCGGGGCTGTCTCACCGATGATCCGCCCGCCGGTGAGGACCAGGGCAGTGATGATGCCAGGCAGGGCGCTGGGCATCACCGCCTTACGGATGGTCTCCCAGCGCGAGGCACCCAGAGCCAAGCTGGCCTCGCGGTACGAGACGGGCACGCTGCGGATGGCGTCCTCGGCGATACGCACCATCAATGGGAGGTTGAGCAGAGCTAGGGTGAGCGCGCCGCTCAGCACGCTGAAGCCCAGCTTCAGCGTGGTCAAGAAGACAATTGCCCCGAAGACGCCAAAGACCACCGAAGGCACAGAGGCAAGAGCCTCGGTGCTGAAGCGAATAGCGTTGGTAATGGGGCCGGGGCGGGCATACTCAGACAAGTAGATCGCCGCACCGATACCAATCGGGGTGACGATCAGCAGCGACAGCACGAGAATATACAGCGAGACAAAAATCTGCGGGCCAATACCGCCGCCGGGGTTGGTGATCGAACTGGCGGTGGTGAGAAAAGACCAGTTCAGGGCGGGCAAGCCGGCACGCAGGATGATGAAGATCACCGCCGAGAGTACCACGACCAGGAAGAGCGCGGACAGCGCCATGATCCCGGTCATGGCCCGGTCAACGAGGTCGGCACGGCGGCGAGCGGCAGTGATGCGGCGCTCCCAGGCGGGGTCGTTGGTCGTCATCATTTCACGAGTTTCGCTATTCACGAGTCGCCGCCCTTCGCAACTGCGGGCTGGGCCACGGGTGTCGGGCGCCGGATCCGCTGGCGCACTCCGCGAGTGGCACCGGCGGCGCGGACGGCGGCGATCAGGCCGAAGGTGATCAGCAGGAGCAGGAATGCTACCATAATCAGGGCGGCGCGATGTTCGGGGCTGGTGGCCTCGGGCAACTGCGTCACGATTGCCGACGGCATCGTGGTGGCCCCCTTGATCAGGCTATCGGGGAGGCGCGAGGTGATGTTGCCGATCACCATCTGCACCGCGATGGTCTCGCCGACGGCGCGACCAGTGCCCAGCACCACGGCGGTGATCAGGCCGGGGCGGGCAGCCGGCAGTAGCACGCGCCAGATCATCTGCCAGCGAGTGGCCCCGATGGCCAGGGCACCCTCGCGCAGGGCTTCGGGCAGCGCCCGCAGGGCGTCCTCGGCAATGCTAACAATCGTTGGTTGGGTCATGAATACCAGCACGATCACAGCGGCCAAGATACCCTTCCCCAGCCCACCGCCGGAGATCTCGCGCACCCAGGGCACCACCAAGGTCAGTCCGAGCAGCCCGTAGATCACCGAGGGCAGGGCGGCGAAGAGCTCGACCACCGTACGCATCACGCGGCGGACGGGATCGGGGGCGATCTCAACCATAAAGATCGACACGCCCAGGGCCAGCGGCCCGCTAATGAGCAGGGTGATGCCAACGGTGAGAAGTGAGCCGAGCAGGAGCGGCAAGACCCCGAATGACTCGTCGTTCTGGTTCCAACTCGTACCCAGAAAAAACTCGCCCGGACTCATGAAGCCAAATACGACTAGACCCCGGCTCCCAGTGAAGAGCAGGAGGGCTGCGGTGCTGAGTGCGACAACCGCTGCGGCGGTGAAGAAGATTGCTTGGGCAATGATACCCTGACGCAAACGCATAAAAACTCGCGTATGGCTGGTTGCGATTGTCAAATTCACGGACAATCGCAACCAACCATATACTTACCTTACCCCACCCGTAGCCGTGCTACTTCACCGCGACGAAGCCGAGCTTGTCGAATGCGGCGCTACCCTGGAACTCGGCGCTGGTGACGAAGTCAAGGAACGCTTTGGCTAGCGGCGAGGGTGCGGCCTTGGTGATCGCGTAGCCGGGGCCACCGATCAGCCACTTGCTGGCCTGAACGTCCGCCTTGGTCGGAGCCACGCCATCAATGCTGAAAGCCAGCAGGCTGGGGTCGCTCAGGTAGGCGAAGCCTAGGTACGAGATCGCGCCCGGCGTTTGCGCCACGGTCGTCTTCACCGTCTCGTTGTTATCTTCCTCCGAGGCACCCGTGGCGAACTTGGTGTCGTCGCCGGCGAAGAGGAACTTGGCCATGTTGGCGCGGGTGCCCGAACCCTTGGCCCGGTTCACCAGCACAATCGGCGTGTTGTCGCCACCGACTTCTTTCCAATTGGTGACCTTGCCGGAGAAGATGCCTACCAACTGATCCTTGGTCAGGTTGGTGACGCTGCCGGGACCCTTCTTGTTGGCCACGGCGTCAAACGCCTGGATGGCCACGGCGACGCCCTGGGCGTCGGCGCAGTTGAGCTTGGTCTTCTCGGCATCAGAGATCGGCACATCGCTATTGCCAATGTCAATCTTGCCCTCGCAGACCTGGGTGCGCCCGGCGCCCGAGCCACCAGCGGTCACGGTGATCTGCACCTTGGGGTTCTTGGTCTGGAACTGGTTGGCGGCTTCCTGGATCAGTGGCAGCAGGGCCGAGGAACCCGCAATCGTCAGTTGGCCGCTCAGCTCGCCACCGGTAGCCGGGGCGGTGGTGGCCATCATGCTACTTGTACTGGCGCTGGCATCACCCACCGCGACGAAGCCGAGCTTGTCGAATGCGGCGCTACCCTGGAACTCGGCGCTGGTGACGAAGTCAAGGAACGCTTTGGCTAGCGGCGAGGGTGCGGCCTTGGTGATCGCGTAGCCGGGGCCACCGATCAGCCACTTGCTGGCCTGAACGTCCGCCTTGGTCGGAGCCACGCCATCAATGCTGAAAGCCAGCAGGCTGGGGTCGCTCAGGTAGGCGAAGCCTAGGTACGAGATCGCGCCCGGCGTTTGCGCCACGGTCGTCTTCACCGTCTCGTTGTTATCTTCCTCCGAGGCACCCGTGGCGAACTTGGTGTCGTCGCCGGCGAAGAGGAACTTGGCCATGTTGGCGCGGGTGCCCGAACCCTTGGCCCGGTTCACCAGCACAATCGGCGTGTTGTCGCCACCGACTTCTTTCCAATTGGTGACCTTGCCGGAGAAGATGCCTACCAACTGATCCTTGGTCAGGTTGGTGACGCTGCCGGGACCCTTCTTGTTGGCCACGGCGTCAAACGCCTGGATGGCCACGGCGACGCCCTGGGCGTCGGCGCAGTTGAGCTTGGTCTTCTCGGCATCAGAGATCGGCACATCGCTATTGCCAATGTCAATCTTGCCCTCGCAGACCTGGGTGCGCCCGGCGCCCGAGCCACCAGCGGTCACGGTGATCTGCACCTTGGGGTTCTTGGTCTGGAACTGGTTGGCGGCTTCCTGGATCAGCGGCAGCAGGGCCGAGGAGCCGGCAATCGTCAGTTGACCGCTCAGCTCGCCACCAGTAGCCGGGGCGGTGGTCGGGGCGGTGGTCGCAGCCGGGGCGGTGGTCGCAGCCGGGGCGGTGGTCGCAGCC
>JBAXMH010000154.1:0-11726 GCA_037134395.1 Chloroflexales bacterium
ATTCACCCCGGCCCGCATGGCGTAGGCTCCGGTCTGGTACTGAATATGCAGCCAGTCGGGGTGCCACGCCTGGATCGCGGCGCGTACGGCGGGACAGGATCGCGACGACCACGTGAGCGAGCGGGCAGGGTTGGAGACCACGACCTCAGCCTCGCCGACTGATAGGTCGTGGCGGATGAGTCTGCCATCCCTGATGGTGATCGCCGCCACCTGATGACCTTCAGCGCCAAGGGCGTGGCCGAGCTGACAGGTATAGTCGCCGACACCACCGGGCTGGGGCGGATACTCGCCGGTGAGCAGGGCGATGCGTAAGGGCGCAGCAGCACCGTGCTGTTGCGCCCTTACGTCAGGAGTCAGGGGAGCCACTATGCCTGCCGACCGAGCAGACTCTCAGCGATGGCCCGGATCTGGGCGCGGGCGGCGGCGGCTTCAGCCGAGCCGTGCGTGTCGAGGTCGTCCAGGGCCGCGAGGGCGGCGTGATGATGCTCGGTGGCGATAGCCGCGCAGTAGGTACGTGATCCAGCGGCGTCGAGGATTGCCAGGGCGCGATCCACCGCCGCGTCATCCGGCGCAGGGCTCCTGTAGATCGCAGCCAGTTCATCGGCATCGGCCGCACTGCTCAGGGCGTGGACAATGGGGAGACTCACCTTGCGCCGGTAGAGATCCGCCGCACGCGGCTTCCCGGTAAGCTCAGGGTCGCCCCAGATTCCCAGAATATCATCCTCAATTTGGAAGGCGAGGCCGAGGCTGCGGCCAAAGGTGCCCAGATCGGTGACAGTGGCGTCATCGGCACCAGCGACCATTGCGCCGAGGGCTGCCGAGCCATCAATCAGGGCGGCGGTTTTACGACCGATCATCGCCAGGTAGTCATCGGGCGTGATTGACAGGTTCCCCTCGAAGCTGATGTCGAGAAACTGGCCCTCGCAGACGCTGAGGATCACTTCGTCGAAACGGCGCAGGACACGCAGGATACGCTCGGCAGGCACACCCGATTCAGAGAGACGATGAATCGCCAGATGCGCGATCACAAACATCCCGTCGCCTGCGTTGATCCCTTGTGCAAGCCCCCAGAGGTGCCAGAGAGTCGGTCGTCCGCGACGGGTATCGCTATCGTCTTCAATATCGTCGTGGATGAGCGTGAAATCGTGAAGGAGCTGAACTCCCGCCGCCAGTGCCAGCGCCTGCGCCGGGTCACCACCGGCAGCGCGGCAGGCAAGCAGCACCAACTGCGGACGGATGAGCTTGCCAGGATCGGACTCACTTGGCGCAAGCTGGGAATTGCGCCAGCCAAGGTGGTACTCCTGCATCGCGTAGAAGCGAGAGACCCGCTCCTCGGCCTGTGGGAAGGCCGCACGCATGGCGGCCTGGACACGCTGGAGCGTATCAGGTTTGGTCTCAGGTTGTTTCATTCTGGTGTCATCTAAATAGTTTACACATAACCGTTGTCTATAGTACGACTACAAGTAGTACATTCCGCATTCTAATGAGCTACGCGACTAAAAAACATAAGCCCTTCTGTAACCAGGCCGTAATCAAAATCCATTGTCTGATCAAGGTGTGACTAGTACACTGCGCCATATGTAAGGCTGTAGGAGCAAGGGCAGCAATCAGCGAAACCGGCTGACGATCAACACAAAAAGCCTACACGTCGTGGCCCACACCCGTAAAGGAGTGCAGTAATGTCGCTCAACATGCGTTTCCGTTTCAGCCCGGCGAAGGATGGCCTTGTCAAGGTGCTTGGCCCCCTAGAGACTGAAATTATGCAGATCCTCTGGCAAGAGGAACGCAGCACCGTCAAGAAGGTTCATCGCAAACTCTCGTCGCAGCGCGAGATTGCCTATACCACCGTGATGACCACGATGAGTCGCCTGGCGGAAAAGGGTGTCCTCAACCGCCATCGCGAGGGTCTCGCTTACGTCTACACCCCGGCTATCTCGGAAGAGGACTTCGTGACGATGGTGGTACACCAGGTTCTCGACGGACTGCTGGACGACTACAGCGACACGGCCATCGAGTACATGATTGATTACCTGTCTCGCAACAACCCCGCCGAACTTAAGCGTCTCCAGTCAGCCATCCAGAGCCGCACGGGTGCTTAAACCCCGAGAGGGATGGGGAGAGAGCAACTCTCCCCAATCCCCCCTCAGACCGTCTCCCCCCACAAATCGTAGTGTGTCGCCTGCGTGACCCGCACTGTCACAATGTCTCCAACCGGCGACTTTCCCCACACAAAAACCTGACCATCAACCTCTGGCGCGTCGCGGAATGATCGGCCCACGGCCATCGGTCGGCCATCGTCGGCGCTGCCGTGACCCTCAATAAGCACATCAATGCTGCGGCCAAGCCAGCGATGGCTACGCTCACGCGAGATGCCTTGCTGGAGTTGCATCAGTTCGTGCCAGCGCTTCTCAATCACCTGCGGGCGCACCTGCTCCGGCAGGGTTGCGGCGTGGGTGCCCGATTCCTGTGAGTAGCGGAAGGCTCCGACCCGATCGAGGCGCATCTCGTCGAGGAACGCCAGCAACTCCTTGAACTCGGCGCTCGTCTCGCCAGGGAAGCCAACGATAAAAGTGGAGCGCAAGGCAATATCCGGCATTGCGGCGCGCAGATCGCGAATAACCCCACGGGTGTGGTCAGTATCGGGCGGGCGATGCATACGGCGCAGGGTATCGGGGTGGGCGTGCTGGAGCGGCATATCCAGGTACTTGACAATCTGCGGTCGCGTGGCCATGACCTCAATCAATCGCTCAGAGATGCCGTGAGGATAGGCATACATCAGGCGCAGCCAGACATTCGCCGGGAGTACCTGGCAGATCTCATCGAGCAGGGTTGCCAGACCATCCGTAAGATTTAGGTCACGGCCATAGTCGGTGAGGTGCTGAGCAACCAGAACAATCTCGCGCACACCCTGAGAAACCAGTTCCTGAACCTCGGCGAGGATAGCGCCAACCGACTTCGAGCCCATATCGCCTTTGAAGCGAGGGATCGTACAGAAGGCACAGCGCAGGTTACAGCCATCGGAGATCTTCAGGTAGGCCGAGGGCGTGCTATGGATGCGTCGGATCTGGGCGGTACGCCAGTCAGCGTAGGAGGGCTGAGGACTGAGAGTTGAAGGCTGAAGGGGAGGGGCAACCACATCCCCGATACGCATCCACTGCTGCGTGCTGAGGATCTCATCAACACCCGCCACACTAGAGACGAGATCGGCGTGGCTCTGGGCCATGCAACCGGCGGCAATCAGGCGCTGTCCATCGCGCTTTCCCGCACCAAGATCGCACAGCACATCAACCGTTTCATCGCGGGCTGCGGCGATAAAGCTACAGGTATTGACGATGATGACATCGGCGTCAATGGTACTAGCGACCCGCGTATGGCCCGCGTCGGCAAGGATCCCGTCCATGCCCTCACTATCAACCGCGTTCTTTGGGCAACCAAGGGTGACAATATGATATTTCATAATGAAGAATTGAGTATTGAGAAACGCTTAATACTCAATTACCGAGAGATCTCTAACGAAAGTTCGTAAACTGGAGCGGAACCTCCATCTCACCCTCGTGCTCACGCATAAAAGCGATGACCGCCTGAAGATCATCACGGCTCTTGCTGACAACCCGCAGGGTTTCACCCTGGATGCGCGGCTGGATCTTGGGGAACTGGTCGCGGATCTGCTTGGCGATTTTCTTAGCGAGATCGCTGTTAATCCCCTTCTGGAGCGTGATCACCTGGCGCACCCGGCTGCCAGTCACATCCTGGGCGGTACCGTAACTGAAGATCTTGAGCGAGAGCTTGCGGCGCAGCGCTTTTGTTTCCAGAATGTCGCGCACGCTGACGAGGGTCATTTCCGTATCAGTCTCGATCACCAGTTCGGTCTTGCTCAAGGTCAGGCTCGTCTTCGTATCCTTCAGGTCGAAGCGAGTCTGGATGTCACGCTGGGCCTGATCAACGGCATTCACCAGTTCCTGGTGATCAAATTCGGACACAATATCGAAGCTATTTTCGCTTGCCATATATTCTCATATCGAACGGAAGACTAATTCGGAGGCCACGGCCAGTTGACCGGCTGGCCAGACACCTGGCCGAGCGGACCCTGCTCAAGGCCGTTGACGGTAAGGAGGACAGCGGGCGGATTACCGGCGCGGATGAGGATGCGGCGCTGGGCCTCAAAGACCTGGCGTTGACCGGCGCTCATAACCCCCTCGTAAATCGTATTGCCGTCGGACTGAACGCGCACCCACGAACTCTCATTGCCGTACAGAGAGGCAATCCGCACCTCGACGACAATGGGAGCTGCCGCTGTCGCCGTTTGCGTCACAGTGAGCAATGCACCACCAGTAGGCTGCGTGGTCGCCGCACCGCCAGTGGGCTGCGTGGCCGCCGCGCCGCTAGTAGGCTGCGTGATTGCCGCACCGCCAGCAGGCTGCGATCCCGACCCGATGGTTGGAACCACCAAGGGGAGTGCAGTCGGCACGAGGGCAATCTGGGGAGCGGCACCGGGAGTTGACGTAGGGAGGGGCGAGGGTGGTGGTACGGTGGCGGCAGACAGAGACGTGACCACATCGGAAGATCCTCCGCTTCCGATCCGCCCAATGGCGTTCAGCGACACATAGGCCAGTCCCACCAGGGCCACAGTAACGAAGAAGACACCAAAGAAACTGGGGAGGACGTAGAATCGACTATGGGACGGGGTTGTGACAGGGACGACACGGATCTTATCGGTAACCCCGTGTTCATGACGGTAAAGCTCGATCATCTCATCAGCGGGCAGGCCGAGGTACTGAGCGTAGTTGCGGATGAACCCCCGAGCAACGACATCGCCGTGCAATCGCTGATAGGCTCCTTCTTCAAGTGCGACCAGCGACTGCTGCAGTATGCGGGTGTCAACCGCCGCCTGGGCCAGCGAGAGCCCCTGGCCCTCACGCGCCTGACGCAGCCGTGCACCTAATTCACTCATAGAATGCTTGCCTTTAGGCGCAGAAACCCACGCGCCTTAGCCGTGGATTGAATGTATCGTCGTATTGTTGACTCAGAACACCTTATCATATTATACCATACTGGTGAGGAACATTCTTTGTGAAGGGGCGGCTCTAAGATCGTCATCTGCGACAAATCCCTAAGCTGCATCGTCGTATGAGGTAATCTAGACCACGCCCCAACCCGCCGGAGGTGACAAGGAGAATTCTATGTTCTTACTCTTGCTGATGATTCTGGGCGGTATCCTGCTCCTGATCAGTATCGGGTTTGGCACCTTCTGGGTACTGGTGCAGCTCGGGGTGATCGTACAGAAGGCGGTCGAGCCGCCGACAACCGATACAAACAATTACTCGCTACACCAAGGCCGCGATGTGGGAGACGACAGGTAGCGACGAGGGGAGGGGGTGTGGATCGATACTCCACCGATGCGGTGCTGATGGGTATATCCATTGGACTAGGGACAATGCTACTTGACAGGTGGGTGAGCAACTCGGGGTGGCTCATACAGCTCGCCGCCCTGCTGCTGATCGGCACGATTCTCTGCGCCGCCCAGTACGGACTGATGTGGCTGCGCCGCCGAAAGTAGCAACTGAGCCGAGGTACCCTGCTGGTACACCGCGAGGGCAAGGGAACAGGCAATTGCCTGTTCCCTTGCCCAATTTCCTACAGCGCCGTCTGGCTTTCGCGGGTACTGGCCAGAGCACCCAAGTGACACGCATCGCTGAGTGAGGCAAGGTAGGGCAAATCGCTGCCATACTCGATCACGCTGATGCTGGCATTGGTAATCCAGATCCGGTTGATCCGATCCATGTCCATGCCCAGCGCATCGGCAACAAGGATTTTTACAATCACATCGTGGGTGCTTACCAGGATCGTCTGATCTTTATGTGCGGTGTAGGCCCGCTCCCGAAAGTCGAGTGTGCGCTTGAGAATGTTCGAGAAACTCTCGCCGCCTGGCATCTGGGAGCGGGTTGGGTGTTCGCGCCACTCGCGCAGACCCTCGCTGTACTGCGCTGTAATCTCATTAGCATACTTGCCCTGCCACTCGCCGTGGTGGATCTCAAGCAGTTCCTCGGAGTAGTCGAAGGGAATTCCCGTGTGATGGGTAGCGATGGCCTGGGCAGTGCGGGCGGCACGCTGGAGGCGGCTGCTGTAGATATATGTAATCGGCTCGTTCTTCAGGCGCTCGGCCAGGGCTTCGGCCTGGCGCAGCCCAAGGTCAGAGAGCGGTGCGTCCAGTTGGCCCTGGTAGCGATGGATGCGGTTCCACTCACTCTCACCGTGGCGGACAATGATCATACGCATGCTGCGATCCTCTTGTGCTAACCTATCATTAGGCGACCCTTGCGGGCAGGCGCCATTATAGCCGATACGGGTTACATCCCAGATGGCATCAACGTGGTGTATAATTCGGCATGTATCATTGACCTAGAGATGCAGGAGCCCATGAGCTGCCGGCACACGCTTGATCCAACCTCGCACCGCCGGATTGATCGGAGCATACGATCATTGATCGCATCCTTCGGCTATGCCTTCGCCGGGGTCTGGTATATGGTTCGCACGCAGCGCAACGCCCAGATCCATATTCTGGTTGGCGCGTGCGCCGTCGCTCTTGGGTTCGTCCTGGGCCTGGAACGCTGGGAGTGGCTGGCGATTGTCCTGATCATCACCCTGGTACTGGCTGCCGAAGGTGTGAACACCGCTGTTGAGTCCGCTGTTGATCTGGCCACCAGTTCTCGCCATCCGCTCGCAAAGGTGGCCAAGGATGTCGCCGCCGGCACCGTGCTGATCTGCGCCGTCGCCGCTGTGATCGTCGGGTGTCTGGTCTTTCTCCCGCACATCCTCTCGCTGTAGGGAAGGGAGGGTCAGGGAGGGCGAAGCCCTCCCTAACCCTCCTTTTTAGCGCATATGTGGCCACTCGTCCGACAGGCCCGCTATCTAGGTCGCTACCGCGAGATCGCACAGGTGCTGGTGGGGCACGGCTTCGGCTACCTTGTTGAGCAGTTGGGCCTGCTCTCGCTGCTCTCGCTGCCGCGACGGCTGGTGCTGCGCGTCCCGCCCTCGCCGCCACTGAGCAGCGCAGAACGCCTCCGCGAAGCGCTGATCGCCCTTGGGCCAACGTTCGTAAAGCTCGGCCAGACCCTCAGCACCCGGCCCGATCTTGTGTCGGCTGATTTTGTCCACGAGCTGAGCAAGCTTCAGGATACGGTGCCGTCGTTCCCCGCGCATATTGCCATCGCCACGATTGAGGAGTCCCTCGGTCGCCCGATCAGCGAACTCTTCACCAGTTTCGACCAGAAACCTCTGGCCGCTGCGTCGCTTGGGCAGGTTCATGCAGCCACTTTGCCGAGCGGTGAATTGGTGGTGGTGAAGGTGCAGCGCCCCGATATTGCGGGGCGAATCAACACCGATCTGGCGATCCTCGCCGACCTCGCTGCCTTGGCGGAGGAGCGATTTACCCTTGGTGCGCAGTATCACTTCTCTGATCTGGCCCACGAGTTTGCTCAGACTCTGCACGCCGAGCTCGATTACCGGCGCGAAGGGCGCAACGCGGATCGCTTTCGCCAGATGTTTGCTGACATGCCTCAGGTGAAGATTCCTACCATTTACTGGGATTATACCGATGCTCGGGTACTCACAAGTGAGCGGCTCTTCGGGGTAAAGATCAACGATCTGCCCGCCCTGGCTGTCGCCGGGATCGATCCGGTGATCCTGGCCCGTGGCAGTATGCAGGTTATCCTCAAAGAAATCTTCAGCTTCGGTTTCTTCCATAGTGACCCGCACCCCGGTAATTTTTTCGCCCTCGATAGCAACTGTCTTGGTGTGGTGGATTTTGGGCAGGTAGGCACCCTTGATCGTCCGACGACGCAGAGTCTGTTGCTGCTACTGGCCGCCCTGGTTGATCACGACACGCAGGCAGCACTACGCGCCCTGGAGCAATTGGGGGTGCTGTCGCGCCGGGCGGTCACGCCGGGGCTGCGCCGCGATATGGAACACTTCACCGATGGGTTTGTTGATCGGTCGCTGAACGATCTCTCGGCCCGTGAGACGATCGGCGATCTGCTGGTGCTGTTGCGCCGCCACCAGATCAGCCTGCCTGGCCCGCTGGCAATGTTGCTCAAGGCCCTGGTGATGATGGAAGGTCTGGGGCGGCTACTTGACCCAAGCCTGAACGTTTTTAATATCGCACGGCCCTATGTCCAGAGCGCACTGGCGGAGCAGTTTTCGCCGGCTGCTTTGGGGGCACAAGCGGCAAGCCAGGCTCGCTCGTTTGGCGAGATGTCTCTGGAGTTGCCACGCCAACTGAGCGATCTGTTCCAGCAGATCAACGATGGCGAGCTGAGGGTACAGATTCGCGAGCTAGAACTGCATCGTCTGAGCGGCGCGCTGATTGGTGCCGCAAATCGGCTGGCGCTGGCCCTCGTTCTCTCCGCCCTCATCCTTGGCGTAGGGATGATCGCGATTGCGATAGGGGTGGGCGACTGGCAAGGGAATGCGCCGGTTCTGTTGCTCAGCGTCGGCTCGATTGGCGTGGTGATTGGCGCATTGGTTCTCAGTTTGGCACTGCTGCGCGGGCGGGAATAAGTGTGCATGGGACTGTCACGCAGAGCGAGACGCAGCGTGACAGTACGCCAGATTTCTTAGTCTTGGTCTAGCATGGGCAGGGTGAAGATAGCGACGGCAGAGAGTAGGTAGGCGAGGGTGGCAAAGACGATCACGGGGGAGAAACCCCAGCGCTCTTGGATAACACCGCTGGCCCAGGCTGCGCCCGCCCAGCCGCCCGCCCAGAGGACGCTCGTCATGCTCACGGCCCTGCCGCGCTGTCGCAGGGGAGTGGCCTGCATTACCAAGGCATCGTTAAGCGGGAAACTGGCCGCCACGAACAGCCCGCGCAGGAAGAATCCGACAGAAGCGGTAATCAGCGACGGCACGAGCATCAGCAGCATTGCCGGGGCCACGCCAAGGCGCAGCAGGGCACCGGCGCGGCGCAGGCCCAGGCGACGGGCCACTGGTGCGCCGAGTAGCCCACCCACACCCATGCTCAGTGAGGCCCACGCCAGCACGACTCCTACCGCCGCGTCGCCCATGCCGAACACGCTGCGGAAGTAGAGGTTCTGGAAGGGCAGGAATGCTCCGCCTCCCAAGCCTAGCAAGAGGCCGGCTAGTCCCAGACGAACGAGGGTACGCATGGGGAGCAGGGCGGTGGATACCGGCGATGCGTCAATATGCCGATCTCCTGACAGCATTGGCATGCGCTTAATCACCGGCAACATCGCGATCACACTCAGCACAATCACCACGGTCAGGGCCAGCCGGTAAGCCGCCGTGTCCTGCGGGCCAACATTGATCGCTCCGGCGGCGAGAGATGGTAGGATGCCACCAAGGGCGCTGCCCGCCAAACCAACCACCAGGGTTGCCGAGGCGTTCCAGCCAAAGATCATTGCCCGCTGATCATCGTGCGTTACCCCGGCCAGCAGCGGTGTCACGGCGGTGGAAGTCAGGATGTAGGCTCCGCCAATCAGGAACTGAAGCGGCACCATCACCCAGAGCGAGGTGAACTGGAGGATGATCGCCCACCCGACCCCGTAAACCGCCAAGCCGATCAGGATTGACCTCTGCGGGCCGATCCGGTCAATCATCATGCCAAGGGGTATCCCTAGCAGCATCCCCGCCGCACGCGACAGGGTCGAGAAGAGTCCAACCGTGGCTGACGTGTAGCCCAGCGACACGAGGTAAAAACTAAAAAGCAGATCGGCAACGCTCAGGGCGAGGCCAAAGACTGAGCTGTGCAGCAGGATCCGCCACACCGGCGGACTGACCTGTCCACGGGTGGTGCTCGCGTGCGCGGCGACCATGTCGGGCTCCTTGATTTAACTCCAATACTTTTCGAATAAGGAGATCTCATGCCGACCTTTCCCCTCACCCCCCAGCCCCCTCTCCCAGAACGGGAGAGGGGGCTGGGGGGTGAGGGCTGCGCGGCGACAGAATCGTTATTCGAAAAGTATTGTGATTTAACTCCTCTTAATTTTTCTACAATACCACGTACTAGCGATCTGCGAGATCAGTAGAAAGGCGGATCTGGAGGCAGGAGGCAGGAGGCAGGAGGGATCCCAAAAACAACGTCTCTCGGTTAAAATAGCCTCACCACCCACGTCTGTATCTGAGGAGGTTCCGCATGGCTCACCGCCGCACGCTCCACTGGATCGCCCCGCTCTTCGTCCTGATCATGATCGCCTCCCTCGCCCCCGCTCCCGCCCCCGCTCGCGCTGTCTCCGAGCGACCGATCATGGCCTTCTACTACCCCTGGTGGGAGACGAGCGACTGGACGTACGCCAAGATGAGCGACCTGCCCGTACCGCAGTACTCGGGCGGCGATGATGAGGTTCTCAAGCGACATATTCAGCAGGCCAGCGCCGCCGGAATAGACGCCCTGATCTGCACGTGGTTTGGCCCCGATGAGGATCGCCTCAATAAGCGCTGCCGCCGGATCATGGATCTGGCCCAGCAGATGGGCAGCACCCTGCAATTTGCGATCATCCCCGACCAGTCGGCCTGGGACTCGCTCAAGAGCGTGGAGAGCCTTACCCGTGCGCTGGCTGTCCTCAAGAGCGATTTCATGAGCAAGTCGAACTACCTGACCTTCCAGGGCAAACCGGTGGTCTTCTGGTTCTACCCGCCCTCGCTCGGCGGCCTGGATACCTGGAAGCAACTGCGCAGTCAGGCCGACCCGAACCACGAGCAGTATTGGTTTGGCGGCACCGACAACTTTAGCTTCCTGGATGTCTACGATGCTCTGTACTACTTTGACATCACATGGGAGGCGAAACCCGGTGCCGCCATGTCCTCGTACGCCGGTCGGCTGGCGAAGTACAACCAGGCTAACAGTCAGAGCCGACCTTTTGTGGCCACGGTGATGCCGGGCTATGACGACATCAAGTTCCGTGGCGGACACGCTCGCGACCGGCAGAACGGCGACTATTACCGAGGGACGTGGCAGACGGCAATTGATCGTAAAGCTCAGGCTGTGGTACTCACCAGCTTTAACGAGTTCTTTGAGGGTAGCCACATTGAGCCGAGCGAGCAGTACGGCGATCTCTACCTGCGCCTGACCAAAGAGCTGAGTGATAATTTCCGCGCCCAGGTTGGGCAACAGCCCGCGCCTGCACCTACGGCTGCGCCCGTACCCCCAACCAATACCTGTCAGAACTTCCCCGAGACCGGGTTTCAGGTCTGCGGGCGCATCCTAGAGTACTGGCGGCAGAACGGCGGATTGCCGGTGTTCGGCTACCCCATCGGGCCGCAGCAGAGCGTGCTGATCGAGGGTAAGCCTTTCCAGGCCCAAGAGTTTGAGCGCAACCGGCTGGAATTGCACCCGGAGAACGCCCGCCCCTACGATGTGCTGCTGGGCCGACTGGGTGCCGATGTGCTGGCAAAGCAGGGCCGCGACTGGCAGCAGTTCCCGAAGCTCGTGGGGATGCCGGAGGGCTGCCGCTTCTTCTCCGAGACCGGCCACACCCTCTGTGAGCCCTTCCTGAGCTACTGGCAAAACCACGGCCTAGAGTTCGATGGCAGACCAGGCTACAGCTCTGGCGAAAGCCTGGCCCTCTTCGGGTTACCCCTCAGCGACCCACAGCCCGAAGTGCTGAGCGACGGGCGAACCTACACTGTCCAGTGGTTTGAGCGCGCCCGCTTCGAGTCGCACCCGGAGAACGCGCCGCCCTACGACGTACTGCTTGGCCTGCTCGGGGTGGAGA
>JBAXMH010000155.1:0-11708 GCA_037134395.1 Chloroflexales bacterium
GGGGGGGGGGGGGGGGGGGGGGGGGGGGGAGCGGGCGGCAATCTGAGGACTTTGCTTATACCCTGCAGGGACACAGTCATGCTTGACGATTTTTAGAGCCTGTGGTATTCTCACCGAGGTTGTAGATTGTAAAGGTTGCACATACCGATGGCTTCCCTGTTTGTAAACATTCTCCTTGTTAGCGGTCTCGTACTCCTCCTTATTGGGTGGAGCCACAACCGTTTGGGGGGGGAAGCGTAGCGACCCGGTACAGTAGTAAGGCTGAACCTCCCACGGAAGCGCGGGGGGTTTTTTCGTTTGTAGGCGCGAGAGATTGTGGATTGTGGATTGTGGATTGTGGATTTGGCACACGACTTCACGACGTTCACTCCGCAATCCGCAATCCGCAATCCGCAATCCATCAGGGGGTTCGTCTATGCGATCAGACACGATCAAGCGCGGATTCGAGCGCGCACCCCACCGCAGCCTGCTGCGGGCCACCGGCCAGATCAAGGACGAGTCGGACTTCGGCAAGCCCTTTATCGCTATCTGCAATTCCTACATTGATATCATTCCCGGCCACGCCCATCTCCAGGAGTTTGGGCGGGTGGTGAAAGAGGCAGTGCGGGCGGCGGGCGGCGTGCCTTTTGAGTTTAATACCATCGGTGTGGACGACGGGATCGCGATGGGCCACGAGGGTATGCGTTTCTCGCTGCCCTCGCGTGAGCTGATCGCTGACTGCGTGGAAACGGTGGTGTCCGCCCATTGTTTTGATGGCATGATCTGTATCCCAAATTGCGACAAGATCGTCCCCGGTATGTTGATGGGGGCGGCCCGCGTGAACATCCCAACGATTTTTGTCTCCGGCGGCCCTATGGCCGCCGGTGTTGATGATGAGGGCAATAAGTCCGATCTGATCACGGTGTTTGAGGCGGTGGGCAAGCGGGCGGCGGGCAAAATGACCGACGAACAACTGCTCAAGCTGGAGCAGATCGCCTGTCCTACCTGCGGCTCATGCTCGGGCATGTTCACCGCTAACTCAATGAACTGTCTCTGCGAGGCGCTCGGCATCGCTCTGCCGGGTAACGGCACGATCTTGGCAATCGCGCCCGAACGGCAGCAACTGGCCCGCCGGGCGGCGGCTCAGATCATAACCTTGGTAGAGCAGGATCTGCGTTTCCGCGATGTGGTCACCGCCGATGCGATTGATAACGCCATGGCCCTGGATGTGGCCATGGGCGGATCAACCAATACGGTGCTGCACGTCCTCGCTCTGGCCCGCGAGGCCGACCTGGACTACCCGGTATCTCGCTTTAACGAGGTGAGCGACCGGGTGCCGCATCTGGCTAAGGTTAGCCCGGCCTGGGACGGCCCGCGCCAATGGCATATTCAGGATGTCCACGACGCGGGCGGCGTGCCCGCCATCCTGGCCGAACTGGCCAAGAAACCGGGCGCACTCAAGCTGGATGCACGCACGGTGATGGGCGGGACGCTGGGCGAGAGCCTGGAGGGTGTGGCGATCCGCAACCCGGAATGCATTCGTCCGGCCAGCAATCCCCACTCCGAGCGCGGCGCGCTGAGCGCCCTGTTCGGCAACCTGGCCCCCGAGGGCGGGATCATCAAGGTGGGTGCAGTTGAGCAGCACGAGATGAACTTCCACGGCCCAGCGCGCTGCTTCGATAGCGAGGAGTCGGCTACCAACGCAGTGGTGAATGGCCAGATCAACCCCGGCGACGTGATTGTGGTGCGCTACGAAGGCCCACGCGGCGGCCCCGGCATGCGTGAGATGCTCTCGCTGACCAGTATGGTCAAGGGTATTCCTGAACTCTCCAGCACCACCGCCCTGATCACCGATGGGCGATTTTCGGGCGGCACCCGTGGCCTGTGCATCGGCCACGTCAGCCCCGAGGCCGCCGAGGGCGGGCCGATTGGTCTGATCGCCGATGGCGATATGGTGACGATTGACCTGGGCGCACGCACGATGACGGTTGCGGTGAGCGATGAGGAGATGGCGACCCGCCGCGCCGCATGGACAACCCCTGCGCCTAAGTATCGGCGCGGCTGGCTGGCCCGCTACACGCGCATGGTGACAAATGCAAGCAATGGGGCGGTGCTGGAATAATAATGTGGATTGGGTTAAATGAGGAGCAGGTTATATGTCAGAGACACGAACCGGCGCACAGGTGATGTGCGAGGCTCTCATCCGCGAGGGTGTGGAGGTGATGTTTGGCCTACCCGGCGGGGCAATTATGCCCTTCTACCACGCGATGTGGGAGTACCGCGATAAGTTGCGCCACGTCCTTTGTCGCCACGAGCAGGGCGCGGGTCACGCCGCTGAGGGCTACGCCCGCTCCACCGGCAGGCTCGGCGTGTGCATTGGCACCTCTGGCCCTGGTGTCACCAACCTAGTGACGCCGATTGCCGACGCGATGATGGACAGCACCCCGCTCCTAGCGATCTGTGGCCAAGTCTCCTCAACGGTGCTGGGCAAGGATGCTTTTCAGGAGACGGACATCACCGGCATTACGATGCCGATTACCAAGCACAATTACCTGGTGAAGCGTGCCGAGGAACTGCCCTACGTCTTCAAGGAGGCCGTTCATATCGCCACCACCGGACGCCCCGGCCCGGTGCTGATTGACATCACCAAGGATGCAATGCAGAAGATCTTCACCCCTAACTGGGATGTGAAGATGAATATCCCTGGCTACAAGCCGACTACCCACGGCAACCGCAAGCAGATTCGCGAAGCCCTGCGTATGCTGGTCGAAGCGAAGAAGCCGCTGATCATGGCCGGTAACGGTGTGGTGATGGCGGGGGCCAGCGCGGAACTGCGCATCTTCGCCGAGAAACTGGGCGCGCCGGTGGTGACGACCCTGCACGGTATCGGCTCACTGCCCGAGAGTCACCCGCTGAACATCGGCATGCCCGGTATGCACGGCTGGGTGCATAGCAACAAGGCCATCCAGGAGTGCGACATTCTGTTCAACATCGGTGGTCGTTTCGACGACCGGATCACCGGCAAGGCCAGCACCTTCGCGCCGCACGCCAAGATCATCCACGTGGATATTGATCCCTCGGAGATCGGCAAGAACGTTAAGGTGACAGTGCCGATTGTCGGCGATGCGCGCAACGTGCTGCTGGCCTTGCTGGAAGATATGCCCAGCCAGGATGAGTTGGCCACGCTGCACGGCCACGCTTCGGACTGGATGGAGCATATTCGCGACGTGCAGGAGAAGCACGATGGCAAGCAGCAGTATGTGAGCCGGGCCAACACCCGTGGCATGGCCCTGCCGCCTCACGATGTCTATGCGGCCCTGAGCCAGACGCTTAACGCCCACAGCAACCACGTACTGGTGACCGATGTTGGACAGCACCAGATGTGGGCTGCGCAACTGATTGACTTCAACGCCGGCCCGCGTACCCACATCACCTCGGGCGGTGCGGCGACGATGGGTTTCTCGGTGCCCGCATCCCTCGGCGTGGCCGTGGCCCACCCCGATAAGACGGTCTGGGTGGTCTGTGGCGACGGTGGCTTCCAGATGACCAACCAGGAGATGGCGACGATCATCCAGGAGGGTATCAAGAACATTAAGGTGCTGGTGATCAATAACGGCTATCTGGGGATGGTACGCCAATGGCAGGAACTGTTCGAAGGCAAGCGCTACAGCGGCACTCCGCTGAGCGGCCCGAACTTTGCCAAACTGGCCGAGGCATATTACTGGAAGGGCATCACCGTCGAGCGCACGGAGGATGTGCGGGCCGCGATTGACGAGGCTATGGCCACCGACGGCCCAGTGCTGATTGACTTCCGGGTTGAGCGTGAGGTCAACGTCTTCCCGATGGTGCCGCAGAACAAGTCCATCGGCGAGATGATCGAGTCTGAGGCGTAAGGGGTAGGGAGTGATGCAAAGTCCTCAGATTGTCGCCCGCCCCTCCCCCACCCCCACCCCCAGCCCCTTCCCCACGCGGGGGGAGGGGAGCCGGACATCTTTCTGATGCGGAATACCCCCTCTCCCCTCGTGGGAGAGGGGGCAGGGGGAGAGGGGGCGTACGACTTTGCAACAGCACTGCGTAGTGTAGAGGGGCGAATGATTCGCCCCCACGAAGGGATTATCATGCGCAAGCACACAATCGTCGCTCTGGTGCAAGATCGCCCCGGCGTCCTGAGCCGGGTCTCCGGCCTGGTGCGGCGGCGCGGCTATAACATCGAGAGTCTGGCGGTGGGCCACAGCGAGCAGCCAGAGATCAGTCGGCTAACTATCGTTGTCGAGTCGGAGGATGTCGAGCAGGTGGTAAAGCAGCTTTACCGACTGATCGAAGTGATCAAGGTGAGCGATGTCACCTTCGACCCGACGGTGGAGCGGGAGATGGCGGTGGTGAAGGTGCATGCGCCGCCCTCGGTGCGCCACGAGATTATCTCGATGTGCGGCACCTTCGAGGCCAAAATCGTGGATGTGGGAGCCACGACGATGATTATCGAGATGACCGGCACACCCTCGAAGGTGGAGAACTTTATCGAGATTGTGCGGCCCTACGGCATCAAGGAGATGATGCGTACCGGGCGAATCGCCATGGTGCGCGGCTCCCGTGGCCATAATGCCGGTGAGTATATCGAGGCGGCAGCCGATAGCGTTACCGCCGTGCCGAGCGTGGTCTAGACCATATCACGTAGAGACGCCCCGGCGGGGCGTCTTCTGACCCTCACCCCCCACCCCCCTCTCCCAGAACGGGAGAGGGGGAGCCGAATACCCTGTGCTTTCTGTGTATTTCTGGAGGAATGAACCATCATGGCGGAGCTTTTCTACGACAAGCAGGCGGATCTGGAGCGACTCAAGGGCAAGCCGATTGCGATCATCGGATTTGGCAGCCAGGGCCACGCCCACGCTCGTAACCTGACCGATAGCGGCCTGGATGTGCGTGTTGGCCTCTACCCCGGCTCCAAGAGCTGGGCCAAGGTTGAAGCTGCCGGACTCAAGGCTCTGTCCGTCTCGGACGCGGCCAAAGAGGCCCAGATGGTGATGATCCTGACGCCTGATACCACCCAGGCCGAGATCTATCGCGATCATATCGCCCAGCATATGGAGCCGGGTAAGACTCTGATGTTCGCCCACGGCTTCAACATCCGCTTCGGCCAGATTATTCCGCCAGATGGAATTGACATCAGCATGGTTGCGCCCAAATCCCCCGGCCACCGTGTGCGTGAGGTCTTCACCCAAGGTGGTGGCGTGCCGGCCCTGGTGGCCGTGCAGCAGGACGCCAGCGGCGGCGCTCTGGCCGACGCTCTGGCCTACGCCAAGGGCATCGGTAGCACCCGCGCCGGTGTGCTGACCACCACCTTCGCCGAGGAGACCGAGACCGACCTGTTCGGCGAACAGGTTGTCCTCTGCGGCGGCGTGTCGGCGCTGGTAAAGGCGGGCTTCGAGACCCTGGTGAATGCCGGGTACCAGCCCGAAGTCGCCTACTTCGAGTGTATGCACGAGCTGAAGCTGATTGTTGATCTCTTCTACCAGGGCGGTCTGAACTACATGCGCTACTCGGTGAGCGACACCGCCGAGTGGGGCGACTACACCGCCGGGCCGAAGATCGTTACCGACGAGACGCGGGCGGCCATGAAGCAGATTTTGACCGACATTCAGACCGGAGCCTTCGCCGAGGACTGGATCGAGGAGAATCACACCGGTCGGGCGCGCTTCAACGCCATGCGCAAGGCCGATGTTGATCACCCGATTGAGCAGATCGGTCTGAAATTGCGGCGAATGATGCCGTTCGTCGGCCCGCGTGAGGTGAAGCCGGGCGAGGGCGGAGCTTAGTGATTGCAGATTGCAGATTGTAGATTGCAGATTTAGGACGAGGTTTCAGGTTTCAGGTTTCAGGTGCCAAGTTTGAAGCCACGCAGAGGAATCAAGGCTTCAGCCGGCTAAAGCCTTGATTCCTCTGCACGACCGGGATAGGACTGCTATAGGTGCTGCAATCTGCAATCTGCAATCTACAATCTGCAATGAAGGAGCGAAGCGACCATGGACATAGATCACGTACGAATTTTTGACACGACCCTGCGCGACGGCGAACAGGCCCCCGGCTGCACCATGACCCTGGACGAGAAGCTGGAGGTCGCCCGACAGCTTGGCCGTATGAAGGTTGATATTATCGAGGCCGGATTCCCCGCCGCCTCTCCCGGCGACTGGGCCGCCGTCAACGCGATTGCCCGCGAAGTGGGTACCCCCGATGGCCCGACAATCGCTGCCCTGGCCCGTGCGAATAAGGACGATATTGACAAGGCGTGGACGGCCATCCAGCCCGCGACCCATCGGCGCATCCACACCTTCATGTCAACCTCAGACATTCACCTGGAACTCCAGTTTCGCAAGAGCCGGGGCGAGGCTCTGGAGCTGATTGGCGAGATGGTGACCTACGCTCGCTCGCTCTGCGACGATGTGGAATTCTCGCCAATGGACGCCACTCGCTCCGAGCCGGAGTTTCTCTTCCAGGCGGTTAAGATCGCCATCGAGTGCGGGGCCACTACCCTCAATATCCCCGATACGGTGGGCTACTCGACCCCTCAAGAATATGGCGATCTGATCGCGTCCATTCGTAAGAATGTACCCGGTGCCCAGGGCGTGATCATCTCGACGCACTGCCACGACGACCTAGGTGTCGCCGTGGCCAACTCGCTGTCGGGGGTCTACAACGGTGCCCGCCAGATCGAGTGTACGATCAACGGGATCGGCGAGCGCGCCGGTAACGCCTCCCTGGAGGAGGTGGTGATGGCTCTGCATACCCGCGAGAAGTTCTACGGCCTGAAGACCCAGGTTGAGACCCGCGAACTCTCGCGCAGCTCGCGCACCGTCAGCAGTTTCATTGGCGTGCCGGTGCCCCCAAATAAGGCCATTGTCGGGGCCAACGCCTTCGCCCACGAGTCGGGCATCCACCAGGACGGCGTGATCAAGAACCGCATGACCTACGAGATCATGAGCGCGGAGACGGTGGGCCTGGACGGGAACGCGCTGATTCTGGGCAAGCACTCGGGCCGCCACGCCTTCCGCAAGCACGTCGAGGCTCTGGGCTACATCCTGGACGACGAGGATTTTCAGCATGTCTTCTTGCGCTTTAAGGATCTCTGCGACCGTAAGAAGAAGGTGGACGACCGCGACATCGAGGCGCTGATTGCGGGCGAGACTCAGCATACCCCGCAGATCTTTAAGCTGGAGCATGTGCAGTACAGCTCGGGTACCGGCATGATTCCCTCGGCCACCGTGCGCCTGATTGATCCTGACGGCGCGGAGCGCACCGATAGCGCCCAGGGTACCGGCCCGGTGGACGCGATCTACAAGGCGATCAATCGGGTGATCAACCGGCCCAACGAGCTGATCGAGTTCTCAATCAACGCGATCACCGAGGGGCTTGATGCGGTCGCTCAAGTGACGGTACGCATTCGCGAGCAGGGCGCGCCTGAGGATGGCGGCAGCGACCCAACCAGCATCAACCTGACCGGCAAACGCGCCGCCCAGCAGATCTTCTCTGGTTACAGCGTCAACACCGACACGATTGTGGCCGCCGCTGAGGCGTATATGGGTTCGCTGAACAAGATGCTCGCCGCAAGCGAGGAACGGATTCGTGCCGAGGCCGTGGCCTACGCCGCTGGCTATACCGAGGGATAACCATTGCGGATTGTGGATTGTAGACTGCAGATTGAGACGAGGTTTCAGGTGCGAGGTTTCAGGTTTCAGGTCGAGCGCATCAAGATGCCACATTCTGGCCTGAATTGTAAAATATCTGCGAACCATGTCTAAGACGAAGTTCGTAGGTATGTGACAATTTGGGGACTCATAAGACGCACTAACACCTGACACCTGACACCTGACACCTTGTCTGATCTGCAATCTGCAATCCACAATCCACAATCCACAATCGCCATGCAGACTATCGCATATCTTGGCCCAGCCGGCACGTTCTCTGAAGAGGCGGCGATTGCCTATGCGGCAGGTGAGGCCAGCTACCTGCCTCTATTTAGCATCCCAGCGGTGGTGACAGCCATTGAGACCGGGGCGGCTGATGTGGGTGTGCTGCCCATTGAGAACATGCTCGAAGGCGGTGTGGTCTACACCCTCGACCTGCTGATCCACGAGACCAAACTCCAGATCACCGGCGAGTTGGTCATTCCCATCCGCCAGTATCTTGTGGTGCGCGAGGGGCTGCGTCTGTCCGATGTGAAGGTACTCTACGCGCACCCGCAAAGCCTGGGCCAGTGCCGCAAGTTCATCGAGCGCTGCCTGCCGGGGGTGGCCACCATCGCCTCGCTCTCGAATAGCGCGGCCCCCGCCGAGGCTCTGGCCGATGAGCGTCCTGCTGCCGCGATCAGCACCCTGCGCGCCGCCGAGATCACCGGGGCCAGCATCCTGGCCCACGACATCGCCGATAACATCGGCAATGTCACCCGCTTCATCGGCCTGGCCCGCCACGATGCGCCGCCTAGCGGTGACGACAAGACCAGTTTCTGCTTCGGGTTCAGCGAGGATCGCTCTGGCACGCTGACGAATGCCTTGAAGGAACTGGCCGCCGAACAGATCAACATGACTAAGCTTGAGTCGCGCCCTTCGCGGGCAGTGCTTGGGCAGTACATCTTCTTAGTGGACATCAACGGCCACCGCGAAGACGCCCACGTCGCCCGTGCCCTGGAGCGGATCCGCCAGCAAACGGGCATGTTCAAGATCTTCGGCAGCTATCCGTGCTGGCATGATCGTCGCTGAAACTTATCCGGTTTAGGTACATTTGTTTCATAAGTAATTCGTATGCTACAATAGGACTCAGACACCTTTGCTTGACGGTGCATGTGGTGTCGTGCGGGTGTTGGTGTGTAGGCTAGTGACGATAAAGAGGTACCATGTACGACCTGATCATTATTGGTGGCGGGGCCGCGAGTCAGTCGGCAGCAATGTACGCGCAGGGGAAGCAGCTCAATTTCCTTCTTATCAGCGAGCATCTGGGCGGCAAGGTTGAGCCAGCAGCGGCAGAGGGCCGCGATTACATGTTCGGCAAGATGCTGATCCACTACGATGGGCCTGATGATGAGGAGTCGGACGAGCATCTGATCGGTAGTTCGGTGGTTCATCAGTTCGAGCGCCAGCTCAAGCATCTGCGCGACCGTCTGCTTGAGGATCGAGTCTTGAGCCTACGCCAAGACGGGGCTACCTTTGAGGTGGAGACGAGTGCGTCGGGAGTGAAGCAGACACGGGCGGTGATTGTGGCCACTGGCGCAAAGCCTCGGCGGCTGGATCTTCCCGGTGTCGCCGATCACCTGGTCTCTAACCTGGGCTATAACACGACCCATCACGGCGATACGCTGCGCGGTCGTGAGATTGCCGTGATCGGGGCGACCGACGAGGCGCTGCTGAGTACGGCTGAGTTCGCGCAGGCGGCGACGAAGGTCTATCTGGTGGTGCCGAACCTGGATGCGGCCGAGCGCCCTGAGCTGGCGGCGCTGGCGAGCCTCAAGAACGTAGAGGTTCTCCAGGGCTACCGGGTGGCCGAGGTGAAGGGCGAGCCCCTGGGCCGTAAGCTGGTGCTGGAGCGTGACGGCACGCGGCGCTCGCTCACCGCCGATTCAATCTTCATTGACCTGGGCTACGAGCCGGCCACGGCACTGGTGAAGGATCTGGTTGAGCAGACGGCAGAGGGCTACATTCGGGTTGACCGGCGCAACGCCACCAGCGTGCCCGGTCTGTTTGCGGCTGGCGATGTGACCCGCTCGGAGGGCGAGCAGGTGCTGACGGCAATCGGTGATGGTGCCCGCGCCGCCCGCAGCGCGCACTTCCACGTGCTGACGAGCCTGGCCGCAAGCGCGGTAGACGCCGCATCCTAGTACGCTAACGAGATGTGGCCACCGCTCAGCCCTCACCCCCCAGCCCCCTCTCCCAGAACGGGAGAGGGGGAGCCGAAGGCGTTCTCCTACGGTATCTCCCCTCTCCCCCGGTGGGAGAGGGGCAGGGGGTGAGGGGGCAGGCTGGTACGAAAATCTCGTTGTTGTACGAACATAGGGGAACAGACAACAGGGAACAGGCAAAATTTGTTGCCTGTTCCCTGTTCCATTCCTGGAGTTTCTTGTGCAGATCCACGTCTATGACACCACCCTCCGCGATGGCACGCAGCGCGAGGGACTCTCGCTCTCGGTCGAGGATAAACTCAAGATTGCCCATATGCTTGACGAACTGGGGATCCACTATATCGAGGGTGGCTGGCCCGGATCGAACCCCAAAGACGCCGAGTTTTTTCAGCGTATCCGCGATATGCCGCTACGCCAAGCCCGTGTGGCTGCCTTTGGCAGTACACGCCACGCGGGAAGTGTCTGCATGCACGATACCAACATCCGCGCCTTGGAAGATGCTCAGACGCCGGTGGTTACTCTGGTGGGCAAAAGCTCGGTGCTGCACGTCGAGAAGGTGATTGAGACCACGCTTGAGGAGAATCTGGCGATGATCGCCGATAGCGTGGCCTACTTTAAGGCGTTGGGCAAAGAAGTGGTTTACGACGCCGAACATTTCTTTGATGGCTATAAGCTTGACTCCGACTACGCTCTACGTACCCTACGCGCCGCCGCCGATTCTGGCGCGGATGTGCTGGTGCTCTGCGACACCAACGGCGGATCGTTGCCGAACGAGGTTGCCGAGATCACGCACGCCGTCCGTGCATATGTAGGGGCGCATCGCGATGCGCCCTTACCACAGATCGGCATTCATACCCATAACGATGGAGCCTTAGCCGTGGCCAACGCGATGGCCGCTGTGCAGGAGGGGGCAACCCAGGTGCAGGGCACGATCAACGGCTACGGCGAGCGCTGCGGGAATATGGATCTCATCCCGCTGATCGCCAACCTCCAGCTCAAGCTAGGCTACACCTGCGTGAGTGCCGAGCATCTGGCCCGGCTGAGCGAGCTGTCGGCCTATGTGGCCGCCATCGCCAATCTCAACCCCGATCCCCACGCGCCCTACGTGGGCCGCAGCGCCTTCGCCCACAAGGGCGGCATCCACGTGGCGGCCATCGCCAAGGTGGAACACAGCTACCAGCATATTGACCCAACCCTGGTGGGGAACCAGAAGCGCGTGGTGGTGAGCGAACTCTCGGGCCGGGGCAACATACGCATGCGCGCCGATGAACTGGGCCTCGATGTGCAGGGTAACGAGCGTACCGTCCTTCAGCAGATTAAGGAGCGCGAGAGCAAGGGCTTTCAGTTTGAGGCGGCTGAGGGCAGCTTCGAGATGCTGGTGCGCCGCAGCGCCGAGGGCTACACGCCGCCCTTCGAGTTGCTCGATTTCACCGTGACGGTGGAAAAGCGCGGGAATAATGAGATCACCTCGCTGGCCACGGTAAAGGTGCGAGTTGGCAACGAGCAGATGCACACCGCCGCCGATGGTGACGGGCCGGTGAACGCGCTCGACCAGGCCATCCGCAAGGCGCTGCTGCCGTACTATCCTGAGCTGGCCGACGTGCGCCTAGTTGACTACAAGGTGCGGATTATTGACGAGCACCGTGGCACCGGGGCCACTCCCCGCGTCCTGATCGAGAGCGCACGCGGCGACGAGCGCTGGAGCACCATCGGCGCCTCGCCCAACATCATCGAGGCCAGCTACCAGGCTCTCTGGGATAGCCTGGAACTGCCGCTGCTGCGGGCGCGGGGGTAGGAGGCGGGAGGCGGGAGGCGGGAGGCGGGAGGCGGGAGGCGGGAGGCGGGA
>JBAXMH010000156.1:0-11701 GCA_037134395.1 Chloroflexales bacterium
GGGGGGGTGATTCAAACTACAACTGTCGTACTATCGGCTATCGGCTATCGGCTATTTTCAGAACCCCCATTATGATCCCCACAACTCTCACCATCCGCAACTTCATGTGCTACCGCGAGAACGGCGATGGCGCGAATCTTCAGCTTAACCTTGACGGGCTGCATGTTGTTTGTCTCTCGGGCGAGAACGGTGCCGGTAAGTCGGCTCTGCTTGATGCAATTACCTGGGCGCTCTGGGGTGAGGCCCGCACCCCCGACGATGACCTGATTGCGCAGGGCGAGAGCGAAATGCTGGTTGAGCTGGCCTTTCTGCTTGGCGACCAGCATTATCGCGTTGCCCGTCGGCGTCAGCGGGCTAAGACTGGCCCGCGTGGCGGCACCACCGGGGGCAAGACGTTTCTTGACCTTCAGGTGCAGGATGTGGCGGGCTGGAAGCCGATTGCTGAGACAGGAGTGCGCGAGACTCAGGGCCGGATTGACGATCTGCTGCGTATGTCGTATCAGACCTTCATCAACGCCTCGTTCTTGCTCCAGGGCCGCGCCGATGAGTTCACCTCGCGCTCGCCCGCTGAGCGCAAGCAGGTTCTGGCCGACATCCTCGATCTCGGCGAGTACGAGGCGCTGGCCGAGAAGGCGAAAGTGCGGGCGAAGGGATTCGCCGATCAGTTGACGGGGCTGCGCGGTCGGATCGAGCAGCTTGAACTGAGCGCCGAGAAACTGTCGTTCTGGGCGAAGAGTGTACAGGAGGCCGATGAGCAGGCGACACGGATGGGTGAGCAGGTGACTCAATCTGAGCAGGCTCAGCTCGCCGCCGACACGCGCCTGCGCCTGCTGGAGCAGCAGGCCGAGCAGCGCAAGACGATGCTGCGGGAGCTTGAGGCTTTGCGCAAGGAGCAGACTGCCCGCGAGAAAGAGATCGCTACGCTGGGCGGGCGGATCATTGCGGACGAGGCGCTGGTGGCGGGCCGTGAGCAGATTGTGCGCGGGGTGGCGGATCTGGACGCCGCTCGTGTAGATCTGGAGCGGCTGGAGGATCTGCGAGTCCAGCACCAAGCGCTCGATGACCGGCGGCGTGATCTTCAGATTCAGCTCAAAGAGGCACTGGGCGACCTGCGGGCCGAACACGCTCGTCTCGCCAACCGTTGCGATACGCTGGCCGAGCGTGCGGCGAAGATCGCCCCGCTACGGGAACAGATTGCCGTGGTGGAACGACAGATCGCCGAGCTTCAGCCACTCAGCGCCGAGCGCGAGCACATTGATCGGCAGCGGGCCGACATCGCGCAGCAGCTTGAGCGATTAGCCACGCTGCGCCTGCGTCGGGGCGAACTAGCTGCCCAGATCGAGAAACGCCGGGCCGCACTGGAGTCTGAGCGCGATCAGAGCCAGCGAGCCATGCAGACGCTCGACACGCAACTGGCGGATCAGCCGCGCTGGATCGCGGATCTGGCTGCTGCTCGCACCGCCGTTGCGCAACTGGCGGGGGACGAGGTGCGCCTGAGCGAGATGCGCACCCAGGAACAGAGTGAGGTTGACGCGGTCAGCCACCTGCGTGCCGAATGTACCCGGCTGCGGGCCGCCGCCGACAAACTCAAGGCCAACCAGAAGATTCTCGCGGATGCCGGCGGGGCTTGCCCTGTCTGTCGCAGCGACCTGGGTGTGGAGGGTGTCAGCCACGTACAGGCCCACTACGAGCAGGAACTGACCGAGCTACGCACCGCCTTTGCCGATGCCAAACGTCAGGCCGACGCGGGCGATGTGCATTTGAAGCAGGCTCGTGCCGAGGCTGCTGATCTCGATAAACAGATCGCCGAACTGCGCCGTATGGCCGCTCATGTTGAGCCGCTGGAGGAGAAGATTCGTCAGGCCGAGCTGTGGCGGGTCAAGCGGGCCGAGGCTCAGACCGCCTACGATAGTGCCCAGGCCCAGATCGTGGCGCAGGAGTTTGAGCCAGCCGCCCAGGTTGAGCTTGCCGAAATTGATGTCGAGATCAGCGGCGTGGGCAATCACGCGGAGTTGAGCCAGTTGCGCACGCAGATAGAGACGCGCCTGCGCGAACTGGACAAACGGCTCCAGGGCCAGGGCCGGGCCGAAGGCACATTGGCCTCGCTCCAGAAGGAACTCGCCGCCGTGCAGGTCGAGGCCGCAACCCTGCCCACCGCCGAGGCCGAGCGTGCCGCCATCCAGCAGCGGATTGATGGCGGTGACTTCGCCCACGAGGTGCGCCAGCAGGGCCGTCAGATCACCGCCGAGATCGAGCAACTCGGCTACAGCGACAAGGCCCACACCGCCGCCCGCGACCTGGCCCGCAGCCTGGAACACTGGACGCAGGAGGAGCGCAAACTTCAGTTGGCCGAACAGCGCCTTGACGCTGACCGCAAGCTGCGGGAGCAGGCTGAGCAACTGCGCGTGCGCGACAATGCCGAGATTGAGCGGCGCACCCGCGAGGACGCCCTGCTGGAGCAGGAGTTGCGCGAATTGCCCCGCGCTAAGGCCGAGGCCGACACCAAGGCCGATGAGTTGCGCCGCGCCCGTGGCGGACTCAAGGCAGCGCAGAACGATCTCGGTGAGAAGCAGGGCTACCTAAAAACCGCCCAATCTGCCGCCGACCAGCTTGAGCGCGAGCGTGAGAACGAGCGCGCCCTGGCCCAGCGCCAGGGCATTTTTGCCGAACTTGCCGAAGCGTTTGGCAAAAAGGGCGTTCAGGCCATGCTGATCGAGACGGCCATCCCGCAGATTGAGGACGAGGCCAACCGTCTGCTCGGGCGCATGACCGATAACCAGATGCATCTCAGCTTCGAGATGCAACGCGACACCAAAAAGGGCGACACCGTCGAGACCCTGGAGATCAAGATTGCCGACGCCCTGGGCACCCGCGTCTACGACGCCTTTAGCGGTGGCGAGGCCATGCGCGCCAACTTCGCCGTGCGGATCGCCCTCTCGCGCCTGCTCGCCCATCGCGCCGGCGCCCGCCTAGAAACCCTGGTGATAGACGAAGGATTCGGGGCTCTCGACGCCAACGGTCGCGAGCGTATGGTCGAAGCGATCACCGGCGTACAGGACGACTTTCGGCGCATCATCGTGATCACCCACATTGACGAACTGAAAGACCGATTCCCCGTCCAGATCGAAGTCACAAAGACATCTGCTGGGTCGCGCTGGGATATTAAATGAGGGTGTCGTGGAACAGAATACGGCCCATTTCCTGCACGACATCGTTCCTGGCGTGAAGACTCAGGTGAACGCGCAATATGATCCGGACTCTCCCGCTATGGAGGTCACTCGGTCAGGCAACAGAAAGGGAACCTGACCCGATGAAAAAAGGCAATACCGCAGAAGTAACGCTGTCATAATGTCACACAGAGCGAAGCTCAGAGTGCTGCATTGACCTCGTCCAAGTCGAACAACTCCGAGTCAAACTCGCCGCCTACCCACTCGATCATATCGTCGTGTTCAGGATGCTCCGGGTCAGTGATGGCCGTGAGGAAATCGGCATAGCCCCAAACCCCGCCGCAGTCCTCGGGCGGGCAGGCCCGCTTGCCCGCCGTGCAGCGCGGGTAGCGCACGCCCGGTACTGGCTCGTGTACCTGCTCTAGCAGTACCACATGCGTCCAGCTATCGCCGAAGTCGTACTCGTAGCTGAGTTTCTGCTTTGGCTCCGTAAGCAACTGGTTCAATTTGATCCGCCGCTCATCGCGGACATCTTCGTCATAGTTCGGATCCGGCACGCCATACGATGTCCGGCCAACTGTGAACATGTGCAGATGCGAGTCCGTCCAGCCCATCGCGGTCTGGATGATCGCATGGAGTCTGGACAGAGTGATGTCATCCGGCACCTCAACCCGCCGCCAGATCGGCGGCTTGCCATCCTTGAGCGTGATCTTCAGTTGGTAGACGCGGTTCGGGGCGGCGGCTTTACGCGGCATCGGATTCTCCTTCGTCTATCTAGCCGACTACTGCCGGCTCAACCTCCTGAACGCGCCCGATCTGACCATCCTCCAGCCGCACCTTGATCCCACGCGAGTGCTGCGCCGCCGAGGTGAGGATGTCCTTCACCACACCGAGCGTCCTCCGTCCTGTGCGCTGATCGTCCTTGCGTATGATTGCCACCCGTAGCCCAGGCCGGATGTCTTTGCGATATTGTCCGTTCATCGCTCCTCCCCTCCCCATAGTTTCGGGGTATTGTACACGACGCCTTCGCCACCCGTGACACTCATCGGGTGTTGTACGCGAGTCGCATGGTTGTCTGGTGCAAAGATCGCAGGTTGCTCGTGCCGTGGGCGTAAATGCCTCGGCTACGTTTACGAAGGCCGCTGAAGCGGCCTATGTGATGCCGCTTCAGCGGCCTTCGTCGAATCTAGCCAGCCCGTTTACGGGCCGGGCGCGTAACGTTGCACCAATCCTGCGCCATACCAAACGCGCAGATCGTCAGGGCGCGTATAATGTGGGCAGTATTCAGCAGTTTATCTGCTGACGATAATCCGGCACACATTATCACCGCCAGGGGCTTCTATGCTGATCTGCTCCGATCTTCGCACGGGTGTCGGCTGTGGCGCAATCAACCCGAACGGTACGTCTACCTGTGGGCGCTGCAATAATCCCCTCCGCTACGCCATCGAACTCCACGACCCCGGTGACCTGATTGGCCGCTACCGTGTCCAAACGATGATCGGCCACGGCGGATTTGGCGCGGTCTACGCGGTTGAGTCGCTCCAGCAGCCCGGTCTGCTCCTTGCGCTGAAAGAGACGTTTGACCCCGCGAGTATCCGCAGTCTTCAGAACGAATTTACGATTCTCCAGGGTCTCTCCCATCCGACCCTGCCACGTTATTATGAGTGGTTTGAGCATCAGGGCAGCGGCTATCTGGTGATGGAGTTGGTCGAGGGCCAGAATCTGGAGGAGATTCTTGTTCGTCGGCGCGGCCCGCTGCCGGAGCCGCAGGTTCTCGGCTATGCGGTTCAACTCTGCGATGTGCTGAGTTATCTGCACACCCGGCAAAGCCCGATCCTGCATCGTGACATCAAGCCCGCCAATATCCGCCTGACCCCCGATGGGCTAATCAAGTTGGTGGATTTTGGCCTGCTTAAGCAGGGCACGCAGACAACCCGCATGACCATGCGCGGCGTAGGGACGATGGCCTACGCGCCAATTGAGCAATATGGTGGTGATGGACAGCACACCGACCAGCGCAGCGATCTCTATAGCCTGGGGGCAACGCTCTACCACCTGCTGAGCGGGCAGGAACCGCTCTCAGCCGGGAAACGACTTGCTACGGTGGACCCGCTGCCACCCCTGCGCCAGGTGAACCCGGCCATCGCAGCGCACGTTTCCGCTGCGGTGACAAAGGCCATGCGCCCGCTCTTAGACCAGCGCTACCCGGATGTGGCTCGTTTCAAGGCAGCGCTGCTGGACGCAACCAGCAGCGTACATGTGCCGCCTGCCGTCGCTCCGACAATCCCGATTGCACGGCCCGTTGCCGTGGCGACTGCACCGATGCCCCTGCCGTCGGTTGCCCGCCCGCGTGCGCCAATCCAGCCCAGCCCGCCGTCGGGTGCTAAGCGATCCTTGCCTCTGCCCCTCGTTCTGAAGATAGGCTTGGTGGCTTGCATCGTGATACTTTCACTCATCTTCATGGGCCAAGGCCAGCAAACCACCGTGCCGCCAACGACGGTTGCGGCGAATACCGCACAGCCAACAGATGCACCCATCGTCGCTGTGTTACCTACCACAGAGCCGACGACGCCACCACCAACGGTTGTGCCAACCATCACTCCCACCCCACTGCCCGTCTGGGTGCCAGAACTCATCGAGGTAGCCGATGGTCCCTTTCTGATGGGTAGTACTAATGCGGATTCGGGAGCCAGTACCGACGAGAAACCTCAGCATACGCTGACCCTGCCGACCTACTGGATCGGCAAAACCGAAGTGACCAATGCCCAATTCCGGCCCTTTGTTGAGGGCGATGGCTATACCAATCAGACCTATTGGGACAGTGCTGGTTGGCAGTGGCGCACCGAGCAAAAAAGGACTCAGCCTTCGTGCTGGAGTGACGCCCAATGGAACGGCGACACCCAGCCTGTGGTCTGTGTGACGTGGTATGAGGCGATGGCCTACACGCGCTGGCTGAGTGCGCAGATGGGCCAGACTTTTAGCCTGCCGACCGAGGCTGAGTGGGAAAAGGCAGCGCGTGGCCCGGACGGACTGATCTACCCGTGGGGCAATACCTGGGGGGCGGGGCGGGCAAACAGCAGCGAGGCGGGTGTTGGCAAAACCACGCCGGTGGGCCAGTACCCCAGTGGGGCCAGTTTCTACGGGGCTATGGATATGGCCGGGAATGCCTGGGAGTGGACGCGCAGCGTGTATACCCCTTATCCGTACAACCCGACGGACGGGCGGGAGGATCTACGTGACCTAGCAGGAAAATTCTTTACACTACGCGGTGGCGCCTGGGGCGATCTACCGCTCAACCTGCGCGCGGCCTTCCGTGGCTACAACACGCCCGACAACCTCAATCTTTTCGTTGGTTTTCGGCTTGCCCGGCACCTCTAAAGTGTAAAGACTTTATCGAGTGTTCTGTGTTCTGTATTTCGGCGTCAGTACAGCTTTCAAAAAGCAGTGGTCTCGGATAGCGCAGGATGAACCCCGCCTGAGCGAGCGTAGCGAGCGAATTGCGTTTTTTTGAGCGATAGAGCAGTCCTATTCCGGTTGTGAAGGCGGAGTCAAGGCTTCAGCCGGCTAAGACAAGGTTCGTGGATACTTTACAGTTTGCAGTGAATGTAGCATCGCCTTCCAGGCGGTCAGGAGTACCAACGCAGGCTGGAAGCCCGCGCTACCAACTGTCAAGCTGAAACCTGAAACCTGAAACCTTGTCTAAAGCCTCGACTCCCCTTGTCGTCTTGTGCGACTGCGACGGCTCATCAACGGACAAGCAACCGATTGTCCTACCGCAAAAGGCACGCTGCCCGGCACCGCCCGCCGGGGCTGAATCCCCCGGCTAGATTCGACGAAGGCCGCTGAAGCGGCCTGTCTGAGGCCGCTTCAGCGGCCTTCGCAGAATCTAGCCCGCCCGTTTACGGGCTGGGCGGCTGGGATGACAGCATGACTTATGCGGTAGTGCCTTTTATGATTCCCGCGTAGCGAGCGCCTCCTGTGGAGTCATCACCGTCACGACAGAAGCAGCGCGGGTGCGCTGTTCACGGTCGAGCGAGACGAGCGTGGTAGTGTAGCGCTGTGCCACAGCAACATAGATCGCGTCGGCACCACGCAGAGCGTAGTCAGCGGCGATCTCGGAGGCCTCCTGCGCCAGAGCCTCATCGAGCGGCAGGAATCCGATACATGGGATGTCGCGCAGGGCGGCGGCGGCGATCCGCCCCGCGATGGGGTCGCGCCGAGTGCGACTGACCGTACCCGCGACTTCGGCGAGAATGATCAGCGGGACGATGATAGGAATCTCCTGTGCCACGAGCCGTCCAATCAGCTCGTGGCATGCGGCGTGATCGGGTTCGCGGGTGTCGAGATCGCGGATAAAAATGTTGGCGTCAAGGGTATACATCGCGGCCTTCCAGCGCGGCCTGGCGATCATTCCGGTCGCGCTCCAATTGCGCGGCCATGCTGGTTGCGCCGACAGGGCGTGCGCTCAACTCCGACCGTAGGCGTTCCCATCGCTCCCATCCCGCATCTGTCGTCGGGTTCGGTGCGCTCACGCCTGCCAGCGTGCCTGCGGCCTCGCCCGCCAGCGTACTGGCAAGGCGGAGCCGATCATGCAGTGGTAGGCGTCTGGCAACGGCCAGTGCCTCATCATAGGTCGCTAATTGCATGACAACCTCCTTGCTGAAGATGGGGGTCTGCCTACATTCTAGCACAGGCATGCAAGGATGCCCTTCCCCGGCAGGGTTGGTGCAACGTCACGCGCCCGACCCGTAAACGGGCAGGATGTCAATATATGTTTGGTGGAGATGAGAATATGTGTCATCGTGTACATCTCTGTCACTTGATCCCAATACGGGAACATGCTACACTGTGACCTACATGATCGGTTATATTGGAAATGTCATGCGTATCATTGCCAAAAAAGTGCTTCGTGAGTTTTGGGGGCGTCACCCCGATGCAGAGCAATCACTCAAGGCATGGTACCAGGATGCAAAGCAAGCTACATGGACACACCCCCAAGACATCCGTCAGACATATGCAACCGCAAGTATTATTGCCAACAACCGTATCGTTTTTAACATACGTGGAAACAACTATCGCCTCATTGTCGCAATAAATTACGATTTTGGTATTATCTACATCCGATTTGTGGGAACACACCGCGAGTATGACCAAATTGATGCGGCCAACATCTAATGCGAGAGGAGCGTCATCAATGGATATTCGCCCCATTAAGAACGAGGCCGATTACGCCCAGGCGCTTCATCGTGCGGAGACGCTGTTTGATGCACGGCCCGACACCCCCGAAGGGGATATGCTGGACATCCTTGTGACGCTCATTGAGGCGTATGAGGCTCACGTACACCCAATACTCCCGCCTGAACCAATTGAGGCGATCTCCTACTATATGGAGAGTCGCGATCTTAGCCGACACGACCTTGAGCTGTATATCGGAAATCGCGCTCGTGTGTCCGAAATCCTCAATCGGCGACGCCCGCTTACCCTAGAGATGATCCGGAAGTTGCATCATGGGTTGGGAATCCCCGCCGAAATCCTGATCCAGCCCTACACTGTCCATCAGACAGCAGCCTAACATGTCGGATCCGGTCGCTTGGTATCTCAACCGCTTGACCGTTGGTAGCGCGGGCTTCCAGCCTGCGATGGTGTTTCTGACCGCATGGAAGGCGGTGCTCCATTTTGTCGAGACGCCCGTGCTCCCAGTGCCGGATCAGACAAGGCGGGAATACAACAACGGCGGCACCTGGTATCAGGTGCCGCCGTTGTTGTTTGGTGGAGATGGGGGGAGTCGAACCCCCGTCCAAAAAGTTGGACCGCACACGTCTACAGGTTTATCCCCTTGTTTGAGCTCGCCCGCGACCCCACAGGGGGCAAAGGTGTCTTTGGGCAAGCCGGCTTATCTTAGTCTCAGGCTAACCGGCGTTCACCCGAGAAGCACTCGACTTGCTGACGCCGTCCCCCCAGCCATCGAGTGAACTGAGGACGGCGCGCTACCTAATTAGGCAGCGAGGGCCATGCTCCCATAAGAAGCACGGGCCCATTTGTTTGTGTTGTTGGCAGTTATTGCCGTTTGCCCCTTTAACGTGACTGGGCGGCACGACCTGCAATCTACGGCTTGCACTCCCTGTCGAAACCGAGCATCCCCTTACACGCTCATTATACCGCGCCGCCGCCTGCCGTCAATGCGCCCTGCGATGGAGTTTCCCGCCCAGGGTTTTTGGCCATACCGCACGAATCTCATGGCTCGGCATGTCGAGCCAGCGGATTGATTACATCTGGCACAGCGCAGATCTCCGGGCGATCAACGCATGGGTTGGAACTGACGGCGGATCGAACCATTTCCCGGTGATAGCGCAGTTCACATGGCCGAACCCGTAGCTCACTTGCTGCTGTCCGGTGGGGTCTTGGGCATCGGCAGCAGTGGCGCGAGCGGGTTCACCAGCCGATCCACAATTGCCCCCAGGCGTCGGAACTGCGGGCCAAGCTCGGTCTCCGCCAGCGGGATGCTCACCGGCACGTCTAGCTGCACCGGGATGACCACACTGTCGAGCGGGATGTTCATCTTCAGGGCAATCTGGAGCGGCGTGCCCTCGGGCAAAGTCAGGTTAATGTTGTCGGCGCGCAGGCGATTGCCGTTGCCCAGATCAATATCGGCACCGCTTAGCACCAGCGGCACTGGCCTGGTCAACGTTACCTCTGTCACTTTATCAACCGGGACAAAGATACCTTTGCCCGCCAGCGAGAGCGGCTGGCTCAGGGGAATCGTTGTTCTGATCGTGGCCCCCTCCAGTTTCACCACCACATCCTGAAGCTCCGCGAGGTTATTGGCTGCAAAGGTCTGCGTGTTACCGGCGATGCCGATCACCTGGCCCCGGTTGGTGAGCAGCACTCCACCTAGCACGCCGAGGATGATGAGGAGGACAACATTGATCAGGAACGATGTCCAGATCATGGCCTTGTAGAGCGGCGGGAGGCGGGCGTACCGTTTTGGGCTACCTCCGGCCAAGCGGGCTGGGTCAATCACAGGGGTGACTACAAGGTCGTTCGTCTGCTCGGCCATTCCGCCCTCCTTAAATATGTGCCTATCCACCTAGCGTATGTCTCCTATGCCGCATCATACCACGCAGATACGTAGATTCAATGGCCGGTTATGCGCTGCCAAAGTGGCGCAGGGCGAGGCGCAGCCGCTGCTCCAGATCCTCTGGCGCGTCGGCGGGCAGTGCGCCGATGGCCGAGGCTGCCTCCACACCGCTGTAGCCTAGGCTGATCAGAAGATCAGCCAGGTCGCTATTCACACCTGTCGCCGCCGGAGTCGCGCCGGACGCGAGGGCCGGAAGACCCTTGAGATCAATCTTGCCCTTTAGCTCAAGCACGAGGCGCTCAGCCGTTTTTTTGCCGATACCGGGTACCCGCGAGAGCCTCGCTGTATCACCCTGGGCCAGGGCCGTGCGAATCTCGTCGGGCTGGCCCGATGAGAGCAGACTCAGCGCCACCTTCGGGCCCACCCCGCCCACCCCGATCACGCTCTCGAACAGCGCCCGCTGTGCCACTGTAGCGAATCCGTAGAGCGTCATGGCATCCTCGCGAACGATCATCTGCGTGTAGAGGAAGATCGGATCGCCCTCGGCCCCAGATGCGCCCAACACGGTGCGCGGTGCGTAGACCAGCCAACCGATCCCGTTTGTCTCTACCACCAGATGGTCAACGCCGATATGGATGAGCGTGCCGCGCAGTGATGCGATCATGGCGTATCCTCAAATTATCCCCAGAGTGCGCCCGCTATTATACCATCGGGGCTGCGCCCAAGACTGATACTGCTGGCAACGTCAGCTCCCAAGACGCACAAAAGGGGCGGGGAAGGCAATGCGCCTTCCCCGCCCCTTTTTGTGCTCGTCTTACCGCAGACGAACCGTCTCGCCCGTACTCGGCTGTTCGACATTGACAATTGTCACCCGTGTCGAGGCGACTGGCCGTATCGGGGGCTGGGCCGGGACACGGCGGCTCATGATGGTGGCAAGCATCCCATGAACCCGCTGGTCGGCCTCAAGCTCGTGGCCGCGCAGCAGTAGGCTGGCTCCGCCGAGCAGCAGGACGCCGGGGAAGATGAAGTGGATCAGCAGTAGCAGGGCCAGACCGACGCCCCAGAGTGCGCCCTGGACGGCATCGTTCGTACGGCCAAGGGCGCGCTGGCGACGGTAGATCGCGACACCACCGGCGGCCAGCAATGCGGGTAGAATAATCCACCACAGGTGGAAGACGGCAACGACACCAATGGCGATCAGGGCGATGCCTGCGACGCGGGTCTGCTTCTGGTTGATATTCATGGTATGTGTCCTTTGGTTGTGTGATGTCTCGGCGCAGTTTACGTTCTGTCCGTGGGACGCTACACTGAACGGGAATGTTGCATTATGACTGAACCGCCTTGTTAGGGCATATAATCTACAAGCCTGCGCCATTTTCTCCGTATGAAAATAGTCGCTGGTGTCCGGCTATCGGCTATCGGCTATCGGCTATCGGCTATCGGCTATCGGCTATCG